>CAXSCF010000019.1:0-32073 GCA_964235815.1 uncultured Sphingomicrobium sp.
CCCGCTGTCGGCGAGAAGCGATCGATACAGCGCCCCGATCTGCCGCTTGCGGATCAGGATCGGCTCGATCCGCTCCATCTGCGCGACGCCGATTGCCGCGCAGATGTTGGTCATCCGATAGTTGAAGCCGAGTTCGTCATGCCAATAGCGCCGCTCGAGCGATTGTCCCTGCCCCTTAACCTTGCGCATCCGCGCCGCGAGCTTTGCATCATTGGCAACCGCCATCCCACCCTCGCCCGTCGTCACCGTCTTGTTGCCAAAGAAGCTGAACGTCCCGACATCACCAAATCCGCCGACGTGCTTCCCGTGGAGAGTGGAGCCAAGCGCTTCGGCGCAATCCTCGACGATCTTGATGTGATGGTGGTCGGCCAGGGCGACCAGCGCCGGCATGTCGCAAATCGCGCCGTAGAGATGAACGGCCATGATGGCCTTGGTCCGCGGCGTGATCTTGGCCGCGACGTCATCGAGATCGAGCAACCAGTCGCTCGCGCGGCTATCCACGAAGATCGGAGTCGCGCCGGTCTGCTTAATGGTGTTGACCGAGGCGATGTAGGTGAAGGTCGGGACGATAACCTCGTCGCCCGGTCCGATATCGAGGCACTGAAGCGCGAGATGAAGCGCGACGGTGCCATTGCTGACCGCAACCGCATTGGGAACGCCGGTAAAGTCGGTGATCATCTGCTCGAACTGGCCGGTATATTTGCCGATCGCCGAAATCCAGCCCGTCTCGACACAATCGAGGACATAGCGACGCTCGTTCCCCGACAAATCGGGCTGGTAGATCGGAATCCACTCCTGTAATCCATCGATCGGAGCGCCCACGGTCAATTCGCCGAGCTCTGGCTTGAGTCCATCCAGTCGAGTGCCGCGGCGAAGCCATCGATCGCAACGGGAAGCGGTTCGTGCATTCCGGTCGTGACCGCAGGCATGAGTTGCAGCGCCGCGCGCGTGACCAGCGCCACGCTCTGGCTGGCTTGCAGCATCGGCTCGAATGCGTCGACATAGGCGTGAGCGGAAAAGCGATCTTCCGCCCATTCGCGTGCGTCGGCAGCGCGGGTATCGGCAGCAACGGGGTCGGACAGGATCGCGAAAAGCGCCTCGGCCAGATCACCGGGATCGTTCCCGTACGACACTTTCGAAACGAGGTCGTCGGGGATCATCGAGTAACTGGCAATATCCGATACGATCAGGGGACGCCCGCGATACAGCGCCGTCACCATCGACGCCGACCCTCCTTCGCTCACTGGATAGCGCAGGCAGCACACCACGCGCGACCCCTCGATGATGTCCTGCAAGCGCGAATCGGTGACATAATCGTGGAAGACCGGCGGGGAGACCCCCAGCGTCGCGGCTTTCTCGCTCAGCGCGGCGCGCACCTGCTCGTCGACGGCGCCGGCCAGGTGGAGCTCGACATCACCCAACCGCTCCCGAAGCATGGCAAGTGCCTCGATCGCGCGACCGGGCTGCTTATTCTCGTTGATTACACCGAAGATCGTTACTCGAAGATCGGGTCCGGGTCCGGCCTCGCTTGTCGCGCGGCCGTCGCCGGTGTCGGGATAGCATAAGGGAATGATCGCGACCGGGCCCGGACAATAATCCGCGATCGTCTCGCGATAATGCGGTCCGTGAAGGACCGCTCCGCACGTCATCGCCGCGAGCGTCGCAAGCAACGGTCGATTGGCCGGATCGACCATGTCCGAATGGCCACCAGCCGCCAACTCCTGGACGACGCCGATCAGGCGCGGGATGGTCATGGCGTGGCGATGGGTCATCCCCCATTCGAAATCGCGCATCTCCATGTCGTGAAAGATGCCGAGCGGCGCGCGGCGTCCCAACAGATGGATCATTCCGGCGTGATAGGGCGCGTGATTGCCGAAATTGACGATCAACGCGTCATAGCGATCGACGTCCGCGGCGGCTGCTTCAATCACGTTGGCGTCGAACTCGAGCACGTCGAAGGTCAGTTCCGCGCCGCTCTCGGTGCGGATGATTTCGACCTCGTGGCCGCGCTTCTGCAACTCTTCGCAGACCATCCGGCTATACCTGCCGATCGCGGAACGGATATTGAACGGTGTAGCCCAGCCGATACGCATGTCAGCTTCCCAACAGTCGGGAGATGTTTTCGTCCCAATTGATTTCCTTGGAGCGCCATAGTGCCCGCCCCGCAAGCCCATGTTCCCGCGCATTATTCTCGCTGCCGAGATAGTGCGAAATCGCCAGGGCGACCGATTCGGGTTTAGGATCCATCACCCGTCCGGTTTCGCCGTCGCGAACGATGGCGAGCAATTCCCCCGAATCGCTGGTGGTGATCACGGGTTTGCCGGCTTCGAATGCTTCCATGGTGACATAGCCGTAACTGTCTTCCTGGAACGGGAGATAAGCGACTGCACGGCAATTATTGACATACGCCGCGAGCTCTTCGCGAGACAGGAAGCGCATGTCGAGCGTGACTCGGTCGCCAAGGCCATGTTCCTCGACCAGCTGGCGGAGCGTGTCGCCATCCTCCTCGCGATCGGGCGGGCCGGCAATCACCAGGCGTGCGTCCTGGTCGCAGTAGAGCAACGCAAGGACCATCAGCCACTGGCGCTTGCTGGCGTTGATGCGGCCCGGCGCGAAGATGTAATGTTCATAGGGTCCGCCGTGGAACATTTCGGGATTGTTGATCGGCAATCGCAGCGCCGGAGCTTCGATCTTGTTGTGCTTGAACAAGCGCGCGCTGATCTCGTCCGAGATCGTGAACAACCGGTCGCGTGATTGGAGCGCCTGATTGTCATTCTCGATGATGAGGTCGCGGATCGCTAATCCCTCGGCGGTGTGCGGAATGTTGCAATATGGCGAATCCCAAAGGTCGTAAGCTTGACGATATTGATGGATGAGCCACGTCGTGTGGCGTGGCGCGTCGAGCAAATACGCAGGGAATTTGAACGAAATCAGGCGATCCACTTCTCCTAGACGAAGCGCCTTGAACCGCGCCATTTCGAGCGGAAGCTTGTCATACGGATCCCATGCGAAGGGCATGCGGAACGCTTCGGCCTCGTGGCCGTGGCGCCGCAAATTGACGAGCAAATGGTGGACCAGCTCCTCGGCACCGCCCCACACGTACGGAGCCATCGCGTTGACGACTGTGATTTTCATTTGCGAAGCGCCTTCATCAGCGGATGCCATCCATTCGACCGACCCGACTCGGGCAGCGCGGCATGCTGAGATGCCCCAGGTGCCTCGGCGCAGGCGGCGACAACGGATCGGGCAAGTTCGGCGCCGACAGGGGGTGCCGATCGCACCATTGATGACGCCGCAAGCTCATTGGCCGCTCCGCCGTCGTCACAAACCACCACCGGAACACCGATCGCCGACGCCTCGACGATGCTGTCGCTGATCAGCAAAGCGTTGGACCCGGTTTCGATCAGCGCGGCCGACTGAGCGATCAGGTAGGCGCGTTCGGCGCGGTCGATCGGTCGAAGGTCGATCGCAAGGCGCTGTTCGACGCCGGCCTGCTGTGCCAGGCCGCGCATTCGAGCCAGCGTCGCGGGATCGGCATCGCGTGCAACCCAGCGCGCTCGGAACGGTTCGGGCAAACGAGCAAGGCATTCGATCAGCAATTCAGGTCGCTGATCATCCGTCAGCGCCGCAAGCACCAGCAACTCGGAGCCGGGGCAGCGCGGATAGCAATATTGCGACCGGGACAATTTCGGCGTCAGCGTTTGTACGCGGCCAAGCCCGGCCGCGGTCATCCGCCCGGCGGCAAATGACGACAATGCGAAGATCGCTTCGGCTTCGTCGATCGCGGCGACCAGCGCATTCGCGATGAACCGTTGTTCGGCGACACTCGCGGCGGGTCGATCGATCGAAGATGCATGCAGAAATGCATCATCAAGCACCACCACCATCTTGCGCGGATGGGTCAACAGCGCTGCAACCGAGTCGAGACACAGCAAGAGGTCGGCGTTTGCCACCGTGCCGAGCAACCGCAATGACGCGATATTGGTAATCGTCCGGCCAGCGAGATTGATCGACGGCAAATCAAGCCACTGGGTCTTGTGACCTTCGGCCTGAAGCGCGGTTCCAAGCTCGTTGCGATAGCCCTCCGATTGCGGGAGCAGACGCGACGTTGCCTGCACAATCATGATTTTCATCGCGATTTCCAAACCCTGGCGGGAGTTCCGCTGGCGACGCTGTGACCCTCCAGATCGCCGATCACGGTCGATCCAGCGCCGAGCACAGTGCAGTCACCAATCCGCCCTCCCGGCCGCACCACAGAACCGATTCCGACCAGCACCTCATCGCCGATCGCGACATTGCCCCCCAATCGACAGCCCGGGGCGACATGACCTCCGTTGCCGATGGTGCAGTCATGCTCGATCACTGCCGCGGTGTTGATGATGGCCAGACGGCCGACCTTGGCGTCGGCGTTGACGACAGCAAGCGGCATGATGACCGTCCCCTCTCCTATCGCCGCCGAGGGCGAGAGAATCGCGCTCGGATGACACAGGGCCGGGAGGCCGAAGCCGATCTGCTTCAGCTCGCCGCCAAGCCTGATTCGCAACCGATTGTCTCCGATCGCTACGACCGCGTCTGCTATCCCGCTGGCAAACAGGGCGGGCGCCATGTCGTCGTCTCCAACCACCTCCACGCCGTTGCACGAAGCGCCGACCCTGCCGCCGTCGAGAACGGCCACCGGATCGAAGCCCGCGGCGCGCGCAACGTCGATAACGACCGCGGCATGTCCGCCGCCGCCAATCACGAGCAAGCGCTTGCCGGATGTCCGTGCAGTCATCGCGGAGCTTTCGTATTGGCAGCGGCGCGGGCCGACGGCTTTGTCGAATGTGGGACGCCAGTAGAGCGTTCGGACGACGTTGCCTTCTGCCTTTGGGTCAGATTCTTCAGTCGGCCGCTGGCGTCATTCATCTGCTGTTCGAACGATGGCGGGTGCACCGTGGAAGCCTCTGGCTCGCGTCGCAATTCGTCCTTTAGCGCATGGATTTCCGCTTCCAGGTCAACCGCATGGCCTTCCTGCCTGCTCGCCATCGCCAACAAGGCGTCGAGCTGGTCATGAAGATCATCGATCCCGAGGGCACGCCGCAATCGGATCTTCCATTTGCTGTGGCTTGCCCTCGACTGCAGCGGGACAATCGTTCGTGAGCGTTGCGTGGGAGGCCTTGGCCCGACCGCCGCCTGTCGATCGGCCGCATTGTCCAGTCCGCCGCGCGCCGCAAGGGTGCGCGCAAGCTCGGTCGCGACAAGGGCGCCGCGCAAGGTCCGTCCGCCGACCGACGCCTTCAGCTCGGACGGCCAGGCCGGCCCGAGCGTGACCGGCACCGTGATCTGCATCCACCCCGACGGCCCCACGTCGCAGGCCCACTCGACCCCTTCGAGCACAAGCGACACGGTCAACTGATAAACCCCGGGCTCGTCGGGCGTGGACCCCGCCAGATCGACCTCGATCCGCTCGCCCGGGCCAAGCCGATCGACCGGCAAGGCGGTGCGACGTCCCTCACGATCAATGCATCCGCCGGAGTCTTCGAACCAGCGATAGGACAGATTGAGGGCATGTTCCTTGGACCAGACAAGCACGCTCGTTGCCGTGACATCGAGCACGATGGGCAACTTGAAGCTGCCCCGTGGACGGAACGGAGCCGCTTGCTTGGCCGACGGGACAATCGCGATCGGTATCTTGTCCAAGCTGGTGATCGGCGTCGGCTTCATTTCATCTCCACGTCGTGTTGCGAATCCCGATCGCGGAAAATCGCGCTCTTTTCCTAAGCTTCGGCTCGAACCGTTGCCAGCGGATCGTTGCGCGGCGCAATGCGCCGTTGCACCGCCCGCTTGCCGCGCGTCAAGATGAACGATCGGCGCTTGATCGACATCGTCCGCGAGCGGCGTGGTCGCTCCCGCAGATCGCGCTTGATCAGCATGCCGCTTGGACCCTGCGATAGACGCTGAGCGTTTCCTCGATACAGCGGTCCCAATGGTAGAGCGCGGCGCGCTCGACCCCCATGTCGCCAGCGCTAGCCTGCCATGCGGTATCGGTGAGATTATGTTCGATCGCGTGCGCGAATGCCGCCGCATCATCGGGATCGAAATAGCGCGCCGCCGGTCCACAAACTTCAGACAAACAGGGAATGGCGGACACCATCACGGGCGCGCCACACGCCATGGCTTCGAGTGGCGGCAGACCAAAGCCCTCATAGATCGACGGATAGACGAATATTCGCGCCCCGGCGTATAAGGTTGGAAGCATCGCTTCTTCGACAAACCCCAGGTGGCGCAGCCAACCTTCCCTGGCGGCTTGCTCGACCGCTTGCTTCAAAGTGTCGTTGCGCCACCCCGCCCCGCCGCACAAGACGAGCGGATAAAGGTCCCGCATCGCTCGCGGCAGACCGCGCCACGCATCAAGCAGTTCGAGGATTTTCTTGCGCGGCTCGAGAGTGGAGACGCACAACCCGTACCCGCCGGGCGAAAGGCCCAAGCTGGCGAGGCCTGCAGCAAGCTCATGTTCGGAAGGGCGACGAAACGAGGCATTTACACCGAGCGGGACTGCCGTCACTCGATCCGCGTCGGTTGCGAACATATCGATCAACTCGGCCCGTACCGTCTGGGTATCGGTGATCACGTGCGTGGCGCGGGCCAGCGAGCGCTTGAATTCGCGCTCGAACGCCTTGATCCGATCGATCGGATGCGTTTCGGGATAACGAAAGACCGACAGATCATGAACTGTGATGATCCCGCTTTCGGCGAACGAAGGCAGGAAATAATTCGGACCATGGACGATCGACGAACGCGCGGCGCGGCGATCCAAAAACGTCAACAAGCGTCCTCGCCTCGGGGGAAGCGGCTCGTCAGAGATCAAGACGGCGGGATCATGCAAAAATCGGTTGCGACCGAAGTAGCGCAACGAGATATCCTGTCGTGCCGCCAGCCCTTGACACAATTCCCAGGTGTAACGGCCAATTCCACCGGGGTGGGGTGCGAGCGCATCGACGCACAAGGTCACGCGCGTCATTCAGTCTTCCAGCATCCAGCTCAGCGTCTCGTCGAGCGAAATAGGTTTGAGCGTCCCGATCACCGACGATAAGTGGGCTGAACTGCCGAGCAGCGTCCGCACTTCGTTCCTGCGCAGCAGATCGGCATTGACCCGGACGTCGAAGCGGTGCCCCGCGAGGCGCGTCACGCGCTCGATCACTTGCCGCAGCGACACTGCGGTGCCCGAGCAGATGTTGAAGGTTCCGCCGACCGCCGCGGGCGCAGTCAGCAGGCGCGCGTAGGCATCGACCACAGTTCGAACATCGGAAAAGTCCCGCGCGACGTCGATGTCGCCAAGCTCGATCATCGTTTTCCGCTTGCGCGCATTCTCGACGATCTTGGGAATGACGAAACTGATCGACTGTCCGCGCCCCGTGTAGTTGAATGGGCGCGTGATGATCAGCGGCAGCCGATCGCGGTACAGTTGCGCGACATATTCCGCCGCGACCTTGCTTACGCCATAGTCATTGGCTGGCGACGGCGGCATGCTCTCGTCGAGCACTCCCTCGCGTGCATTGCCATAGACGTTGGCGCTGCTGGCCAGGATGATCGATCGTGGGCTGTCCGGCAGGCTCGACAAGGACTGCAGCAATTGCCGCGCGCCGACCACGTTGGCGCGATACATTTCCTCGATGTCGTCATGGGCGACGAACGCGATTCCGGCGAGATGCACGACATGGTTCGGGCGCACGTCGTTGACGACCTCGGACATGGCGCGAAAGTCCGCGAGATCCGCGACATGGACCGCGAACGCGTCGTCGATCGGCTCATCGGGCAAATGATGGACGACCCCATGAACCTGATGCCCGAGCGCGCTGAGCAAACTCACCAGATAGCGCCCGGTAAATCCGGCGGCGCCGGTGATCAGCGTCCTGATCATGCCGTCAATCCACGCGCGACGCGAACAGGCCGCGCGTCAGAATGAGAAGCCAGCCTGATTTCGGCGCAAGTCGGCCTCGACCATCATTGCGCATAGTGTCTCAAGCGAAGTGTGCGGACTCCAGCCGAGCAATTCGGTCGCCTTGGCAGGGTCGCCGATCAGCAAGTCCACTTCGGCGGGGCGATAATAGCGCTCGTCGATCCTCATCACGGTTTTGCCCGTTGTCGTATCGACGGCAATCTCACCTTCGTCCCGACCCGAAAACTCGATCTCGATTTCCGCCGCCTTGAACGCCATGGCCACGAAGTTGCGAACCGATTCGGTACGGTTGGTGGCCAAGACAAAGGTGTCGGGCTCATGATGTTGCAACATGCGCCACATCCCGTCGACATACTCCTTGGCAAACCCCCAGTCGCGCCGGGCATCGATGTTGCCGAGCCTCAGACAGTCGAGCTGGCCGAGCCTGATCTTGGCCGCCGCATCGGTGATCTTGCGGGTCACGAATTCGCGCGCGCGCAACGGGCTCTCGTGATTGAACAGGATGCCACTGCTGCCGAAAATTCCATAACTTTCGCGATAATTGATCGTCATCCAATGCGCGTACAGCTTGGCGACCCCATAAGGGCTCCGCGGATAGAATGGCGTCGATTCGAGTTGCGGGACGGCCTGCACCTTGCCGAACATTTCGGACGTGCTCGCCTGGTAGAAGCGAATCTTCTTGTCGACGATCCTGATCGCCTCGAGCAAGTTGACCGCGCCGACCCCGGTAATCTCGGCGGTCGTGAGCGGCTGTTCGAACGAAACCCCAACGAAGCTCTGCGCCGCGAGATTATAGATTTCCGCGGGTTCGGCTTGCTGGAGCAGACGGATCGATGTCGACAGGTCGGTCAGGTCGAACTCGACCAAATGGAGGTTGGGATGATCCTTGATCCCAAGTTCCTCGATCCGCCAAAAGTTGACCGAACTTGAGCGGCGGAAGGTGCCATAGACCTTATAGCCCTTCGCGAGGAGCAACTCGGCGAGGTAGGCTCCGTCCTGTCCGGTGATGCCAGTGATGATCGCGGTAGTCATGGTCGTCAAGGTCGCTTTCCAGTCGAGTGCGGTTCAGCGGATCGCGGCGCGATCGCAGCAAGCGTTGTGATCGTCGAATAACCGCCACAGCCATACCCGCAGGACAATCGAGCGAAGCAGCTTGGAGTGCGCGGAACTCAGGCGAACAGAATTATTTTCGCCCTACAATGTCACGCCGTCCTTGCAAGTCATTCCTCTCGGGATCGCTTCCGCCCCCTGCCCTTCCCGCTGGTTCGCGATGCCGAGCGCCTTGAGCAGGGAATCGACGCTGTCGCTCCAGGTAGGAAGATCGAATGCGGCATTCGTCGGCAGCGGCCCGGCGCGCGCCAGTTCAAGCACTCGCTCGCCCAGCGCAGCCGGTCGATCATCCTCGAAAAACAAGGTATTGGGCAGGTTCTGCTCGCGGAACACCGGCAAGTCGCGAGCCAGCACATAGCGTCCATGCTCCATCGCTTCGGCCAGCGGCAATCCGAAACCCTCGCCAAGCGATGTGACAAGCAGCCCACGGCTCGCATCGTAGAGCCGCCCCAGGCCTTCATCGGTGACTGCGTCGAGCCAATGCAGTCGCTTGCCTTGCTCGGGATGATCGCGCAGCCGTTGCTGCAATGCGCCAGTTTTCCAGCCGGGCTTCCCAACGATCACCAGATCGGGGGCATCCCCACCGCGCGTCTGCCACAGATATTCGAAGGCGTTGAGAGCAAGTTCGTAGGCCTTGCGCGGCTCGACCGTGCCAACCATCAGGATCGCGGGCCGAAAACGCAACCGATCGAGCAAGCGCGCGACCTCGCCACAGACGCCTTCCGACGGGCGGCTCTCCGCAATGTCCCCACCCAATGGCATGCGCCCAATGGAAACGGTCGAATGAGGAGCGCGCTCGCGCAATTGGTCGCGCAAGTCGTTGGAGACATGCTTGGAGATGCAGATCGCCTGGTCCGCGTGCTGCGCGAGCACGTCGAACCAGTTGTGGAAATGCGCCGTCGCCTTGGTCGTAAACCATTGCGGGCGCAAAATCGGGAGCAAGTCATAGACGACCAGGTGGGCGGTCGCGCCATGCTCGCGCCAGCCCCGCAATTGCTGGCGCCATTTGGGCAGGACATGCGCCGACAGGTCGAGCCCGAGGAACTTGTCGCCTCGATTGGCGCGCACGGCCTCGCCCGACCGCGCCAACGATCCCGCATCAAGGAAATCGAGCGGGGCATAGCAATAGCCCTGCGTATGGGTCGCATAGATGGGCGTTAGCCGGAAACCCTCCCCGTCGCGCCGCCGCAGTTCGGACCAGATCGCTCGAACGACGCGTTGGATTCCCGTTTGCGCGTCGTGCCGGATGATCGCCGACACATCGACCAACAAGCGGGTCTGAAGCGCCGGCGACGATTCACCACCGAACGAGCCACTATGGCGCCACAGCCAGGCAATCCTTGAGCCGAACCGCACCGGCAAGTTAATCATTTTCATACCGGGGCCATCGATTCATTGTAAAAGTCGAATGCCTCGTCAAGGTTGCCGGGATAGTGAAGCTCTCCGCCAACGAGAACCGCCGCACGCGTGCAATGTTCCTTGATATAAGCAGCACTGTGCGAAACGATGATCATCGCGCGTTCACTCCGCCGCTCGAACAATTCTCGGTGGCATTTCTCGTGAAAGCGCGTGTCCCCGACAGCAATGATTTCGTCAATCAGGAAACAATCGAATTCGATGATCATCGAGATCGCAAAGGCAAGTCTTGCCCTCATTCCGGATGAATAGGTTCTCACCGGCTCACGAAGATAGATTCCAAGCTCGGTGAAGTCTTCGACGAATCCCAATTTGTCTGCGGGATCGACACCGTAGACGCGGCAAATGAAGCGCAAATTGTCAAAACCCGTCAAGGCGCCCTGAAAGGCGCCACCAAAAGCGAGCGGCCAAGATACGCTCATGTCGCGCTCGATTGTGCCCCCGGTCGGCAACTCGGCGCCGCTGACGAGGCGAATGAGCGTCGACTTGCCGGCCCCATTGCCGCCGAGAATCCCGACCCGCTCGCCACAGTCGATCGACATGTTGACGTCATGAAGCACGCGCACGGGCCCGCTCCGGGTCGGATACACCTTGCTCACATTGCTAAGGCGAATCATTCGGGCACCACCGACCGACTGACCTTCCTTACTTGCGACAGGCCCAGAATGGTCAGTGTCAGATTGACCAACGCCATGTAGCCGATGTCGTAATGGGCGTGGACCTGCGACCCGAAATAGCCCTCGCGCAGGAACTCGACCCCGTTGACCATCGGCAACCACAGCACGAAATCCTGCGCCGGCTTGGGCAAGGCATCGACGATGAAGCCAGCCCCCGACAAGGGGAACAAGAGGTAAGAGGCGGGGTGCCACAGTTTTTCGATCGTCTCGGACATCTCCGACCAGGCCGCGAGCAGAAGCGCGAAACTCGCGCCGAACCACGCTAGCATCACCCACGCCGCGGCGATTTTGAGAACGTCTTCGGGCATCTCCAACCAGCCGATGAACCCGAAGAACAAGGTCAGGAAAATGAACGACATGGTCGCCCCGGTGCCCTCGAGCAGCAAGCGCGACAGATAGATGTCGATAGGCCGGACGTTGCGATGGTAGAGCAGGGACAGATTGGGCGCGAGCGATCCGATGCAGCGGCCCGGCATATTACGCCACAGCAAAACGCTTGAATATCCGGTAATGGCAAAGGCCACGATCGGCAAATTGGATCCATGCGCGGACTGGGTTGCGCTCCACAATGCGGTAACCCCGAGCGTGAACAGCATCGGTTCGACGAACAACCACAGGAATCCAATGTTGTGGCGGCCATAACGGGTCATGACTTCGCGCAGGAACAGGGCCCAGATCACGCGGCGCTGAATCGCCCACGAACGACGCAGGCTCGGCGCGGCGCTCCCAAGCGCCTGATATTCGACCATCAGTCCTTGTGCTCCCTGATGCCCGCGAACAGCATCGTCAGGACTCCGTAGGCAACCAGGCCAAGCACGAAGGTCGCGAGAATTCCGCGCAGCCGGCGGGGTTGCTCGGCCTCGTCGGGGAGGCTCGCCTGAACGATCCGTTCGACATAGGCCTGCTGCCGCCGCGCTTCGTTGCGCGCTTCCTGCAGCGAAGTCAGCGCCGCCGTCAGGCGCTTGTCGGCAAACTCGCGTTCGAGTTGAAGCCGTTGATACTTGACCGCCGACCCGGCAAGCGACCCGCGCGCGCCCGTCACCTGGCCGAGCGCCGTGCTCACTTCCTTGGTCAGCGACGCGATCCGCGTCTGAAGCAAGGGGATCTGGGGATTTTCGGGCGCGAGCGCTTGCAACTGCGCCAGTTGCGTTCGGGCGCCAATCAATTCGTCCTGCAGCTTGGACACCATCTGGAGTTGAGCCGTGGCCTGCCGCTCGGGGTCGATCACGCCGACCCGGTCGCGATAGCGCGCCAATTCGCGCGAAGCGCGAAGGCCGGATTGCTCGGCTTCCTCCGATTCACGCTTGGCGTAATCGACAAGATCGCGCTGTCCACGCGAGTTGAGCCGATTGACGAGCCCTTCCGCCTGCGCGAGCAAACGCTGATTGAATTTTTGCGCATCGGCCGCGCTGAACGCCTTGACGCTCAACGTCGTGATCGATGACGTCGCGTCGTGCTCGATCGAAACCTTGCCCATGTAATAATCGTACAAATCCTCGAACGAGCCATTCCAGCCGAATGGATTGAACCGATCGAGCATCGACACACCCGGGCGCGTGTAAGCTGCCTCGACCGACTTGTCCCGATTGAGCGTGCGCAGAGCGTCGCGCGACACGACATAATCCTGTGTCGCGAAAATCTCATCACCCGCGTTTGAAAAACCGACCGATTTCAACAGCACCCCAAGGCCGGTCGTGGACGGCTTGTCAGGGCTCCGCACCACGAACTGCGATTTTGACACGTAAACGTCCGACGCGATCAGCCCGAAATAGATGACCGCCAGCATGGTCGGCACAACGACCGTCAGCAGGAATAGCGTATTGAAGCGCCGCAACGCGCGCGAGCGACGAAGTCGCATCGGGAAGTTCCTGGAGATTACGGTCTGTTCCATCATGCTCTTTCCGATAGACGCCGCGAGACGGGCATTCTACATTTTGCTCCAGCGCCGCGGCACGTCGCGGCAAGAACCGGAACTACTTCGAATGCTCTTCCTGAGAGGGCCTGGTCGAAGTCGCCCACGGACCAAAGGTCATTCATCTCACCCGAGCAGCGCGGCTCTTATGCTTTCCGGGCGGCGCTAGCAATTGCTGAATTGCGCCCGACTGAACGGAAATGACTCCCATCGCTTCAATTGGTTGGAGCGAAAATCGCGCCGTTCCCATCCGTCGCCGGGCTCGCTCGCCCGTCGCGCATCGATCGCGCGCGTGGCCGTCAACAATGATCGACAAGGCGATCAGGCTCCGACATGCTCGAGCGTTCCCGCCGCCTTCCTGCTCCTTTGCCGCCGCGCGATACCATGCACCGGCTAGGGCCGGAAAGTTCGGGCTTTACAGTCGGATGAACTGATAGCAGGGACGCCATTATTTGTTTCTCCGCTCAGCAGGCCGCGAATTTCGTGCGTCGCGCCAACGGATAGCCTGTGGCGGGCAAGCAACACAAATGGTCGAAATTCGCGGGCGCGAGGAACTCATGAGGGTCAATCTGCGTAGGAAAGCTCGACGATTTCGACTGCGCCCGGCGCGATGTTGATGGTCGAACCGCGTTTGGCGTCCAATTCGGAAGCAAGGGAGCTTTTCAGTCAGAGATGATCTTGCTATAAGATGTGTCGATGCCAACGTTTACGCTGGCGAGCCAAGAACAGATAAACGGTTAATAACTAAGGGAGAATTTAATTATGCGTAAGCAATTCGGGGCGCTTACCGCGCTCGCTCTGGTCGTTGGGCTCTCTGCCCAGCAAGCCAGTGCACAGACCCTGCGTGGCGTTCGTGCCGATGCCTCGGTCGGTTACGACCGGTTCCGCTCGGAAGGCAATAAGGACGGCCATCTCGCTTATGGTGCCGCCATTGGCGTCGATACGTTCATCGGTGACAACTTCGTTCTCGGGATCGAAGGCACGTTCATGAACTCGCGCGCCGAGAACATCACCTTCGACGGTCCGGGCCTCGCTCGCCGCAAGTCGTTCCAGGAATATGGTGGAGCGATTCGCGCCGGCGTCATGATGTCGCCGTCGACCCTGATCTACGCCAAGGGCGGTTTCGTGGTGAACGAACAGCGCAAGCAGTTCGACGCTTTCAATCCCCGCATTCCGGGTGCCTTCAGCCCGGTCGGTAGCTACTACAACCACTACCACACCAAGGGCTATGTCGTCGGTGGCGGCGTTGAGCAGATGCTCAGCGATCACATCTACGTGAAGGCCGAAGGCCGTTACGCCAATTACAAGACCAACTCGTCGCGCTTGACGGGCCTGATCGGTCTTGGCGTGCTGTTCGGTCCGTCGGCCGAGGTAGTCGAGATTGCTCCGCCGCCGCCGCCGCCGCCGCCCGTTGAGGTTGCGCCTGCGACGCAGACCTGCCCCGACGGTTCGGTGATTCTGGCGACCGACGTGTGCCCGGCTCCCCCGCCGCCGCCGCCGCCGCCGGCGCCGGAAGCGGCCCCCGAGCGCGGTTAATCGCGGTTCAGGACTGACAACAGACCGGCCGGTCACCTTTGGGTGGCCGGCCGTTTCTGTCTGTGCGTGTCGCGGTCGTTGGCTGATCCAGGATTCGATTGGCCAACCCGCCCGACCCGCGCGTCGGCTGATCCCTCGCCAGGTGCCAACGCTGAGCCGACTTCGGGCGGACAGCATTGGCGCCCGATAGTGCAAGTTTTCAGCTTCGAGGCGCTCAGATCGGGACTTGTTTACGGGCTCGCGTGCCAGCGGGCTCCCGGTCGAGGTGCTGTTCCGGCAATTGGCTGCTCCACAAATCGCCGAGCCAGTCATCGAGCCGCGGTGGGTCGAACGGGTCGAGCCCCGAGCCCGGATAGAGGCAGAATTCGCCAAACAGCGGCTGCCCGGCGACTTCGTAAAAGTCGGCGCGCACGAAGTCGTGGCCCTCGCCCAAGCGCTCGGCGGCATCGAGCATTGCCGCCAGGCTGACCGGCGCCGCGACGCCCGCTGCCTGCCGTGACAATTGACGCCAACCGCGATCATATTGAGCCCAGCGATGGTTGGCGCCGCGACCTTCGTGAACCTGGACCATCACCGCCCGCCCGCCGAAGACGTAGATCTTATAATCGATCGGCAGCGTGTCGGCCTCGCCGATCAAGGCTTCCACCAAAATTGAACGTCGCGCGCCGCGATAATGCCATTCGTCGAGCAAGCCGCCGTAGAATGATCTCATCCATTTTGAAGACGATTCTCGCGCGCGGCAATAGTCGGCGGGTCTGCGGACCACCACGAATTGCTGGCAACCGTGATTGGCCTTGACGATGAAGGGCAACGGCCACGGGGCGATCGGAGGCAACGTCTCGCCCTGCCACAAGGTCGGAATGACGAATTCCTCACCCAAAATCGCGGCCGCGATCTGCTTGCTGTGCGCCTTGTCGGTCAGCTTCGACCGTTCTGGGTCGCGATCGTTGAGCTTGCGCCACTGGACCCATTCGGTAAAGCGCCGGGGACGATCGAGGTCGGGCCACTGGCCATGCCGCCACCGATAAGCGAGGGCTACCCGCGCCCGCGCCAATTTGCTCAATCGACTTGCCAATGGATGGGCTTGAAACTGCCGTTGTTCGACTGCAGCGCGGAACAGGCCGTGAGACCGACGACCAAATCCATTCGCGCCTCGAATACGATCCGGTCGCCTGCCTTGCTAAGCGGCGGCTCGACCCGCAATGCGCCGGTGGCACCGTCGACCGGGACGTTCATGAAAATGTTGAAGGCGGTCGGAATCATGTCTTCGGTCACTCCGTACGGCGCAAGCGCGGCGGCAAGGTTGCCGAAACAGCCGCGGTGGGGATGTTCGTCGCCGTAGAGAATGCGGAAGGTGTCCTTGGAGCAAGGCGTGAGCAGAAAGTCGTGCCGCCCGACCGCATCCTCGACGATATCGAGCATGACGTTCGAGCGGTTCGAATAAAGCGGATCGCCGGTGGTGAGGTAGATTTTGCTCGCATAATCGAGCGTCCGACCCGACGAAATGACCTCTTTCAAGTCGCCGCGGTTGAAGGCCAGCAGATCGGACACCTGCTCACCCTGGGGATCGATCACGGTCAGCCGCTGGCCCCGGTCGATCGTCAGCGCCACGCCGGACCGCGGGGCAATTTCATGCGGCATCTTGCGCCTCCCGCCCCGAAAAAGGGCAACGCCAGCCTGCTTCGACGGCGCGGCCGCTATATTGGCGAGCGGCCGAGACCTTGCCGTGCTGGGCCAGCATCGGATTGGCCGAACCGGCGATGGCCAGGTCGCGATCGAGAATCGCCGACCGCAGTTTTTCATACCGCCCCTGTTGGCGCAGCGTTTCGAATTGGTCGTGAAGATTGAACACCATGGCCGGCGTCGCAAAGCGTCGCGCCGGACGGCTGGCACGGGGATGGAGCCCGACCACGAAAAACGCCTCGCCGCCAAAACTCATCGCAAAATGCGGATCGTCGGGGTCGTGCTTGACGCGCGGGTCGGGACGCTGGCCGAGCCATTCGTCCTTGTCGCTCAATGACTGAAGGCGCGCCCACAATCCCTGTTCGAACCCTTCTTCATCCTCGGGCGCGCCATCCTCGAACAACACGACCAGCGACTGGAACAGCTCGGGCTCGGCGCGATAACGCCTTGCCAGTTCGTGAAGCGCCGGTGTGATCCGCAAATCGTCCCACGCGGAGCGAAAATCACGCGCGACGATAAAGCGCATCCCGTCGCGCTTCATCGCCGCTTTCGCCCCGACACAGGGGAACGCGGGATCGGCAACAAAGGAACGGAAGCGGTCGGCGAGCGGGTCGTCGTGATTGTCTTCGGCACGGTACATTTGACAGCAAAACGGAACCGCATGAGAATGGTTGCTTCGACCCCCGCTATTTTGGCCCTCGCCGAGGTCGTCACGCGCCGTTAGGGAGCGCGGATGACCATTCTCGTTACCGGTGCGGCCGGCTTCATCGGCTACAACGTCGCCAACGCCTTGATGGCGCGCGGCGACCGCGTCGTCGGAATCGACAATCTCAACGATTATTACGATCCGACGCTGAAACAGGCGCGGCTCGATTCCTTGCGCGCCCGACACGGCAATGCATTCGCCTTTGAACAGGTCGATTTCAGCGACCAGGAGGCGCTGGAGGCGTTCGCCGCGCGTCACCGGTTCGACCGCATCGTCCATCTCGGGGCTCAGGCCGGGGTG
Organism: uncultured Sphingomicrobium sp.; assembly: GCA_964235815.1. GTDB lineage: Bacteria > Pseudomonadota > Alphaproteobacteria > Sphingomonadales > Sphingomonadaceae > Sphingomicrobium. Next base: position 17,280 of record CAXSCF010000019.1, read on the forward strand.
CGCTATTCGCTGGTCAACCCGCAGGCTTATGTCCGCTCCAACCTGCTCGGTCAGGTCAACATGCTCGAGCTGGCGCGTGCCCGCGAGGTCAGGCATCTGGTCTACGCGAGTTCGTCGTCGGTCTATGGCGGCAACACCAGCCTGCCGTTCCGCGTGGAAGAACGCGTCGACAACCCCGTTTCGCTCTACGCCGCGACCAAGAAGGCCGACGAGCTGATGGGCGAAAGCTACGCGCATCTGTTCCGTATTCCGATGACCGGGCTTCGCTTCTTCACCGTCTACGGCCCGTGGGGCCGACCCGACATGGCGATGTGGATTTTCGCCAAGGCGCTGTACGAAGGCGCGCCGCTCAGGGTCAACAACAGCGGCGAGATGCGCCGGGATTTCACCTTCATCGACGATATTGTCCGCGGTATCCTCGCCTGTCTCGACGGTCCGCCGGCCGATGATGGCCAAGCCAAGGCCGGGGGCAGCACGTCCCCCCACGCCATTTACAATATCGGCAACCATCGCAGCGAGGAGCTGATGCACATGGTGCGTCTGCTTGAGCAGGCGACGGGTCGCGAGGCGAGGTTCGATTTCCAGCCGATGCAGCCGGGCGACGTCAAGGATACCTACGCCGATATCAGCGCGATCGAACGCGATCACGGCTTTGCGCCGTCGACCGGCATCGACGAGGGCATTCCCCGCTTCGTCGAATGGTATAAGGACTATCACCACATCCGCTGAGGAGAGAGCATGAGCGTCCCGGCCATCCTGTCGAAGTTGCGATTGCCGATCATCGGCGCGCCGTTGTTCATCGTCTCCAATCCCGAACTGGTCATCGCCCAGTGCAAGGCGGGCGTGGTGGGAAGCTTTCCCGCTCTCAACGCCCGCCCCCAGGCCCAACTCGACGAGTGGATCCACGAAATCAGCGAAGCGCTGGCGGCGCACGACCGCGACCATCCCGAGCGTCCTTCGGCGCCGTTCGCGGTCAACCAGATCGTCCACCGCTCCAACGACCGCTTCGATCAGGATGTCGCGACGTGCGAGAAATGGAAGGTGCCGCTGGTCATCACGTCGCTGGGCGCGCGCGCCGAGCTGAATGATGCGGTCCACGGCTGGGGCGGGATCACGCTCCATGATATCATCGACGACCGCTTCGCGCGCAAGGCGGTCGAAAAGGGCGCCGACGGATTGATCGCGGTTGCCGCGGGGGCTGGCGGTCATGCCGGCAAATGGTCTCCGTTCGCGCTGATCCAGGAAATTCGCAGCTGGTTCGACGGGCCGCTCGCATTGTCCGGAGCGATCGCGACGGGCGGGGCGGTTCTTGCGGCCCAGGCGATGGGTGCCGACTTCGGTTATATCGGCTCGCCGTTCATCGCCACGAGCGAGGCGCGCGCGTCCGACGCCTACAAGCAGGGTATCGTCGAAGGCGGCGCGGGCGACATCGTCAATTCCTCCTTGTTCACGGGGATCAACGGCAATTATCTGCGTGGGTCGATTCTTGCCGCCGGGCTCGATCCCGACAAGCTCGAGGGCGCGGGCCCTGACGCGATGAATTTCGAAAGCGCGAGCGGCGCGAAGGCGTGGCGTGACATCTGGGGATCGGGCCAGGGAATTGGAGTGATCGATCAAGTCGTCCCGACCGCAACGTTGGTCGATCGGCTGGCGCGCGAATATGACGCCGCCAAAGCGCGACTAGCGTAACGTCTCGAGCCGGACTCGCCAGGCTTCGGGCAAGGCGACCGGACGGCGGCTCTCGCGCCCGACATAGACGTGGGTGAAATGCCCCTCGGCCGAAGCGACCGACGTGCCCGCTTTGAACACGCCGAGGCGATAGGTGACGCTCGAACGGCCGAGCGCGTCGAGCGCGATGCCGACCTCGACTTTGCCTGGAAATTGGAGCGGGCTGACATAACGACAGGCGGTTTCGACGACCAGGCCGATCGGATCGCCGGCGACGATGTCGAGCAGCCCCTGGCCCACCAGCCACTGGTTCACCGCGCTGTCGAACCACGCATGATAGACCGTGTTGTTGACGTGGCCATAAGCGTCATTGTCGCCCCAACGCGTGGTGACCCTCGCGAAGTGGCGGTAAGCATCGCGCCCGCGCAGCTCGGGCCGCATCACCACGCCGCCTCGTAAAGCCGCCGCGCGTCATCCTCGTCGATCGGACAAGGATTATTGATCAAAAGTCGTTGTTGTTTCATCGCCTCGCGCGCCAGGGTCGGGATATGGTCGCGATCGATGCCGTGATCGCGCAGCCGCGGCGAAAGACCGCTCGCGGCGACCAGCGCTTCGAGTCGAGCGATCAGCAGCGCCGCCTGAGCCTGGCTGCCCTGCCCCGCACAATTTGGTTCGATCACTTGCGCCAACGCCGCATAGTCATCGCGCGCCGCATCCTGATTATGGTGGAGAACATGGCGCAGCATCAGCGCATTCGACAGGCCGTGGGGCAAATGATGAAGCCCGCCGAGCGGATAGGCCAGCGCATGGACTCCGGCCACCGGCGCATTGGCGAACGCCAGCCCCGCGAGATGCGCTCCGAGCAGCATCGCCGAGCGCGCGGCAAGATCACGCGGGCGGTCGCACGCGGCAAGCAAGTATGTCGACAGCAATCGCAACGCTTCGAGCGCATACATGTCGGACAGCGGATTCTTGGCCTTGGCCGAGGTAAATGCTTCGATCGCATGGACGATGGCATCGATCCCGGTCGCCGCGGTCAGCCCGCGCGGCATGCCAAGCGTCAGCGAGGCATCGAGCGCCGCCCAATCGGCAATCAGCGCCGGCGAATTGACTCCACGCTTTTCCGCGCCCGCGCAGGTAATGACCGCGACGGGTGTTGCTTCCGACCCGGTTCCCGCCGTGGTCGGCACGAGCGCCACGGGCAAATGCCGGCCGGTCGCTAGCCCGACACCCCAGATCGCGTCGAGATCGTCCCCCGACCCGAGCAGATAAGCGGCGAGCTTGGCGACATCCATCGGACTGCCCCCGCCAAACCCAACGACCGCCGTGACCCCTGCGGCGCGGCCAGCCTCGACCGCGGCGAGCAAGGTGTCGCGCGACGGATCGGCCTCTACCGCATCGAACAGCACAATTTCGCCCATCGCCGCTCGGCAGCCATCGGTCAGCCCGAGTGCGACAACCTCACGGTCCGTGACGAACAGGGTCGGCCCTGGCGGCAGATGCGCGGCCAGGCGCGCTGCCGATCCCTCCCCGAACAGGAGGCGAGGACCGGGATGATAGGTAAAGGACTGCATCCGCGGAAGCCTAAGCGTTCAGGCGCCGCGATTCCAGATCAGGTCGCGCTCGAGCCGGCCCATCAGTGCCCGCGCCGGACTTTGCGCCGGTTCGATCGCGCCCTCGTCGAGCCGTGCGACACGGGCATAAAGATCGGCGCTTGAAGTCACCAGCCGCCGAGCGGCAGGCGGAAGTTGCCCGATCACCAACGGATCGCTGTCATTGGCGTGTCCCAATCGCCGCTCTGGGCGGCGCCCTTCGATCGACCGGATTTCGCCCGTTTCGACCGCTTTCTGGGTCAGCAGCCAAGCCACGATATGCATGATCCGCGTCGTCACCTTGAGCGATTCGCAGGCAAAGCCGACGCGTGCGAACGGCTCGAGCATCTGGCGCTCGTCGCGCCCCTGCTCGTCGAAATAGGCCCGCGCCTCGTCCGCCAGCAGCATCGCCTCTGTATATAGCGCATCGATCAGCCGGGGCGTAATTCGCGCCTGGGCGTCTTGGTGCTCGATTGAGTCGGTCATCGGCCCCTCTGTGCCACGTTCGCCTCAAGGAAGAAACGTCGATCGCCGATCAGCGCCCCGCCGCGCCGCTCCATGTCCCGATCCAAGACAATCGGTTACGCCAGAATGTCGGGGGTGATGCGGTCGGCGAGCTGCGCGATCTCGTCCCGCAGATGGAGCTTGCGCTTCTTCATCCGCGCCAGCTCGAGCTGGTCGCAATTTCCCGACAACCGCATCCGTTCGATATCGTCATCGAGCCGGCGATGCTCGGACTTGAGCAACACCATCACCTCTTGCGGGTCATCATCGTTCATCCGCTTGTCGTAGCCGACAATCGCCTCGTCGTCATGCGTGATCGCGATCACGGCGAAGCGACGCATGCGGCTGCCGGAATGTGTGCGATGGAGGGAGACAAACCTCCCCAATCGTGTTTATTTCATCGAACTGTCACGCGTCAGCCAACGAAAGGAAATTGACCGATGGACAAAGGCAACGTCGAGGACCTCGCATCCAAGCATGCCGCGCTCGAAGCGCAAATCAATCTTGAAGAGCATCGCGCTCACCCCGACGACAATTTGCTCCACCGGCTCAAAAAGGAAAAACTGTGGGTCAAGGACGCGATCACCGGCCATTAGACACCGCACGGAAAAAAAGCCGGACGCAACGGGCATCCGGTCCTTTTTCATCGCATCGCGAATGCCTGGTCAGTCGTCGCGCGACACGCGCTCGACGCGCTCATGCTTTTCCTGCGCTTCGAGCGACATTGTCGCGATCGGTCGGGCCTCGAGGCGCGCCAGCGAAATCGGTTCGCCGGTGACGCCGCAATAGCCATATTCGCCCTCGTACAAGCGGCGAATTGCGGCGTCGATCTTGGCAATCAGCTTGCGCTGCCGATCGCGAGTGCGCAGTTCGATCGACCAGTCGGTTTCACTCGACGCGCGATCGGCGATGTCGGGTTCGCGCATCGAATCGACTTGAAGCTGCGCCATCGTCGCGCGACTTTCATCGACGATCGCATCTTTCCAGTCCCGCAGCTTGCGAAGAAAATATGCGCGATGCTCATCGCACATGAAGTCTTCGACTTCGGTCGGCTGGTATTCGTCGTCAAGTATAAGCTGGTCGAACACTGTCGAACCAAGCCCGTATAAGTCCACTAGAGCGGTAGCCATGACACACCTCCCCGAACACAAGCGCCAGCCGCTACCGCACCGGGCCACCGGTTCGGCCGGAGGCGATAAACAGGACTTCCCCGAGACTTAACCGGAAAAATCGGTATCCCCAAGCGGGCCTATAGTTAAGCGAACTTGGCTTAACAAGAACTGACCGAAGGTGATCTTTCCGAAAAGCGCGACTTGTTGCTCGAAAAGCGCAGCTTGTGACCGGCGGCTGAGCGTCGCATAGCGCGGCGATGCGAATCCTGTTGACCAATGACGACGGCATCGATGCTCCCGGCTTCGCAATTCTCGAGGCGATCGCCGCGACGCTGTCGGACGACCTTTGGGCGGTTGCTCCGGCCGAAGAGCAGTCGGGCACCGGACATTCGCTCACGCTCACCCGCCCCGTCCGTCTGCGGCGCCTCGGCAAGCAGCGCTTCGCGGTGGCGGGGACGCCGACCGACGCGGTGATGCTCGCGCTCGCGCATGTGATGAAGGACTCGCCTCCCGACCTTATCCTGTCGGGGGTCAACCGCGGCGCCAATCTGGCCGAGGACGTGACCTATTCGGGGACCGTTTCCGCAGCAATGGAGGGCGCGCTCGCCGGGGTCCGCTCGATCGCGCTGAGCCAGGCCTATTCGCGCGAAGGGATGGGCGACACGGTGCCGTTCGCCGCGGCTGAGGCCCACGCCGCGGCGATCATCGGTGCCCTGCTCGATCAGCCGTTCGCGCCGCGCACCCTCGTCAACATCAATTTCCCCGCGCTCGCCCCGCAAGCGGTCAAGGGCGTCCGCGTCTGCCGCCAGGGATTTCACGATTATGGGCGCTTGCGGATCGTCGAGCGCACCGACCCGCGGGGCTATCCCTATTTCTGGTTCGGGCTGGCACCGATCGCCGTTACCCCGGGGCATCTCACCGATGTCGAAGTCGTCGCCGACGGCTATATTTCGGTCACCCCGCTGGCGCTCGATCTGACGGACGATCACGCGCTCGAAAACCTTGGCCAGCGGCTCGACGTTATCCACGCGTAAACCAGCCGTATATTATCGCTCAGGCGAGCACCGCGCGCGATCGGCCGACCCCCCGGGTCCGGTTTTATTAACCCCGCCCATGCCAAAAGCGATCATTGATTTCATGAGTTCACCGGGGGGTGAGATGCCGCTTCATACCTTTGCCGCGCTTGGCCTCACCGCCGCTCTCGCCATGCCGGCGACGGCGCAGCCGCTGCCCGCCGGCTACGCGCCGATGAACGAACAAGCCGTCATCGCCGAAGTGCTTGCTCGCCACAACGCCGAGCGGCGCAGCGCCGGGGTCGCACCCTTGGTATGGGATTTCGCGCTCGCCGATGGCGCGCGCGCTTACGCCAACCAACTCGCGCAAGCGAACGTGTTGCGTCACTCTTCGCGCATCGGGCGACCGGGGATCGGCGAAAATCTGTGGAAGGGCACGCGCGGTTATTTTCGTCCGACGGTAATGGTCGGCGCGTGGGCCGCGGAGCGATCGATGTTTCGCTCGGCGCGCTTTCCCGATGTCAGCACGACCGGCAATTGGGCCGATGTCGGCCATTATACGCAGATGATCTGGCCCGGCACCCAACGCGTCGGCTGTGCGATCGGCAAGGCGGTCCAGACCGACGTCCTGGTCTGCCGCTATTGGCCCAAGGGCAACATCGACGGCCGTATCGTGCCGTGACGTCAAGCATGGCGCGCGAGCGCTTAGCGTCGCGCACTCGCCGGGCGATCGCTCCTCATGATCTCCGCGACCATCTTCATTCGTCCAAGGGTGAGCTGGCGCACACAGGTCTCTGACGCACATTGGTTGCGGTTTGCGCTGAATTGATTCCTGCTTTGCCGTAACAAGTCGCGCTTGAACGCACTTGCATTCGACCAACTTTGCGCATCGAGCGCGCCTAATTGTCGGTCGAGCGCGCCCAGGGCCTTGTTCTGACAAAGCAATTCAGCCCACCGCGGCTGCCGCGTCAGGCACGCCGTCTCGGTCGAGGCTGGAGAGCGGGATCCGATCGCCGCTTCGCCCGACCGCGCCTCGCCCGATCTTGAAGTCCCGGGCGTTCGCGCCGCGCGTGGGGTCGAATCCCTCTCGGTGGCGGCGCCTTCGCCCGGTCGCGGTGTTGCGGCTGGAGTGGCTTGGATCGTCGGACGCACCTCGATCGGCGCGGGCCGCGTCACGACCTCCGGTGGCGGCGGCTCCGCGAGATCGACCGTCTGATCGACATTCTGATCCGCTCCCCGATTGACCGACGCGGGCAGCGGGCGGGGGAGCGAAGCCAGCAGCGCGGCGAGCCGATCTGCTCGCCCGAAAATCGCGTGTTGCGGTCGCTCGGCCGTTGGCTGATCGAGCGAATAAGCGATCTCGCCCTCGAACGACCGACGTCCGTCCGGCACGGCGACACTTACCGGCACGACGAACTCGACCGCGGCCTTGCACGTCAGTTTTCCCGTTCCCGGGGATGATCGCGGGGTGGGCGTCGGCGAGATGCGGACCACCATTTGGGGGGCGATCAGGGCGAGCGCCTCCGCGTTTGCGCCGCGCATCATGCGTGCCTGGCGAAAAAGTTCCTGCGTGATGGCCTCGGTCGCATCCGGCCACGCACAGCTCGCACCGGTCATTCGCGCGCCGCGTTCGCCGGCTTCGGCCATCGGCTGACCAATGGCGGGGACACTTCTAAAAGGCCGCAGCCACACCACCAGCACCGCGACGCATAGCAAAAGCATCGTCGCGGCGAAGAAGATCGGGCCGACCGGGGGGCGTTTGGCGCGCCCGGCCATCGCGCCGCCGACGCTTTCGAAGTTCGGGCGATCGTATGCCGCGCGCTTGTTCTTGTCGCTCAGCACTTCATAAGCGGTCGTGATGTCGCGGACGCGCCCCGCGGCGGTCGAGGACGGATTGGTGTCGGGGTGATACCGTCGCATCAAGGCGAGGTAAGCGGCCCGTATCACGACGTCCTCCGAGGTCCGCGAGACCCCCAATGTGGCGTAATGATCCACCGTCAGCGACCTTTTTGTATCGTCAATCTGTTGCCCGCGCGGCACGCTTTCTCTTGCAGGCAGGACTGTCTTGGCAACGACCTACCCGCTAATCGCGTGCCGGGACAGTGGTTTCGGTCGCTGGCACCTTGCCCGTTGCAGTCGGGCGCGATCGGTCCCACTGCACGTCTCGAAAGGGTGTCCGCGTGCCGATCATGCCTCTGACCCGGCGACAGTTGCTCGGCGCCGTTTCGCTCGGAGCCTGGCTTGCCCCGCTCGATGTCCTTGCTCGAGCACGGGGCATGACCACCACACCCGAACAATTCGGCGCCAAGGGCGACGGGCAAACCAACGACACGCTGGCCTTCGCCGCGATGGCCGCGCACGTCGAGCGCTCCGACGGAGGCGAAATCGTTTTGCGCAAGGGCGCAACCTATATCGTCGGTCAACAGCGCTCCTTGTCGGGCCGCGAAACGGGCTATTCGTTCGAGCCCGCCAAAATCATGGAGTTCGCCGGGCTTCACGGTGCGCTTACGATCCGCGGCAATGGCGCCAAACTCAAATGCGCATCGGGCCTGCGCTTCGGCACCTTCGCTCCAGGATCGGGCGTCGCAACCCGCCATCCCATGCCTTTCATTCAGGGCGGCCAACTCGCGACCCCCTATCGCGCCATGATCAAGGTCGAAAATTGTTCGGGACCGATCGTGATCACCGACATCGAGCTCGACGGAAACATGGCCGCGCTTCGCATCGGCGGCCAATATGGAGACACTGGCTGGCAGATCCCCGCGACGGGGCTATCGCTCCACAACAATCGCGGCGCCGAGCGCATTTCAAACATCGTCGCGCACCATCATGCGCTTGACGGAATCCAGATCAACGGGCTCGATGCCGACGGCGCCTCGGGCCTGATCGAACACGTCACCTGCGCGGCCAACGGCCGCCAGGGATGCAGTATTGTCGGAGGACGCAATTATCGCTTCGAGCGATGCCACTTCATCACCACCGGCAAGGGCGCGATCCGTTCGGCCCCTGGCGCGGGATGCGACATCGAGGCCGAAGGCGGAAAGACAATCCGCAATCTGTCCTTTCTCGACTGTCGCTTCGCCGACAATGCTGGGGCCGGCCTGGTTGCCGATAGCGGCAATAGTGCCGATGTCGATTTTACGGATTGCCTGTTCATCGGCGCGACAAATTGGGCAGCATGGCCCAACAAGCCAAGGTTTCGCTTCGCCGACTGCACCTTTGTCGGGGCGGTGGTTCATGCCTTCGCCAGCGACGACCCCGGGGCTGCGACCCAGTTCGATCGCTGTATCTTCACCGACGACCCCGCAAGGTCTCCGACGAAGCGGGTCTATGGCGGCGACGGCGCAATGCCGATGGTCGATCTCGGGGGCAGCTACAGGAGCGGCAAGAACGTCGCCTTCCGCAACTCGCGCTTCACGATGGTCGCCGGCGGCAAGCTGCCGTGGAGCGCCGGCTCGATCTACGAAAATGTGACGATGGTGCAGGCCAGCAAAACGCCGGCCTATCCGCGCGGTATCTTTCGCGGCGCCAACAGCATCCGCGGACCCGTCGATCTCTATTCCTCACGCGTCGAGGGAAGCTTGCTGGTCAACGGTCGTCCAACCACGCTGTGACGTGATCGAATCCACCGCCCCGTGATTCTCATCGCTTCGATCGCGTTCCGCTAGACCGCCCGCCGAGGTTCGCGAATGGCGCTGGCATTCTCGCTCCGCGCCCTGCACAAGCTGCCTTCGACCAATTCGCGAGGCAGCTCGACCTTGAAGCTTTGTGCTTTCCTTCAACCCGCGCTCTATGCCACGCTATTCGGGCGATTCACGTGTCTGTGACGGGATCGATTACATCATCGGCTGACTGTCCGGCAGTGATGGTCGATCGTAGCCCATCCGCGCGCCCGATGATTGCCAGTCTTCAAGCTGGACGCGCCGCCGCGGCACTGGCGGTGGTCGGTCACCATTCGGCGGCCACCGTCCTGACCTACGTCGGGCCGCTGCCCCTGATCGTCCAGGCCCTTCTGGCGCGCGGCTACCTCGGCGTCGATTTCTTTTTCGTCCTGTCGGGGTTCATCATCGCGCACGTCAATCTGGGGCACAACCCAACTGCCGTCTGGCGCAAGCACTATGTCAAAAGCCGGCTGACTCGCATCTTCGTCCCCTATTTCCCGGTCGGCGTCGCGCTCGCCATCGCTTACACGGCGTTTCCGGCGCTCACCAACGGCAGCCGCCAGTGGGGCTGGTATGAAACCCTGACGCTTTTGCCCGGCACCGTCGATCCGGCGCTTCTCGTTGCCTGGACACTGCAACATGAGATCATCTTCTACGCCTTGTTCCTGCTGTTCGCGCTGACGCGTCACCCGTTTATCGCTGCCACGCTGTGGGCTGCCGCGATCATTCTGTTCAATCTCTTGATAGGTGCCCCTGAACGTTTGCTCCAGCCCTTGTTGGCCATGATCAATCTGGAATTCGTACTCGGCATGGTCGCGTCGTGGCTGGTGCGAAATCGCAGCCTCCCTTTCGCACCATTCCTTCTCGGCGGTGGCATTGCGCTGCTCGGATTCATCATATTGGGTGCGCTGCCCGACAATCGTGTGCTGTTCGGCTTGGCGATGGCCCTGTGGCTGGTGCCGATCGTGCAATGGGAGAGTGCTGGAAAGTTTGCGGTGCCAGGCTCGATCGTCTTTCTTGGTGGAGCATCCTACGCGATCTACCTCGCTCACAGCCCATTCCTGGCGATCCTCGGACGAGCCGCCCCTGCCGATCCCGGCCTCGCCCTCTTGTGGTTCCTGATCGCCGCTACGGCTGTAGGACTTGCCTACCATCTCCTCGTCGAACGACCTGGTCTTGCCATCGTCAAGCACCTCACCGAAAGCCGGCTAAGGGCAAGCGGGGCACCTCGGCCCCGATGATTACATTGCCCCGCCTAACCGATTTTCGCTCGATGTTCAGCCTTGGCTACACCGGCAATTGAGAGCAACAGCTTCTCCCAACGGTCCACGATCAAATCCACGGAAAAACGCTCGATCGACGCTGGCCCCTTGCGCGCCAATGCTTGGCGCGTTCCGGGGGAGCCCATCAGATCATCGAGCGCGGCGGCAAGGGCGGCCACGCGGTCATCGCCGCTGACGAGGACACCATTTTCGCCGTCGACAATCAATTCGTTGGTTCCAGGGCAGTCAGCAAAGCCGACGACCGGAAGACCGTGCGCAAGTGCCTCCGCAGTGACGAGACCAAAGCTCTCGTAAATCGAGGGGAGTGCAAATATTTGCGCGGAGGCATATTCCCGATCAATGTCAGCCGTGGCACCGGGAAGGGATATTCGATCGCTTGCCTGGGATTGAGCCACTTGGCGTTCAAGCGCGCCGCGCAGCGGCCCCTCCCCGACAATGCGCAACTCCCAGTCCGGATGGCGCTTCGCGATTTGATCGAATGCGCTCACGAGCGTCGCGTGATCTTTTTGGACCATGAGACGCCCGACGCACAAAATGGATTTGCGGTTGCCTCCCACAACATCGGCAAGATGCGCATCAATCACATTAACTGGATTGGCGATCACGGTCATCGTGCGCTGCAGGGAAAGCGGATATCCCATTTTCACGCGCTCCGAAATGACCGTCATGGCATCGATGAAAGGCGGAAGCATGCGCATGAGAAGCCGCTGGAATGGCACTGACCGATAGTGATTGAAAACGATATGCTCGCTTGCCACGAGTGGAAGTCCGCTGCCCGCCAATCCCAGGCCCAGCGGAATATATGCGCTGTTCATAAATCCAGTAACGACGTCGGGATTCATTGAAACTGCAAGCCGCCGAACGGCACGAACCCGTTTCGCCGTCTCGATCAACCGAGCCGCACGACCACTCTGTCCAATTCCCAAGCGAACTCGCGTGATCGAAGAATCAAGCGGGTAAAAATCACGCTCGCCGAACCGATCATAGGTCGCAACGGTAACTTGGTGCCCAAGCAAGGCCAAACCAGCCGTAACTTCTCCTAAGACCCGTTCCGCGCCGCCCCCTTTGATGCTCAGCGACTTTATGACGAACAGCAATTTCATGAATTTCAAGAAATCTTCCGCCCGCAAGCGACCCAATACGGTGAAGCTTCGCGAAAAGTGATGTGATCGAGGCCGCTCTTTTTCATCATGAGTTCGATTTCGGAGCGAGTGAAACGCTGCTCGAGCCGCGTTCCAAAGCGATCGAGCGCGTCGGTTCGAAGAGTGTAAAAGCTAAGATGGCGATAGGCGCTGAGCGGCACCGCATCGACATTTCGCCCCAACCGCTCCCCCAATAAGGCAAGCCTCGACAACGGCAGATACACTCCAGCGGCGATCAGCGTCGTGACGGCCTTGCGCATTGCAAAGGGCATTTTCGAAATGGCCGCACGACCAACCTCGCTGATCTGCCACACGCGCCGGAACCATGGCCGGCGATTATCGAAGGCATAATAAAGATAGACCAGGAACGGCGCCTCTGGCTTGAGCTTCCTCACACAACTGGCCAGGGCCGCCGCCGTGTCCGGGATGTGATGAAGCACTCCCAAAGAATAGCCGAAATCCTGGCTGCCGTCGGTGAGCGGGATATCGTCCACCCCGGCTTCGTGAAAGTCGACGTTGGGGCACGCGGCCAGGCTGCGCCGCGCGACGTCAAGCGCCTTCGCCGCGGGATCGATGCAATGCAACCGCCCGACCCGTGGCGCCATCAGCACCGCCCACCGCCCCGACCCGCAGCCAAGATCAAAACCCTCGGCGGCCGGGGGCAGTTCGGCGAACGGAAAAGTGGAAAAATAGTCGTCGAACAAGCGTTGCTGCTCGGCCGGATCGAGCGCCTCCTGGGTAAAGGCGGCCCATTCCTCGCCAAATCCCTCGACCGTCTTGGCGTCGATATTGTCATTGCCCGTCGACTCAATCGGCATGATTGTCACTCCACCCTTCGATCCTAGTGCCGGTCATCGCGCCGCCGCCGCGCCACGGGGCGAGAGGACACGATCGAAACTGGCTTTCTCCGACGCCGCAATCGTCGCACGGTCGGCCCGCGCCAAGGCGATCGATCGCATCGCCCGCGACAGCCGCTCCCGAAGCGCGTCGTCGCCGATGATCTCGGCGATCTTGCGCCCCATGGCGCGATAGTCCGATGCCGGCACAAGAAAGCCGTTGACCCCGTCGTCGATGAATTCGCGGTGCCAGTCGATGTCATAGGCGACCACGGGCGACCCGCCGAGCCCGCTTTCGACCAGCGCCATCCCGGTCAGCGGGGAGACGGTGACGCAGTGCGGGAGCATGACGGCGAGCTGCTGCTGGGTGACCTGGCCGACGAAGCGGATGCGCGCGGTCAGGCCGGCGTCGGCAACGATCCGTTCGAGCCTGGGCAAGAGTGGGCCGCTTCCAGCGACAATGCCGATCGCCCGGGGATCGATCGTTGCCGCTTCGACCATTGCCCGCACGCCGTCTTCGGCGAATTTCAAGGCGATCAAGCGCGACACCATGATCATGTGCCGCCCCTCGACGGGAACGCCGAGCAACTTAAACAGTGGGTTGGGATCGCCGCGCCCGGCCGGATCGGCGAGGTGACACGGTTCGATGTTGCGGGCGATCGGGAGCACCCCGCCGCGCGCGCGCGACGCCCCTTTTGCTACCGCCCAGTCGAGATAATATTGCGTCCCGCCGAGCACCATGTCGGCGTAGCGCAGGATCATCCGGGCGACGAAGTTCTGCAAGCCGAACCACGGCAACAGGCGCGGCGAGGCGAGCACGCCGAAGCGATGATAGATGTCGTCCTGGTTCGAGTAGATGCAGATCACCAGCGGACGGCCCGACAGCCGCTTCAAAACCGCCCCGAACAGGCCGCTGAAAAAAGGATCGGTGGCAACGATCAAGTCGATCTTTTCGCTGCGAATGAGCCGCGCGAGCATCCGCAGCAGCCGCGCCTGCGACACAAGAAAGTCGAGCGGCGCGAGCAATTTCGGCCAGTCGTGGCAGCGTGACACCCCTTCGATGATGACTTGATCGGGCGAGAAGACAAAGGTCTGGATCGCGCGCGATCCCGATCCGGCGACATCGCTGATCGGATGGACCCCCCAGACCTTGTCGAAATAGCCCTCGCTGTGGCGGGTCTCGAAGAACCCATGCTTGCCGCCGCGCACCACCATGTCGTGGGTGAAGGCCATGTCGACGTAGAGCACCGAGCGCGCGGTCATCACACGAGCCCCGCGAGGCCATCGGCAAAGGCGACGCGCGGGGTCCACAGCAACTCCTTCATCGGCTCGATTCCCGACACCAGATCTGCTGGAGCCTGGTCGGTGACGGCGAAGCGCGAGGTTATGCCGATCGCGGTGCCGATCGCGTCGCCAATCGCGCGGAGCGACATCGTCTGCGGACCGGCGACGTTGATGGTCATGCTTGCCGACAGGCCGAGCGCGCTCGCGGTGGCGTGCGCCGCATCGCTGGCGTGGATCGGATTGAGCCGCAACCCCTGCTCTCCGTTCAATCCGATCTTGCGGCCGTGGCGGACGCTGTCGATCAGCCGCGGGACGAGCATGTCCTGCCCCTGCCCCGGGCCATAGATGAAGAAGAAACGCAGGATGACGACGGTCATGTGGGCCGCGAACGGCAGCAGCAATCGTTCGGCGGCATATTTGGAGGCCGGGTAGAAGCCCATTGGATCGGCGAGCGCCGATCGTTCGTCGAGGGGGGTGGCCGACGGCGCGTAGACGCCCCCGGTCGATGCATAGATGAAGTGGCTCGCGCCGGCGCGGCGGGCATGGTCGGCGAGCGCCAGCGGATTGGCGACGTTGACAGAGAAGATGTCCTCGACCGCCGCGGGAAATTCGCGGAACCGCCGCGACTGCGCGAGATAGATCACCGCATCGAGCGAGGCGGGCAGGGCCGCAGGGTCGATCGGCCGGGACAAATCGAG
>CAXSCF010000020.1:0-31774 GCA_964235815.1 uncultured Sphingomicrobium sp.
CCGTGCCGTCCGCCGCTGGCGGCGCGGATCAGCGCGCTGGGGGATGGCGCGGGCGGGCTGACGAGCTGGCACGGGCGGTTCGCGGGCGCCGCCGGGCTCGACGCAGCGCTGGCCCGCGCGAGGGGAGCGGCGGTGCCCGATTTCGACGCCGCGCGCTCTTCCCCGCCTTATGCCGCGGCGGCGACGCGGATCGAGGCGGCGACCGTGCGATTGCCGATTGCGTGCGGCTATTTGCGCGGCGATCTCGACCCCTTGTTCGCCTTTGCCAACGAGAGCTTCGTCGACGAACTGGCGCGGGCACGCGGGAGCGAGCCGCTGGCGTTTCGGATCGGCTTGCTGAGCGGACAGCCGCGTCTCGCCCGGGCATTGAGCCATGCGGCGTTGCGCGGCGGGTGGGACGGCGGCGCGCGCGGCAGCGCGATGGGGATCGCCTGCGCGGCGGGATATGGGAGCCATATCGGGCTCCTCGCCGAAGCGAACATCGGGCTCGACCAGCGAATTCAGGTGACGCGGCTGGTCGCGGCGGTCGATGCCGGACGGCTGGTCAATCCCGGGCTGGTGCGTCAGCAGGTCGAGGGAGGGCTGCTCCATGCACTGGTCAGCGCGACCGGGCCGGCGCCCGAGATTATCGCCGGAATGGTGCGCGCGCGGCCGCTGGCGGCGCTTGGGCTGCCGACCTTGAAGGGACTGCCCAAGGTGGAAGTGGTGCTCGTGCCGAGCGAGGCGCCGGCGGGCGGGGTCAGCGGGCTCGGATCGCTGGTGCTTGCCGCAGCGGTCGGCAATGCGATCTATGCCGCGACCGGAATGCGCTTGCGCAGCCTTCCGTTCGACCCGATGAGCGCGGGATGATCCCCCCGCCCGACCATCCTGTTGTCCCCACCTCGAAAGTCGGCGTGCTGCTGACCAATCTCGGCACCCCCGACGCGCCCGATGCCGGCGCGGTGCGGCGCTATCTGGCGGAGTTTCTGTCGGACCCGCGGGTGATCGAGATCCCCAAAGTGGCGTGGCTGCCGATCCTTCACGGGATCATCCTGCGCACCCGCCCGAAGAAGAGCGCGCACGCTTATGCGCAGGTGTGGAGCGAGGCGGCAGGGTCGCCGCTCCAGTATCTGACATGGGAGCAGACCGATGATCTTCGAGGCCGGTTCGGCGGCGAAATTATCGTGCAATATGCCATGCGTTACGGGAACCCGTCGATCCGCGATGTGCTCGCCAAGATGATCGAGGAAGGCGCGACCCGCATCCTGGTCGCGCCGCTTTATCCGCAATATTGCGCGGCGACGACCGCGACCGCGGTGGACGAGGTTGGTCGAGCGCTGGCCGCGATGCGTTGGCAACCTACGATCCGCTTCCTCCCGTCGTATCACGACGACGCGCATTATATCGCGGCGCTCAAGGCGAGTCTCGAGCGGCAGATCGCGGGTCTCGCGTTCGTGCCCGAGCGGCTGCTGCTGAGCTTTCACGGGATGCCGCAGCGGACGTTGGCGCTGGGCGATCCGTATCATTGTCATTGCCGCAAGACCGCGCGGCTGCTGTCCGAGGCGATGACGATCCCGATCGATGTCGCCTTCCAGTCGCGCTTTGGGCGGGCGAAGTGGCTCGAGCCTGCCACCGATACCGTGCTCAAGGCCTATCCCGCGCAGGGGGTGACCAGAATCGCCATCGCCGCGCCGGGCTTTTCGACCGACTGCCTCGAGACGATAGAGGAATTGGGCATTCGCGGGCGCGCCGACTTCCTCGCCGCGGGGGGAACGCAGTTCGAGCGGCTCGACTGCCTCAACGCCGACGGAGAGGGGATGGAAATGCTCGACGCGCTGATCCGGCGCGAGCTTGCCGGATGGTGGCCAGCGGCCTAGCCTCGAAAGAAAAACCTCGAGGAGAGTAGCATGGCACGAGTGGCAGTAGTGACCGGCGGCACGCGCGGGATCGGCGAGGCGATCAGCATCGCGCTCAAGGACATGGGGATGACCGTCGCGGCGACGTACGCCGGCAACGACGAGCGCGCGCGTGAATTCACCGAGCGCACCGGGATCAAGGCCTACAAGTTCGACGTCGCCGATCACCAGGCGTGCCTCGACGGCTGCGGCCAGATCGAAAGCGACCTCGGCCCGGTCGACGTGCTGGTCAACAATGCCGGGATCACGCGCGACACGACGATGAAGCGGATGGACCATGCCAAGTGGCAGGACGTCATCGACACCAATCTCGGTGGCTGCTTCAATATGGCCAAGGCGGTGTTCGAAGGGATGCAGGCGCGCGGCTACGGCCGGATCGTCAACATCGGCTCGATCAACGGCCAGGCGGGGCAATATGGCCAAGTCAATTACGCCGCCGCCAAGTCGGGCATCCACGGCTTCACCAAGGCGCTGGCGCAGGAAGGCGCGCGCAACAACGTCACCGTCAACGCCATCGCCCCGGGCTATATCGACACCGACATGGTCGCCGCGGTGCCCCCCGAAGTGCTCGCCAAGATCGTCGCCAAGATCCCCGTCAACCGCCTCGGCCAGGCGAGCGAAATTGCGCGCGGGGTGGCCTTCCTGGTCGGCGAGGAGGCCGGCTTCGTGACCGGCTCGACGCTGTCGATCAACGGCGGGCAGCATATGTATTGAGCGGAACGAAGGCGAGCGTGAAGACGAAGTCGAACGCCGCCGGGCCGCCAGGATCGCGAACGCCGGACGGCGGGTCGACAAGGCCGAACCCGACCGACGGCGGCGGCTTTGCCGTCGCCTCCGCGACGCCGGCTTATGCTCTATCCCGCAAACGTTCGGTGACGATCGCCGGGCACGAAACCTCGATCGGCCTCGAGCCAATGTTCTGGGACGCGCTCGAAGCGGCGGCGGCCGATGAAGCGCTCCCGCTCAACGCGCTCATCGCGCGGATCGACGCCGAACGCCTCGACTCGGCGGGCGGGGGGCCGAACCTTACCTCGGCGCTCAGGCAATGGCTGTTCGCGCGGACGAGGAAAGCGGGCCAGTGACGAGGCAATCGTGCTTGTTCCCCGGCGCAGGCCGGGGTCCAGGAGCCCGGCAGGGCTTCAATGCCGCGACCATCGCCTCCGGCTTACGCCGGCCTGGACCCCGGCCTGCGCCGGGGAACGCGTGGTGGCAATGGAAAGCGCTATTCCATGACTGAGGCACCCGCCACCCCTCATTCCATTTCGCGCGGATCGATGGCGATTGCGGCGTTTTCGACGGTGGTCGAATGGTATGATTTCACGCTGTACCTGTACTTCGCGACGGTGCTTTCCCGGGTCTTTTTCGGGGGTGGCGCGGCATCCCTCGTGATCACGCTCGGCGGTTTCGCGGTGGCGTATCTGATGCGGCCGTTGGGGGCGGTCGTGTTCGGACATGTCGGCGACCGTTATGGGCGGCGGCGGATGTTGCTGTGGTCGGTGGCGATGATGACCGCGGCGATGCTGGCGACCGCCGTGCTGCCGACTTACGCGCAGATCGGTCCGCTGGCGGGCGGGCTGTTGATCGCGGTGCGGTGCGTGATGGGGTTTTCGGTCGGGGGCGAATATACCGGCGTGGTGGCGTATCTGCTCGAGGGGGCCAAGCCCGAGCGGCGCGGGCTGATCGCCTCGGCGGCGTCGGCGTCGAGCGAGATTGGCGGGCTGCTCGCGGTCGGAGTGTCGGCGCTGACGGTCTATGGCTTGAGCAAGCTCGAGCTTGACGCGTGGGGCTGGCGGATCCCGTTCCTGGTCGGAGCGGCGCTGGCGGCGAGCGTGTGGATCGCGCGCTCGGCGATGGAGGAATCGCCCGACTTCGAACGCCAGCAAACGCACGGTACGGTGCCGACAAACCCGCTGCGTCATTCGCTCAAGCACCACCGCGTCGGCATCGCCCGCGCCTTTGCCATTTCGGCGCTGGGGTCGATCACTTATTATGTCGGCATCACTTATGTCCCGGCATTCCTGACTTCTGCCGGGGCGATGCGCGAAAGCCAATCGCTGTGGCTGTCGACGATCGCCGCGGTGGCGGTGATCCTGGTCACGCCGCTGACCGGGGCGCTTTCCGATCGGTGGGGGCGTAAGCCGGTGCTGATCTTCTTATGCCTGACCGGCGCGCTGTTGCCGATCACGATGTTCGGGCTGATGGCGAGCGGGTCCTATTGGCATGCGCTGGCGGGGGCGGTGGTGCTGGCGTGCGTCGCGGGCGGGGTCAGCGCGGTCGGGGCGGTGGCGACCGCCGAACAGTTTCCGGGCGAGGGCCGCCTGACCGGGCTCGCGCTTGGCGCGACGATGGCGACAGCGGTGTTCGGCGGGCTGACGCCTTATGTCGCGCAGGTGCTGATGGGACGCACCGGATCGCCGTTGGTGCCGGGGATCATGATCGCGGTGGTGGCGCTGTGCGTGCTGCCCGTGCTGGTGATGCTGCCCGAGACGGCACCGCGCCGACGGCGGGACTAAGCTGCTGCCTTGATTGCCGCTGCGAACGCGGCGCCCTTGTCCGGGGCATGCTGGAGCCACAAGGCCGGTTCGATCAGTTCGAGCTCCATGATCTGGAACTGACCGTTCGCGGCTTCGACCATGTCGACGCGAACGTAAGTGGCGGGCGCGGGGGCGGCGGCGAGCGCGGCGTGAGCGAGGGGAATGGCGCCTTCAGGCGGAACGCACGGCGTCTCGCTGCCGCCAAGGTGGGGCTGGACGCGAAAGTCGCCGGTTTTGGGGCGCTTGACGACGCAGTGGCTGACGACGCCACCAAACAGCATCAGCGAAACTTCGCCGCTGCGGGCGATGGCGGGCATGAACGGCTGGACCAGCATTCGCTTGCCGGCCACGGCGGCGGGGATCGCGTCGTCGGGGCCGAGCCTGAAGGTGTCGTCAGCCGAGGCCGAAACCAATGGTTTCACGACCAGTTGGTCGCCGAAAGCGGCGTGGGCGTCAGCGAGCGATGCTGCGTCGAGCACCTCGACGGTGCGCGAGGCGACGGTCGGGACGCCGGCGGCCGCGAGTTGCCCAAGATAGCTTTTGTCGCTGTTCCAGCGCAGCAGCGCGGGCAGGTTGAGCAGGGGCCAATGTTCGTCCTCGGCGCGATCGAGCAAGGCAAGCCATTGGGCAAAACGCAGATGATAGCCCCATGCCACCAGCGGCATGACGAGGTCGAACCCGGCGACATCGCCAACCTCGGTCCAGGGGCGATGCGTAACTTCGATCCCGTTCGACGTCAGCGCCGCCGCCTCGACGTCATACGCCCAATCCCAATCCTCGTGGAAATCGGGCGCCGGAGTGAGGATTAGCGTGCGCACGATTCAGCGCGCGAGGAGGATTCGCGCCTGTCCGGCGATCTGCGCCAGCATCGGCGCGGTGACCGCCCCGGTCAGCTTGGCGCGCTCGATCAATTGGCGGAACTGGGCGATGCGCTTGGGATTGTCGCTCACCCAGCGTTCGACGCTCTTGTCGGGATCGTCGGCGCGGGTGCGGTTGAGGAAATCGATCCGCAATTGCTCGAAGTCGCGCAGCAGCCCGGCGGCGAGCAGGCGTTCCCACTGGTCGGCGGGAACGAAGCGCGCCACTTGCTGTTGCGCCCAGTCGATCCCGAGCACTTCGCCAAGGCGGGTGTAGGCGCGGGTCACGGCGAGCTCGTCGAGCCCCTTGCGCGCGCCCATCGCGGCGATTCCGAACACTCCGTCCAATTCGAACAAGCGGATCAGCGCATCGACGATATGCTCGCCCGCGCCGAGAGCGACGAGGACTTCGCGGCGAATTTCCGATTCGCCGCGGACTTCGGCCCTGATCAGCATGTCGGCCTTGGCCGCGACCTTGGCCAGGCCGGGCTGGAGCAGCCGGGCAACGGCCTCGACCGAGGTATCGCCGGCCGCGGCGCGAATGACGTCGCCAAGGTGCGAACGGATGCTCCGCGCGGCGACCGAGAACAGCTCGATCCGGGTCTGCTCGCCGACTGTGGCGGTTTCGATCGCCGACCATAATTTGCCAAGATCGAGCAGCCGTTCGAGCACCAGGAAGGCGACCACGACCTGGGGCAAGCCAACCCCTTCCTCCTCGGTCATGTCGAAGGCGACGCTGGGGCCCAAGCGGTTGACGAGACGATTGGCGACCTTGGTGGCGATGATCTGATGGCGCAGACGGTGCGCGCGGATCGCGTCGCCGTGGCCGGCCTGCATCGCCTTGGGGAAAGCCGCCATCAGTTCACCGTCCATGGTCGGGTCGTCGGCGAGCTTCAATTCCTCGGCCGCGGCCTGGAGAGAAAGCTTGGACATCGACAGCACGACCGCCAGTTCGGGGCGGGTCAGCCCGCGCCCGTCGATCCCCCGGCGCAGCAGCATGTCGCTCGTCTCAAGCCCCTCGACATTGCGATCGAGGCGGCCGCTCGCTTCGAGCATTTCGATGGTCCGGACGAAGCCCGGCAAGCCCTTGGCGCCGCGCGCTTCGGCGATCGACAGGGCGAGGCTCTGGAGGCGGTTATCCTCGAGCACCAATTCCCCGACATCGTCGGTCATGCTGGCGAGCAATGTGTTGCGCTGATCCTCGGCCAGCCGCCCTTCGCGCACTTCGCGATTGAGCGGGATCTTGATGTTGACCTCATTGTCCGAGCAATCGACCCCGGCGCTATTGTCGATGAAGTCGGTGTTGATCCGCCCCCCTTTGGCGGCGAATTCGATCCGCCCGGCCTGGTTGATGGCGAGGTTGGCGCCCTCGCCAATGGCGGTGGCGCGAACATCGCGCGCATCGACGCGGAGCGAGTCGTTGGCCGGATCGCCAACCTGGCCATGCGTCTGGCTCGACGCCTTGATGTAGGTGCCGATGCCGCCGAACCACAACAGGTCGACGGGCGCCTTGAGGATCGCCGAAATCAGGCTGGCGGGATCGATCGTCGCCGCTTCGATGCCGAGCGCGGCGCGCGCTTGGGCGGTCAATTCGATCGATTTCTCGCTGCGCGGGACAATCATCGCCCCGGGCGACAGCAACGTGCGGTCATAATCGTCCCAGCTTGAGCGTGGCAGGTCGAACAGGCGCTTGCGCTCGGCCCAGCTCGCCGCCGGATTGGGGCTCGGGTCGATGAAGATGTGGCGGTGATCGAAGGCGGCGACCAGCTCGATCGTTTTCGACAGCAGCATGCCATTGCCGAACACGTCGCCCGACATGTCGCCGCAGCCGGCGACGGTGATGCTGTCGCGCTGTATGTCGACCCCGCGCTCGAGGAAATGACGCTGGACGCTGATCCATGCGCCCTTGGCGGTAATCCCCATCGCCTTGTGGTCATAGCCGTTCGACCCGCCGCTGGCGAAGGCGTCGCCAAGCCAGAAGTTGCGCTCGAGCGCGATCGCATTGGCGACGTCGGAAAAGGTTGCGGTGCCCTTGTCCGCGGCGACCACGAAATAGGGATCGTCGCCATCGTGGACGACGACGCCTTCGGGGTGGACGACGACGTCGTTGACGATGTTGTCGGTCACCGACAGCAGGCTGCGGATGAAGATGCGATAACTTGTCGTGCCTTCGGCGAACCAGGCATCGCGGCTGGTCGCGGCGCTCGGCAATTGCTTGGGATAAAAGCCGCCCTTGGCGCCGGTCGGAACGATCACCGCATTCTTGACCATCTGGGCCTTCATCAGCCCAAGCACTTCGGTGCGGAAGTCATCGCGCCGATCGGACCAGCGCAAGCCGCCGCGCGCGATCGGGCCGCCGCGCAAGTGGATGCCCTCGACGCGCGGCGAATAGACCCAGATCTCGCGAAACGGGACCGGCGCGGGGAGCCCGGGAACCTGCTTGCTGTCGATCTTGAAGGCGAGCGCTTCGGCCGCGGCGGGGGCGAAGGCATTGGTCCGCAGGGTCGCGCCGATGACCGCGCGCATCAGGCGCAGGATGCGGTCGTCGTCGATCCCGCGCACGGCCTTTAGCGCTTCGTCGAAGTCCGTCGAATGGCGCTCGATTTCGCCTTTGCGCCCGCGCGGCTCGGCGGGATCGTGCGCCGCGCAGAACAAGGCGATCAGTGCCGCGCTGGCGTCTGGCGAGCGGCCGAGCGCCTCGACCACGGTGGCGAGGCCATAGGTGACGCCGGTCTGGCGCAAGTAGCGGAACCAGGCGCGAAGCCACACGACGGCGCGCGGTTCGAGCCCGGCGAGCAGGACGAGCTGGTTGAAATCGTCGTCCTCGGCGTCGCCCGACAGCACCTGCGCGATCGCCGCTTCGACCGTCTCGGCGCGGGCGAGCGCCGCCGCGACATCGTCGTCGCTGGGCAATTCAAGATGAAAATTGTGAATATGCCCCATGGCGCCGTCAAGGCTGGTGGGGTTTTCGTCGATCACGCGGAAGCCGAAGTGCTCGAGCACCGGGACCGCGTCGCTGAGCGGGATCAGGGCGGCGCGGCGATAGGCCTTCAAGTGGAGCTCACTGCTCTTGTCATCGCGCGCGCGATACAATCGCACGCTGCGCTCGTCGCCATCGCCGAGCCGGCTCAGGCGCAAGATGTCCTCGGCCGCCTCGGCCGGAACGACTCGCGTGCGATAGGCTTCGGGGATCGACGGGAGGTAAGTCATCGCCAGCCGCGTCGCGCGGCCCGCGCCGACGAGCTCGACGAGGTCGGCCTCGACCGCCGGCGACCAGCCGCGGACCATTTCGACCAGCCGCGCATCAAGCGCTTCGACGTCGGGCAACGGCGTATTGGCCTGCGTCGTCAGCGTATAGCGCAGCATCGCCAATTCGCCGTCGCCAAGGTCGATCGCCCAATTGGTGACTTTCGATCCGACCGCTTCCTCGAGCATCGCGGCGATCGCCTTGCGCCGCGCGGTGGTCAATTCGTCGCGCGGCAGCCATGTGAAGGCGTACAAGTGGCGGCCAAGCGCGCCGGGCAGCAGTTGAAGCGTCGGGCGCGGGCGGTCGGCGAGCGACATTGCGGTGGTCGCGGCTTCGCGCACTTCGGCGGGATCGAGCGAGATCAGCAGGTCATGGGGCAGGGTCGAAATGGCATGGGCCAGCGCCTTGCCGCCGTGGCTCGACGGAGCAAAGCCGAGTTCCTTGTCGAGCGCGACCAGCCGCTGACGCAGGATCGGGACTTCCTCGGCCGGCGCGCGCAGCGCGGCGCTGGTCCACAGCCCGGTATGGATCGACAGCGTACCGTCGGGCCGAGCGACCATCACCACATCGAGCGGGACGCGGCGGTGGACGGGCGAGATGCGGTCGGCCTTGAGCAGCAACAGAGATCGGCGGCCCGAGACGAGTTCGTCGATCGCGGCCAAAGTGACGCTGTCGTCCCACAGGTTGAGGCTGCGGCGAAGGATGCCGAGCCCGTCGCGGATCGCGCCGTCTTTCCCGACCACGGCGTGGCCGAGCAGAGTGAAATTATTCTGCGCCAGCCAGTGTAGCAGCGCCGCACCCTCGGCAGCTGCGGGTGCGATGACGGTGGCGTCGGCCTCCATCCGCGCGGTCATGTCGCGCCAGTCGGCAACCGCGGCGCGGACATCGGCCAGGACGTCGGTCAGCTCGGCCAGCAGATCCTGGCGGCCGCGCGCGTCGGCGCGGTCGAGTTCGATGTAGATGATCGATTCAGGGGCCTTGCCGTCGAGGTTTTCAAGGTTGCCGGCGGCGTCGCGCGTCACGCCCAGGATGGGGTGGAGCAAGCGGTGGATGGTCAGGCATTTGGCGCCGATCGCCCCCGCCACGCTGTCCACCAAAAAAGGCATGTCGTCGTTGATAAGGGCGAGCCTCATGCGCCGCTTGCCGGCCTCGCCGCCGGTCGATTCGAGCCGCATGGCAAGCTCGCCGGGCTTGCGCTGGGCGGCGACCGAGGCGACGAAGCGGGTCGCCTCGTCCTGCTCGGCGGCGCCGAAGCCATCGAGTTCGCCGGGAAGGGCATTGCCAAGGAGCGCTCGTTGCAGGCGCTCGGTTATGGCCGATGCGCCAAGCGTTGGGGCCGTCATGTCAGGTTCTGCTCCGCAAGGATCTCGCGATGGGCGGGGGACTAGTCCCGCGCGCCGCGCAAGGCAACCCGCCTGTCCGCGGCGGACGGGCAGGGCTGCTATTCGGCGCTCGCCACCCCGCGCAGCGCGCGGTCGAGCAGGGCGGGGTCGCTGACGAGTTGGACGACTTCGTGGAGTCCGTCGGGATTGCGGCGCGTCAGCACCAGCGCGAATTCCTGGTTGGTCGGCAGCTGGGTCAGTGCGAGCGGGGCAGCGCGGCGCAGCGCGGTCTGGCCCAGCGCGGCGCGGTCGACCGCGACGCGGTCAGGACGGCGGGCACGACGTTCGGCCGCGACGAGGCCCTTCAACCCGCCATCGACTGCATCCAGAAAGGCTTCGAAGCCGCCGAAATCGACGCCCTCGCGCTCGGCGTTGCTCAGCGCGGCGGCGAATTCGGTGAGCCGGGTCTTGTCGTAATCGGCGCCGAACACGAGCTTGACGATCGGGGTCATCGGCGCGCGGGCCTGGGCCTTGACCCCGGCATCGTCCAGAATCTCGGCATAGTCGTTCGGCACGCGGCGCGCCGCGACCGCAAAATCATAGGCCATCGCCAGCGCGCGATACAGTGCCGCGCGGCTGCGGCCGTCGGCCGCCTTGCAGATGTCGGCACTGTCGCGCGCGGCGCACAAGCGGTCGGCGAGCCCCGCCTCGGCATCGTCGGCGGCGAGCGGCACGACCAGCTCGAGCGCCGCGTCGTCGTCGGCGCCACGCGCGACGGAGGACGAATCGCCCAGCGGACCGTCTTCCCACACCAGATGGGGGACGGCGTCCTCCTCATCCTCCTCGTCGAATTGCTCGGGGGGCAGCGGCGGCAGCACGGCCTTGAGCGGGGCCGCCGCGGCGACAGCCTCGCCGACGGTCTTCCAGTTGATGACGCCGTAGATGAAGTCGATCGTGTCGCCGTCCGAACTGAACGGCATCAGGATCCCGCGATAGCAGACCGAATGGCCGCGTTGGTTGAGAAATTCCGCCTCGAAACCGACCGGCGCGCGGTTGGCGATAATCTGCATATAATGGTCGGTAAGGCGCGACAGCAAGGAGCGGCTGGGGACGTCGGCGATGGTCCGAACGCCTTCCTCGGCCAAGTCGCATTCGGCGCGCACTGCGGTGCCGATGTAGGGCGTGGCGGGATTGTCGCTGCCTTCGGTGAAGTCGAGCAGCACCGAATGCGGCCCGAAATCGGCAATGTCGCTCGGATCGAGGTCCTCGATCGAAGGGTAATCGCGCCCATCGAGGAGCGAACACCAATAATTATAGGCGCGGACATGCATCCGCCGCTCGTCGGTGCCGATCGCGTCGGCCAGATCGGCGCTTGGCGGAACGCCGTCGGACGAAGCGTCGCACACGACATCGTCGAACTCGCTGGGATGATCGCGATACGTTTCCATGTCCTATTCGGTCCCACCTTGCTCCAACCGGGGCCATTCTGGCCGCAAGGCGTTGCCAAAGCGTTAACCCTGTCGCTTGACGCATGCTCTTGCGGCGCGGGAGGCGCGCTGGTATCGGCCCAACCCGGACGCGCCCGGCGTGCCGCCTTAGCTCAGTTGGTAGAGCATCGCATTCGTAATGCGGGGGTCACAGGTTCGAGTCCTGTAGGCGGCACCAGGCCTCTTCGATACGCATCGCATCGCGCGACCGACGCGACCGTCGGGTCCTTGTCCGATCGGTGGGTTGCGCTCGATCGGCTAGTCGCTAGGTTGCGGCTTCGTTGAAAGGGGACTGTTCGTGCCCGCATTCCTGTCGCGTCATCCGCGATGACCCAAGCGCCGCCCGCGATTACCGTACCGGAGGCAGCGGTCGAGGACGCAGCCCCGGCGTCGCTTGCGCCGGTCGGGGGTGACCTCGTCTATCGGCACCGCCTGACGACCCGCTTGTGGCATTGGTCGAACGTCGTCGCGCTGGTCGTGATGCTGATGAGCGGATTGATGATCTTCAATGCCCACCCGCGCCTCTATTGGGGACAATATGGCGCCAATCCCGACCATGCCTGGTTCGAGATTGGCGCGCACGGGGATCATGGTTTCGCGCGGGCGGGGGGCATTGAAGTCGCGACCACCGGGCTGCTCGGCGTGTGGCACGACGGCAATGGAGCGGTCCAGCGGAGTGCTTTTCCGCATTGGGCGACGATTCCGTCGGGCTACAGCCTGGCCGACGCGCGGTTGTGGCATCTTGCCTTTGCCTGGCTGTTCGCGCTCGGCTTGCTCGCCTTCATGATCGCCTCGCTCGCCAATCGTCATTTCCGGCGCGACCTGACGATCCGCCGCGCCGAGATCCGCCCGGCGCACGTCTGGGCCGACATCAAGGACCATGCCCGACTGCGGTTCCCGACCGGGGCCGCGGCGCTGCGTTACAACATCCTTCAAAAGCTCAGCTATGTCGCGGTGATCTTCTTCCTGTTGCCGCTGATGATCCTGACCGGGCTGACGCTGTCGCCGGCGATGGATTCGGGCTGGTCGTGGCTGATCGACCTGTTCGGCGGGCGTCAATCGGCGCGCTCGCTCCACTTCCTTGCCGCCTTGGGGCTGGTCGGGTTCATCGTGGTGCATGTGGTGATGGTCGTGCTCGCAGGTCCCTATAATGAAGTGCGGTCGATGGTCAGCGGGCGGTATCGGCTGCCACGATCGCCCGCGCCGGGCGCGGCGGCGGAGGAAGCGGCATGAGCCGGCGCCTGATCGGACGGCGCTCGCTGATCGGCGGAATGACGCTCGGCGCGGGTGGGCTGCTGCTGTCGGGCTGCGACAAGCTTAACGGCGCGCCGGCCTTTCGCGACATGCTCAAGGGCGCCGAGACGCTGCATTACCGCAGCCAGCGGATCGTCGCCGGACGCGATGCTTTGGCGCGCGAATATTCGCGAAGCCAGATGTCGCCCGATTTCCGTGTCAACGGCAGCGGGCGGCCCGGAGCAGCCGACTATCTGGCGCATGCGGCGACCAACTTCGCCGACTGGCGGTTGACGATCGACGGGCTGGTCGCGCGTCCGCTGCGCCTGTCGCTGGCCGATCTCGGCCGCTTTCCGCAGCGGGCGCAGATTACGCGCCACGATTGCGTCGAGGGCTGGAGCGCGATCGGCAAGTGGCAGGGGCCGCTTTTGGCCTCGATCCTCCATGCGGCCGGATTGTCGAGCCGCGCCAGGTTCATCGTGTTCCATTGCGCCGACGACAGCAATGGCGTGCCTTATTACGAATCGATCGATCTGGCCGACGCATTTCACCCGCAGACCATTCTCGCGCTGCTGATGAACGACCATCGACTGCCCGTTCCCCACGGTGCCCCGGTCCGCCTCCGGGTCGAGCGCCAGCTCGGTTACAAGCATGCCAAGTTCGTGATGCGGGTCGAAGCGCGCGAGCGGATCGACGATCTCTATCTTGGCAAGGGTGGCTATTGGGAGGATCGCGCGGACTACGCCTGGTATGCCGGAATTTGAGGTGAATGCTTTTGCCAAGGGCGAGCGACGGCCATGACCGGGCTCGTGCTGCTCTTTTTCGCGACCGCATTGCTGTACAGCGCGGCGGGGTTCGGCGGGGGGTCGACCTACACCGCGCTGCTGGTGCTCGCCGCGGTCGATTATCGCGCCGTGCCGATCCTTTCCTTGCTGTGCAATGTGCTGGTGGTGAGCGTCGGGACGTGGCGCTTTGCCCGCGCCGGACATCTCGACTGGCGCAAGGCGTGGCCGCTGTTCGCGACCTCGGTCCCGGCGGCGTGGCTCGGCGGGCGATTGATGATCGGCGAAGTGGTGTTCGTCGCGCTGCTCGGCGGCTTGTTGCTGGTCGCCGGGGTGCTGATGCTGTTGCAGCCCGCATGGCAGCGCGTCGCGGAGCCGGTCGTCGCGCGGCGCTGGGTCGAGCCGGTGACCGGGGCATTGCTGGGCTTCGCCGCAGGCGTGGTCGGGATCGGCGGGGGAATTTTCCTCGCGCCCGTGCTTTACCTGTTGCGCTGGGGCTCGCCGAAGCGGATTGCGGCGACATGTGCCGCCTTCATCTTGGTCAATTCGATCGCCGGACTCGCCGGTCAGGCAAGCAAGGGCCTCGCCGCGACCGGGGCGGTGATCGGTGATTTCTGGCCGCTTTTCCCCGCAGTCGCGGTGGGCGGCGTGATCGGCGCCTGGCTCGGCAGCGAACGGCTCGACCCGAAATGGGTACGAACGCTGACCGCGATCCTGATACTCTATGTCGCGGTGAAGCTGCTGTGGCGGTTCGTGCCATGATCGACGCTTATGGCCGCGGCATCACCTATCTGAGGCTTTCGGTGACCGATCGTTGCGACTTGCGCTGCGCCTATTGCATGCCGGAAGCAATGACCTTCATGCCGCGCGCCGAGATGCTCGGGCTCGATGAACTCGATCGGCTGGCCAGCACGTTCATTCGCCTTGGCGTGCGCAAGTTGCGCCTCACCGGGGGCGAACCGCTGGTCCGCAAGGGGATTATCGATCTGGTTGCCGGATTGTCGCGGCACCTGGCGTCGGGCGCGCTCGACGAACTCACGATGACCACCAATGGCACGCAATTGGCGCAGCACGCTACCGCTTTGGCGCTTCATGGGATCAAGCGCATCAACGTTTCGCTCGACTCGCTGGACCGCGCCACCTTTGCCCGGCTGACGCGCGGCGGGCAGCTTGACCAGGTCATCGGCGGGATCGACGCCGCGATCGCCGCCGGACTCAAGGTCAAGCTCAATACCGTTGCGATGCGCGACGACAATCTGGACGAGGTCACCGACCTGGTCGAATGGGCGCACGCCCGCGGATGCGACATCAGCTTCATCGAAGTCATGCCCCTGGGCGAAGTCGAGGCGGGGCGGATCGACCAGCACGTCCCCCTGACGACGGTTCGCGCCGCGATCGAGGCGCGCTGGCCGTTGACCGACCTTGCCGAGCGCACCGGAGGGCCCGCGCGCTACGCCCGCACCGAGGCCGGGGATCGCATCGGTTTCATCACTCCGTTGAGTCACAATTTCTGCGATTCGTGCAACCGCGTCCGGCTGACCTGCACCGGGCAGCTTTACCTGTGCCTCGGCCAGGACGCGCGCGTCGACCTGCGCGAGATCATGCGCGCGACCAGCGACGACGCGCCGCTGGAGGATGCCATCGTCCGCGCCATGCACCGCAAGCCGCGTGGGCACGACTTCGCGATCGATGACCGGCCTGCGCTCGCCCGCCACATGTCGGTTACCGGCGGATGAAACTCTGTTTCTTCGGACGGTTGCGCGATGCGGTCGGCGAGGATCGGTCGATCGAGGTCCCGCCGCATGTCCTCACCACCGATCAATTGCGCTCCTTGATCGGCGAACAGCACCCCGCAGTGCTCGACCCGGCGGTGCGGATCGCGCTCGACGATCAAATCCTTGCCGCTCCGGCTTTGCTGGCCGGGGCGCGCGAAATGGCTTTCCTGCCCCCGGTCAGCGGCGGATGATCGCGCTCGCCCCGGGTCCGATCGACCCCGCCGACTTGCTTGCCTCATTCGCGCGTTCGGCAGGCGACGCAGGTGCAATCGCCTCGTTCAGCGGGATCGTGCGCGGCGCTGGCGGGGTGACCGACTTGTGGCTCGATCATCACCCGCGCCTCACCCCGGCAGCGCTTGAAACGCTGGCAAGCGAGGCGGAAGGACGCTTCGCCGTCACGCAGCTTTGCATCGTCCACCGCATCGGCGCGGTCGCGGCGGGACAGCCGATCGTGTTCGCCGCCGCCGCCGCGAGCCACCGCCGGGCGGCCTTCGATGCGGTCGATTTCGTCATGGATCGGCTCAAGACCGACATGCCGCTCTGGAAATGCGAGCGCCGTGGCGATAAATCGTGCTGGATCGAGGCGCGCGCACAAGATCATGCCGATGCGGCACGCTGGGCGGTATCCAATGCCTGATCGCAAGTTCGTGCCGGTTCGAATTGCGATCCTCACCGTCTCGGACACGCGTGACATCGAAAGCGACACGTCGGGGGGTTATCTTGCCGCGGCGGTCGAACGCGCCGGACATGTCCTCGCCGACCGCGCGATCGTCCCCGACGGCGTCGAGTCGATCCGCGGCGCCGCCGAAGGCTGGATCGCCCGCGACGATATCGACGTGATCGTCTCGACCGGAGGCACCGGCCTGACCGGCCGCGATGTCACTCCCGAAGCATTTCAGCCCCTGTTCGACAAACACATCGACGGCTTTGCGGCGATGTTCCACCGCATCAGTTTCGCCAGTATCGGCTTGTCGACGATTCAGTCGCGCGCCTGCGCCGGGGTCGCCAACAACACCTTTATCTTCTGCCTGCCGGGATCGGGCGGGGCGGTGCGCGACGGCTGGAATCAGATCCTCGTCCACCAGCTCGATGCGCGAACCCGGCCGTGCAATCTGGTTGAGATCATGCCGCGGCTGCGCGAGCGATGACCGGCCTCACCCATTTCGACGAGGCGGGGCGGCCGCATATGGTGGATGTCTCGGCCAAGCCCGCGACGTCGCGCGAAGCAACGGCGCGCGGCGCGGTGCGAATGGCCGCGGCGACGCTCGATCATCTTGACGGTGCGGCCAAGGGCGACGTCGTGACGATTGCCGAATTGGCCGGAATCATGGCCGCCAAGCGCACGGGCGACCTGATCCCCTTGTGTCACCCGCTCGGGCTCGACGCGGTGACGGTTGAAATCAGGCGCGATCCCGGGCTTCCCGGCCTGGCCATCACCGCCACCACGCGGACGCGCGGGCCAACCGGGGTGGAGATGGAAGCGATGACCGCGGTGTCGGTCGCCTGCCTGACGATCTACGACATGCTCAAGGCGATCGACCGCGGCATGACCATCACGGTCGAACTGCTGACCAAGTCGGGTGGCAATTCGGGCCGTTGGACCCGCGCCGAATGATCTCGCTCGACGCGGCGTTGGGCCTGCTCCTCGCCGATCTCCGCGTGCTTGAAAACGAGTTGGTCCCGCTCGACCGGGCCGGCGGACGGGTGCTCGGGGAGGCCGTCCAAGCGCACGTTGATCAGCCCGCCTTGGCGATGTCGGCGATGGATGGCTACGCGTTGCAGGCAAACGACGCGGTTGTCGGTGCGCGGCTTCGGCTGGTTGGCGAGGCATATGCCGGTGCGCCATTTGCCGGCGCGTTGGCGGCGGGAGAGGCGGTCCGGATCGCGACTGGCGGGGTCGTCCCGCGCGGCGCCGATCGCGTCGTGATGCAGGAAATCGTCAGCCGCGACGGCGCTCATATCCAGATCGACGGGCCGCTCCATGAGTCGAATTTCGTCCGGCCGGCGGGGGGCGACTTCGCGCGCGGCGATCGATTGCTAGAAGCAGGGCAGCTGCTCACCCCGGCAAGGATCGGGCTGGCCGCCGCAGCCGGCGTCGCGGCGCTTCCGCTGCGTCGCTCGCCGCGCGTCGCGATCTTCGCGTCGGGGGACGAACTGCGGGACCCCGGCTCCATCCTCGGGCCCGGCGAGGTTGCCGACAGCGCGGGCTTCGCGCTGGCTGCGCTGGTAACGCAATGGGGGGGGGTCGCGGATCGCCGCGCGGTGCTGCCCGACGACCACGCCCGGGCGCGGGCGATGATCGATGAGGCACGGGATTGCGACGTGGTGCTGCTGATCGGCGGGGCGTCGGTCGGCGACCGCGACGTTCTGAGAAGCGTGATCGAAAGCCTTGGCGGGGTCATCGCGTTCGACCGGATCGCGGTCCAGCCGGGCAAGCCAAGTTGGCACGCGCGGTTCGGCGATGGGCGGCTGGTGCTCGGGCTGCCGGGCAATCCCGCCTCGGCATTCGTCTGCGCGCATTTGTTGCTCGAACCATTGCTCGCGGCGCTGCTGGGGCGGGCGAGCTGCTGTCTCCCGGTTCCGGCGCGGCTGAGCGTGACGCTGCCCGAGCCTGGACCGCGCGAGACGTGGTGGCGCGCCCGGATCCAGATCGATCGCGACGGTCAGCGGCTCGTCACGCCCGATCCGCGCCGCGACAGCAGCCTGCAGCGCCCGCTCGCCGAAGCCAATGCCTTGCTTCGCCAGCCTGGAGGCACCGCGCTCGCACAGGGGTCGATCGTGGGGGTCATCGCGATCGGATGACGGCGGGCGTCTCAATCCCATGTGGCAACGACCGCGCGTCCCCCGCTCGGGACGCGCGGCCGCGGCCACGACCGGGGCAGGCTACCGAACGCTGATCGAAATCGCGACCAGCGGAATGGCGCTGCTGCCCGTTGCGGCCATCTCATGCGCGCGCAGCACCGCGCGCGCGATCTGCGGGCGGGCGCCCGCCCAGGCGAAGGACAGGCAATCGGAGAAGCTGTCCGAACCGGTGTAATTGCCGACGGGCTCGCACACTTCGCGAGTCGCACTGCCGACGCGACGGTTGAGAATGCGAACATCATGTGCCGCGGCGAGATTGAGGTCGCGATAGGATACCCGCGTGGTGAGCCCCAGTTCGGTATCGCGCTGGGCGACGACCGTGATCGGCTTTTGCGTCGGGTCGGCCCGGGCCGCACCGGCTGCTCCGCCAATGACCGTGGCGGTTGCCGCGGCTGCTGCGCACATCATCCAGAAATGTTCATGTTTCATTGGTCCGCTCCTTGCGACGCACCCCGCGTCGTGGGCGTTAATTCAACGAAAATTATCGCGCTGGCACGGGTTCTTCTGTCATTGGCGCAGACCCTTCGCTCGACCGCCCGAGTGTCGCCAAACGGACTTCGGATATCGACGACTCGTTGCGCAAGGCGGACAAAACCTGGCCGACATGGCTTTTCGCGATCCGCTGCTCGGCACCGTCGCTGAGCACCGCAATCCAATAGGTGCGACGGTGGATCAACCGTTCGACGAACTGCGCGTGGGTGATGGTCGAGCGATGAAGCGTGAGGAACTCCGCCGGGTCGAGCAGCGCGCGCATATGATGCATCGTGTCGTGCAGCAGCCAGCTGTCGGGTCCGCAATGGAGCCGGACATAATCGCCCTCGGCCCGGACGAGGTCGATCTTGGCGCATTCGATTCGCCGCCGGCCGTCGCGGCACGGCACCCAGATCGCATGCTCACGATCGCTCGTGCGAAGGAAACGGCGACATACGAAGCTCGCTTCCTGCCGTTCGACCAGGCTGGCGAGCCCAACCGCGAATTCGTCAAGCAAGGCATGATAAGCGGCAAAGTCGGGCAGCGACGCTTCGATCAGATAATCGAACGCACCCGAAGCCTCGACCGAATGGACCACGCAGGCGCATCGGATGAGGCTCTGTTTGAAATTCGATACCGCATCAAACGGCGCGCGCCGATCGAACTTCAGGCACAGGATAACGCGCATGTCGTCTGACGGGGTGACCTCGATCAAGGCCATCGGCAGCTCCTGTCAGAAGCGCGCCCGATAGCAGGATTTGCTCCCTTCCGGAAGCAAGATTAACCAATTCATAATGGGCGGCGCGCGCCCGACCGCTGCGACGCCTCCCCACGTCAGCGCGCGGCGACCACGCGTCCGACACATGTGCCAAAGCCGATCGGGACCGCGCCAGGGGCCATACAGCGTGCGTGGAGGGCGAGTTCATCGCCATCTTCGAGGAAACTGCGCCGTTCGCCGTTGGCGAGTGTCTGCGGCGACTTGCCGCCGTGGCTGATCTCGAGCATCGACCCAAGCCCGCTGTCGCTCGCCACCGACAGCGTGCCGGTGCCGATCAGGTCGCCGGGCATCAGATTGCATCCGTTCGAACTGTGGTGGGTCACGATCTGCGCCGCCGACCAGTACATCGCCGCCGCCGCCTCGCCTTTGCTCAGGACGTGGGGCGCGCATCCCGCTTGACGCATGATTTGCGTCAGCAGGGTGACCTCGAGCGTCACCGCGAGCCCGCCGTGCAGCCAATCGTGGGCATCGTCGAGGTAGGGCAAAGGCGCCGGATCGCCCGCCGGTCGCGGCGGCATCGCGGCGCGAAACGGGGCCAGCGCGTCGGGACCGATCACCCAGGGCGAAATGCTGGTCAGGAAATTCTTCGCCAGAAACGGTCCCAGCGGCTGATATTCCCACGCTTGAAGATCGCGCGCCGACCAGTCGTTGAGCAGGCAATAGCCGGCAATATGATCCGCCGCCGCGCCAATCTCGATCGGCTCGCCGAGCCGATTGCCGCGGCCGATGAAGATGCCGAGCTCGAGCTCGTAATCGAGCCGGCGCGACGGGCCATATTCGGGCGCCTCGGCATCGGGTGCCTTGCGTTGACCCTTGGGCCGCACGACGGATTCGCCCGACACGCGGACCGAACTTGCCCGGCCATGATAGCCGATCGGGACGTATTTATAATTGGGCAGGAGCGGCTGATCGGGCCGGAACTGCTTGCCGACATTCATCGCATGGTGGATGCCGACATAGAAATCGGTATAGTCCCCGATCGCGCACGGCAGGTGCATCACCGCGTCGGCTTGCAGCACCAGATGCGGCTCGATCGCGCCGCGCTGGGCCTCGCCCGACAGCAGGTCCGACAATAAGCGGCGCAGCGCCCGGCCCTCGCTTGCGCCATGCCCGAACCAATCGTTGAGCGTTGGTCGCATCAACGCGGCCAGCCAGCGATCGTCGAGCATCCCGGACTCCGCCAGGCCGCGCAGATCGAGAATGTTGTCGCCGATCGCCACGCCGATCCGCGGCTCGTCCGCCGCGACCGAAAAGACGCCGAGCGGCAAATTCTGGATCGGGAAATCGGGATGTCCATTGGCGCTCGCAACCCAGCTGAGGCGCGCGGGATCGTGGGTTTCGTCGGTCATGGCTGTCACGGCAAAATGGCTTTCGGAAAATCGGCCCAGGCGGCGTCATAGTCGGGCTGCGCGCGGTCGAGCGCGAAGCGCGTCGGGACATAGGGCCAGCAGCTTTCGAGCATGAACGCCATCGTCCCGTCGAGCTTGACCGGTGTCAATTCGGCGTCGCTCGCGCCGCGCCAGCTGGCGACGTCGGGACCGTGCCCGCTCATCAAATTGTGAAGGCTGATCCCGCCCGGTGCGAAGCCGTCGGCCTTGGCGTCATATGCGCCGTGGATCAGCCCCATCGCCTCGCTCATCACGTTGCGATGGAACCAGGGCGGACGAAAGGTGCCCTCGGCCACCATCCAGCGCGGGGGGAAGATGACGAAATCGGCATTGGCGCGCCCGGGGACGTCGCTGGGTGAGGTGAGCACGGTGAAGATCGACGGATCGGGATGGTCGAAACTGATCGAACCGATCGTGTTGAAGCGCGCCAGTTCATAGCGCCACGGAGTGAGATTGCCATGCCACGCGACGACGTCGAGTGGGCTCTGGTCGAGCGTCGTGGTCCACAGGCTGCCGAGATATTTCTGGATCAGTTCGCATGGGCCGTCGCGATCCTCATACGCCGCGACCGGAATCTCGAAATCGCGCGGATTGGCAAGGCCATTGGCGCCGATCGGACCAAGCTCGGGCAGGCGGAACATCGCCCCGTGATTTTCGGCGACATAGCCGCGCGCGGGACCATCGACCTCGACCCGGAAGCGGACTCCGCGCGGGATCAGCGCGATCCACCCCGGCGCCACCGCCAGTCGGCCCAGTTCGGTGAAGATGTCGAGTGCGCCCGACTGCGGGATAATCAGCAGTTCGCCGTCGGCATTGGCGAACAAGCGATCGACCATCGAGCGGTCGGCGCGGTAGAGATGAAGCGCGACTCCTTCGAGGTCGGCGGGGTCGCGGTTGGCCATCATGGTGACCAGGCCATCGACGAAATCACGATCCGCGGGCAGATCGGCCGGCGGATCCCAGCGCAGGCGATTGGGCGCGAGCGGTTCATCGACCGTGCCCGGTGCGAACAGTGCCGCCCCGTCGTAGGCGACGAACGGGCGATGGTCGGCGGTGGGCCGCATCCGGTACAACCAGCTGCGCCGGTTCTCGTGGCGCGGGGCGGTAAAGGCGCTGCCCGAAAGCTGCTCGGTGTAGAGCCCGAAGGCGGGCCGTTGCGGACTGTTGCGGCCCTTGGGCAAGGCGCCGGGCACGGCTTCGCTCGCGACATGCGCGCCGAACCCGGTCAGATAGTCGCTTTCGTCCCGGCCCACGCCAAAACCCCCTCGTTTCCATCGGAAATGAGGGGGTGGTTACGCTGGCTTGCGGCGAACCGCAAACCTAGTTGACGTTGACCTCGATCTTGTCGGGGATCGACACTTCGGTCTTGTTCCCGCCCAGACCAAGCTGCTCGCGGAACACGAACACCAGCACCAGCACGACGATGATCAGCAGCACGACCGCCAGCACCCCGCCGCCGCCGCCGCCATTGCCTGTTTCCACGATCGTCGTGTGTTCGACCGGCCGGTCGCTTTCAAGTTCGTCAGCCATCATGTTCCTCCCTGTTGAGCGATGTTCTGCTGGCGAAACGAATGCTGGCGGTGGCGGTTCCGTCGGCGCATCGATTGGAACCAATCGCGCCGCGCGTCGTCGATCATCGAACCGATACAGGGAGTGGATTTGTGCGAGCTTGGATTGCTCTGGCGTTGACGATGACTATTGCTGGGTGCGGGCCCCCCGCGTCGAATGCCGTGTTGCGGGAGAATCGACCGACCGACAGTGCAACTCGGTCTCACGATGAGCCAATTGTGTCTCCTCCCGTGGCGACCACGGCGGAGCCATTGGCGACAGCCCCGGCGGCGGACGCGGTGAAGGGCGCCGCGGTCGATCCCAAGAGCGTCGATGCAGCCGCCGATGTCGTCCGCCGCTTCGCCGAATTGCTCGAAGCGCGCGATTTCGCGGGTGCGGACAAATTGTGGAGCGGCGCGGGCGAAGCGAGCGGACTGAGCGAAGCGCAATTCATCGCCGCTTATGACAAATATGCCGTGATCGAGGCCGATGTCGGCGACCCGGGCGACAGCGAGGGCGGGGCGGGATCGATCTACGTCGATGTTCCGCTGCGGCTCCACGGCACGCTCAAGACGGGGGAGCCGTATAATCTGGTCGGGCCGGTCTCGCTGCGCCGCGTCAACGACGTCGATGGCGCAACAGCCGAGCAACTGCGCTGGCACATCTTCCAGAGCGGGCTGAAGCCGCGGCCCTAGGTGTTGAGCCGACCTGCGCAACGCATCCTTGACGGCGCTGGCGCGTTGGCGGGGCACATCAATGGGAGAATGACGATGGGCGATTTTTCGACGATCCGCGAGCATATGGAAGTGATCGGCGCCGACGGAGTGCACCTCGGCACGGTCGACAAGGTCGAAGGCGACCGCATCAAGCTGACCAAGGCCGATTCGGGCCAGGGCGGGCATCAGGGTCACCACCACTTCATCAGCCGCGGACTGGTCGCCGATGTCGAGGGCGATCAGGTGCGACTTTCGGCCAATGCCGATGTCGCGGTGAGCTTCGAGGAAGAAGAAGGCGGCACCGCGCGCTGACTGGGGGCGCCGCGGCGGTGGATGGCCATCGCCGCGGGCCTTTCCCTCACGGCGCCAGTGCGGCATGAACGTCCGATGGGGGTCTTCAGGACAAAGGCAGCGGGCGAACGCGTCGCGCGGCGCAAGCGCGAGCGGCTGATCAAGTCGGCGCTCCTGATCCTGCTGTTGCTGGCGGTCGGGGCGTTGCTCGACCCCGCGATCCTCGCGCCGTTCGGCGCGACTGCGACTCGGCCCGAGCGGATTGCGGCGAGCTTCACCCGCTGCGGGCGCGGATCCAGTCTGGCGTGCGTGGTCGATGGCGACACCATCCGGCTCGGCCAGCGGCGCGTGCGGTTGATCGGCATCGACACTCCCGCATTGCGCGGCGCGCATTGTCCCGCCGAGCAGGCTCTGGCCGAGCGCGCGGCGGATCGGTTGCTGACGCTGGTCAATGCCGGGCCGTTCGACCTGATCGGGCACCGCTTTCAGGATCGCGACGTGCACGGCCGCGACCTGCGGCTGCTGGTGCGCGACGGCCGGTCGCTCGGCGCCGTGCTGGTCCGCGAAAAGCTCGCACGGCGCACGTTCGGCTCGAACCGCTTATGGTGCTAGGGAGACAGCCATGAAATCTCTGAAGCGCAAGCGTTACGAGGAGGCACTTGGCCCCCTCCAGGCCGAACTGGTGGCGATGGCGCGGTGGGTCGCCACGACCGGGCAGCGGGTCGCGATCCTGTTCGAAGGGCGCGACACCGCGGGCAAGGGGGGCGCGATCCACGCCGTCGCGGACAAGCTCAACCCGCGCCAGTGCCACACCGTCGCTCTGCCCAAGCCGAGCGAGGCCGAACAGGGCCAATGGTATTTTCAGCGCTATGCCTGCCACTTGCCGGCCAAGGGCGAAATCGTGCTGTTCGACCGCAGCTGGTATAATCGCGCGGGGGTGGAACAGGTAATGGGGTTCGCCACGGCCGATCAGGTCGGCGCCTTCCTCAACGCCGTGCCGGCGTTCGAGCAGCAATTGGTCGATGACGGGATCCTGCTGTTCAAATATTGGCTGTGCTGCGACCAGGCGCAACAGGAGAAGCGCTTCGCCGAGCGCGTCGCCGATCCGCTCAAGCAATGGAAGCTGTCCCCGATCGACCAGGCCGCGCGGCACCATTATGCGGCTTACACCAAGGCGCGCGAGGCGATGCTGAAGGCGAGCCATACCAAGGCCGCGCCGTGGACGCTGGTCGACTTCAACGACCAGAAGCGCGGCCGGCTGACGCTGGTCCGCGACTTGCTCGACCGGTTGCCCGATTATCGGCTGCCCGACAGCCTGGTCGATTGGCCGCCGCTCGGGCATGCACCGATCGAGGAGCAATATGGCGTGCTCAAGCCGATCAAGCCGTTCGACGCGAAGCACGACGACTA
The DNA here is from genome assembly GCA_964235815.1 of uncultured Sphingomicrobium sp. Lineage (GTDB taxonomy): Bacteria > Pseudomonadota > Alphaproteobacteria > Sphingomonadales > Sphingomonadaceae > Sphingomicrobium. The sequence continues at coordinate 24,597 of CAXSCF010000020.1, forward strand.
GCCGCGCATCTCCGCCGCCCCGCTGCCCCACCGCCCCGCTGCCCCATCGCCCGCCGAACCGCCTAGCCGTCTAGCCGCCGAGTGCTCCGGCGAGGGCGGTGGCTTCGGCGGGCGTGACCGGCGCATCGCTCGAAGCGGATGCGCCATCGGCGACATTCTCCCCGCCGTCACTGCGATCACTGCCCCCGCTGTCACCGCCACTCGATACGTCGAGCGCGAACCACAGGGTCCCCGCCGCCCACAGCAAGGCCAGCCAGCGCGACTTGAAAATCGACTTGGTGCGCATCGGGATCATCGACGGCACCGCGCCATGCCTAACGCTCCCACCCCGGCGGCGGGACGAATTTCTCGCCGCGGGCGCGGGCCGCGACGCTCGCCTCGGCCAGCGACTGGAGCCGGACCGATCGCTCGGCATCCTCATAGGCGCGGCGCTGAGCGGCAATCCGCTTGAGCCACAGCCGGGCGATGGTGAACGGCACGGTGACGAACAACAACCCGACAAGCAGCGGGACCATTGCCGGGGCAAGCGAGGGGACAGGGGCCATGATGCGATCATCACCCGGCGACGGTTAAGGCGGAGTGAAGGTCCGCGAAGGTGCAATTTGCGGTGCGACCTTCATGGATCGCGCGACGATCAGCAGCGCCAGCCCCCGCCCATCCAGTAACGGCGCTCGCAATCGCCATTGGCGCGGACCCAGCGCGGCAGAGCGCGGTCGGGGCGGTCGTGCCACCAGTCGTTGAAGCCATCGGAGCGGAACAAGGTGTCGCCCTGATACTCGCGATAAGGCAGATAGGCGTCGCCATAACCATTGCCGTAGCCGCCGCGACGGTCGCCGCGGGTCGAACCGCTAAAGACGCCGCCAGTAAGGCTGCTTTGGCCGCGATGGACGCGGACCGCATTGCCGCGCGCGAACTGGCCCGCACCGGCGCCGCCCCGGGCCAGTGAGTTGCCGCCGAACTGCTGCGCCGTGGCCGGGGCGGCGGCGGCCAAGGCAGCCGCGACGCCAATCATGATCAACCGCATGTCACAAACTCCCGTGTGATGAGGATGAAAGGCAAACGTTCGGCCGGCGCAGGCGTTGCATGCGGGCGCGGCGCAGGGGATCGAGGAGCGAGACGCGTGCGGGGTAGGGAGGCAGCGTAGGAAGGCGGGGGTCGGGGTATGAAGGCGGGGGTCGAGCGGTGGTCGGGCGGGCGGTCCGAGCGGCGCTAAGGAGATGATAAGAGCTTGGGGTTAGGCCAGAAGCATGGCCAGCCCGCAGCACCGCCGAAAGACCGCCGTCGATCTCGCCGCCCCCGCGGTGCGCGGATCGCGCATCCGCCGCGACCCGCCGCCCCTTGCGCCGCGGATCACCGCCGCCGACATCAAGGAACGCGACGCGCGCGGAATGGCGATCGGCATCGCGGTCCTCGTCGTGGCGCTGGTCGTCGTCCTGATCAGCGTCACCAACATCGCCGGCTGGTCGCCAAGCCAATATACGGTGCGGATCGACGGCTAGGGGCCGGGCGGGGTGCGGGGTGCGCCAAATTTTATTTGGTGGGGCTCCGCCTCAGTCCTTCTTCTTGGCGGCGGCGCCCTTTTTGCCGAGCATCGATTGCGCCGTCGACGAGGTGCGCGGGTTGGACTTGCCTTCCTTCGCTGCGGCGGCATTGGCCCGCTTGGCGGTGGCGCTGCCCTTGCCCTTGGTCTCGGTCATGATGTTCTCCTGTGGGTAAACGCAAAACGCAGCGGGGCGCGTCGGGTTCTAAATTCTGCCTTTAGACAGTGTCGGGAGCCAGACCGACGGATCGGTTCATGCAAAAAGCTCGGTCCGCCCCGACATTTCCAACTCGACCTCGATCAACCGCGATTCGCAATCGCACCGATGGCAGTGGCCGTAATCGAATACGGCGCCGAGGAGCCATTGCTGGTTTCGAACGTCCCAGTTTGCTCAAGCGTCGCGGCTGACCTCGTCGGTCCCGCATGTTCCGCAGATAATCGCGATGTGCTTGCCGTCCTTCGCCATGTCATCGTTCTGGCGATGAAGCGGCGCGGCGCAAGGACTGGACGCGCACAATTTAATCCGAAATCCATTCCAACCGAATTCCTTGCGGCGCGAATCCTCTGAGGCGGGCTTTCGGCTTGGGATCGATCGCTCCTTAGAATGAGCGGCAAGCGAGGCGCGCCGCTGCGTCGGCAACGCGGGCGTCGAGAGCCGAGTAAGCCACGGGATCGGTCAGGCGCGCGAGGACGGCTAGCGACAGCGAAGCCTGCGCGGGCAAGTCGCGTTCGGCGACGACATAAAATAACCATTCGTCGGGATCGCGAAGGTCGGCGGAGGCGTCGGTGACGGGGTGCCAGCCGAAGGCGAAGATGTCGGCGTTGCGGCTTCTTTCGGCGATCCACGGTGGGCCCTCGTAGCGGCCGGTCTTGTGGGCGATGGAAAAGCGTGAGCGGGACGGCGGGCTGTCGTCGGCATGCCAACTCTGCCGCGCCGCCCATTGCTTGACCTGGATGCGAAATGGCCCGCCGACCTCGATAAGGTCGCAAGCTCCCCAATCCCCCGCGCACAGCGCCCACTCCGGCTCCAAAGCCACCGCCACCATCTCCTCGACCAACTCGCCACGGATCGAGTTGCGGAGGAGCGGGGCGCCGAACAGGCGGTTGGTCAGGCGGGTGATGAGGGGGTCTGGCATCTGGAAGACAGCAATCGCTTCGGGCCGACCGTTAACCTATCTTCCAGAAGCCTGAGCTGCTTGCTCAATCCAGGTACTAAGGTTCTGCCGACCGTTATCGTTCACCCAATTGTAACGCTTAAACTTAGGCGTTTCCCAGATCGACTTGGTTTCAAAGGGCGTACCATTTACGTCTGGAGCGCCGTAGTCGACTTGCTGTGTGATGTCGCGCATCCCGGTGAGGCTGATCCCTAACAACCCGGCACCGCGCTCAATTGTCCGGTCGATTTCATATTTCACCCAGCGCCGTTGCAACGTGGCTGCGCCCATGAGGACTACAGTTACAGAAGTGCCGTTCATTTGAAGGTCGATCCAATTTCGAATCGCGGCGTCACCTTGTCGTTCGAGTGCTTCCCATTCTGCCTTATCCAAGTATGGCTGAGAATCGTGATTAGCGTTTCCCAGCCAACTATTCCTAATTTGACCAACTTTGAAACAATCACGTTGAAAATGAAAACTAAAGAACACGCGCCGCATCATAATCTCCGTTATTTTGCCGTCACCACATCAGGCATGATGACGTATATAGCAATCATTACAATCAAGATTGCCCCATAGAACCCAATTACTGACCAACTTCGGTAGCTTTTAAGGAAATCGCTCTGGCTCGCCGGCATAATATGAAAATCAGGCTCTCGATCAATTGGCTTCTTGCGAACCTCATCAAAATGACAGCGGAACCCTCGCTCCAGTGAAAGATAGGCAGCGTCAAGTACGGAGAACGCGACCACTACCGGCATAGTATAAAGCAGAATCTGCTCTTTTGACACGGCGGCAGCTAACCCAATTATCGCCGCCACCATAGTCATGCAGTAACCCTTGAGCGCTGCATTATTTGCACCCATTCGCGTTATGGCGTTCTGTATTAATTCCAGATGCTTCATGCGCATCTCGGGCCACTTTTCGCGAAAGGCTTCACTCATGACGAGCGCCTAGGTTCGGGCGGCGGAGGCGGTATCCGAGGCGGATCAGATTTGCCGGGAGAGTCATGCGTGCCTGGATTCGGTTGCGACGGCTGCGTAGGCCTTATTGGAGGGGTCGGTTCGCGTGCCATGATTATCCTTTCAATGTAAGCAGACCAGTAGCGGTTGAAGATAGAGCGAGCGCGAAAAAGGCATAAGCTAACCAGCGAACTACTCGGACCCGGGATCGCGAGCCGTTGTCTTCGGTCAAGTTGCTTTGCTTCGTGTAGTAAGCTTGCACTATCTCAATGTGCTTCGCATAAGCAGTGCTGGAAAAATGTTGTTCAGCCATAGAACTCAACAACGCAAGTCCGAAACTAATCATTCCGCCGTAAAGAAGTGGTGCTTTACTGAAACCAGGGATGGCGTAGTCAGTCGCCAAGGCAAACCCCGGTATGGCCAAGATCGCAGCCGATGAAATCTGAGTGACAGTCCCAATCAATCCGTCTTCCCGAGCTTGTCTCTGTGCGTTCGCGGAGGCGCACTCGGCAAGCATCCACTCATAGCACTTGAGCGGATCGATATGATCGATTGGATGACGAGGCGGATCATTCTCGGCCAACTAACCTACTCCCCCGCCATCCCGACCCGCGCAAACATATCCTCGCCCGCTTCCTCAACCTCGGGCACATCGTTCGCGGCGCCCTTCGCGGTCTGGCGCTTGTCGAAGCTGTCCCACACTTCGTTCCAATTGCCCCGCGTCGCGCCCTTCGAATATTCCGTCGCTCGGGTTTCGAAGAAATTGGCGTGTTCGACGCCGTTGAGCAGTGGGGCGAGCCACGGGAGGGGGTGTTCATCGATCATGTAGATCGGCTTGAACCCCAATTGCCCCAGCCGCCAGTCGGCGATGTAGCGGATGTATTTCTTGATTTCCTTGGGCGTCATGCCCGTCACCGGGCCCTGTTCGAAGGCGAGGTCGATGAACGCATCCTCGAGCCGAACCGTCTTCTGGCACACGTCCATGATGTCGTCGCGCACCGCCTTGGTCAGGCAGTCGCGCTCGCGGGTAAAGGCGTGGAACAGCTTGATGATGCCCTCGCAATGGAGGCTTTCGTCGCGCACGCTCCAGCTGACGATCTGCCCCATCCCCTTCATCTTGTTGAAGCGCGGGAAGTTCATCAGCATGGCGAAACTGGCGAACAATTGGAGGCCCTCGGTGAAGCCACCGAACATCGCCAGCGTGCGGGCGATGTCCTCGTCGGTGTCGACGGTAAAGGTCGCCATGTAATCGTGCTTGTCCTTCATCTCCTTATACTGGAGGAACATGCCATATTCGCTCTCGGGCATGCCGATGGTGTCGAGCAGATGGCTGTAGGCGGCGATGTGCACCGTCTCCATGTTGCTGAACGCGGCGAGCATCATCTTGATCTCGGTCGGCTTGAACACGCTGGCATATTTTTCGTGGTAGCAATCCTGGACCTCGACATCGGCCTGGGTGAAGAAGCGGAAGATCTGCGTCAGCAGGTTGCGTTCGTGATCGGTCAGCTTCTGCGCCCAGTCACGGCAATCCTCGCCGAGCGGCACTTCCTCGGGCATCCAGTGGATTTGCTGCTGGCGCTTCCAGAAGTCGAACGCCCACGGATATTCGAACGGCTTATACTGCTTGCGTGCTTCTAAAAGGCCCATGGTGAAACTCCGGTCAGAAAAAGATGGGGAGGACGGTGCCCGCAACGCCGAGCACGAGAAAGGCAATTCCCATGCGGCGATAGGCGGTCGGCGAATAGCGGCGTGGCGGATCGCTCGCGAGCGACGGCGCGGCCTGGGCGAAGAAGGTGCCGGCGAGCACCCACATCGTCGGACCGGTCACCGCCAGCGGCTTGAGCGGGGCAAGCCACGGCGTCCCAAGATCGGCCAGCGCGAGCACCGCCGTCAGCACGGGGCCGGCGACGGCAAGCAACAGGCCAAAGCGCTGAACGCTGGTCAATCGATGCCAATCCCAGCGGTCGCGGGGGAGGTATCCGCTCATCTCAGTGGCCTCGTGTAAATTCGATAACGGTGGCGGCAAGGTGGGTTATCAGAAACTTCGCTTTGAATGGCTGGCGCGGTGGGCGCGACAGGGCACTGTCATGGCGAACCATCGTCGAGGTCGCGGCGCTGCTGGGCCTCGCGTTTGCGCTTGAGCGAATTTGCGCTGAGCATGACGCCGGCGGCGGCAAGAATTCCGAGGATGAGGAGAAGGGTCACCAAAATACCTTTCGCGGATGGCTCTTGCGGTGGCTGCGGCGGCGGAACATCTGGATGTACATCCACAGCCCACTGAAGGCGAAGAACAATAAAGCGAGCCCGCTGGCGATCGACAGGATGACCCCGGCGGGGCCGAACTGCTCGCCCGAATGGATGTGGTGGAGGAAGCCGACGTTCCACTCGCCCGGTTGGGGGACGCGCTTGGGGCGGCAGGTCATGCTCTCGGGGCAGGTGAAGCTCGGGGGCGCGGCGGGGGCGGCGGCCACGCGGCCCTCGTCCTCGAACCCGCCGCTGTTGACCAGGCTGCCGACTTGGCTGAGCACCCCGGTGGCGCCGATCCACAGGATGAGGAGCCCGAACAGGACGCTGAGCCAGCGGTGAACTTTACGCATGATGGGGTTTTCCCGAAATGCCCGAAAGACCGATGGCGAAGATGACCAGCACCGCCCCGAGCGCGCCGAGCATCGTGCCGGCGATGCGGCGGATGTACATGCTGGGCTCGGAGCCGCCGCGGCGGAGCGGGAGCGCGGCGCCGAAAGCGAAGGCGGCGAGGCCGAGGCCGAGCATGATGAAATTGGCAAGCGTCACTGTCCCTCTCCCGCCGGGAGAGGGAGGGAGGGCGCAGCCCGGAAGGGTGAGGGTGACGCCTCAGTTGGGGAAGTAAGGGCGCTGGCGACGGTCTCGAGGACGCCCTCGAGATTCTCCATCACGTCGTTGTTCCAGAACCGGATCACGCGATAACCTTCGCGCTCGATGAAGCGGGTGCGCGCCGCGTCGGCTTCGCTGACGTGAGCATGCTGGCCGCCGTCGAGCTCGATCACGAGCCGCGACGCGAAGCAGGCGAAGTCGGCGAAGAACGGACCGATCGGCATCTGGCGCCGGAACTTGTGCCCGGCGAGCGCCTCGCGCAGCCCGCACCATAATTTCTTCTCGGCATCGGTCGAGGCGCGGCGCAGCTCGCGCGCGCGGTCGATCGTGCCCGACGGCTGGTGGTCGTAGGTCTTCACCCTCACCCTTCCGCGGCTGCGCCGCTCCCTCCCTCCCTCTCCCTTGGGGAGAGGGAAAGAGGCGCGCAGCGCCGAAAGGGTGAGGGTGACGAGGCTCACTGACACGCCAGGCATTCGTCATAGTCGGTGGTGCTGAGCTCGTACTTGGGCGCCTCCGCCGTATTGTCGGCCTCGACCCCGCCGGCGAATCCGGCGCGCTGGACCGACTTCGAGCGCAGGTAATAGAGCGACTTGATGCCCAGTTCCCAGGCGCGGAAGTGGAGCATCATCAGGTCCCACTTGTCGACGTCGGCGGGGATGAACAGGTTCA
>CAXSCF010000021.1:0-31447 GCA_964235815.1 uncultured Sphingomicrobium sp.
CTGGCGGGGTTGTTCGCCGAGTTCGCCAACGGCAAGACGGTCACCGCGGCGGGAGAGTTCCCGCGCATCCCCTACAAGGACGCGCTGCTCAAATATGGCAGCGACAAGCCCGATTTGCGCAATCCGCTGCTGATCCACGACGTCGGATCGCACTTCGTCGGGTCGGGGTTCGGGCTGTTCGCCGGGCTGGTCGACAAGGGGATGGTGGTGCGCGCCGTGGCGGCGCCGAACACCGCCGACAAGAGCCGCAAGTTCTTCGACGAGATGAACGACTGGGCGCGGGGCGAGGGCTTTGCCGGGCTCGGCTATGCGACGCGCAAAAGCGGCGAGTGGGGCGGGCCGATCGCCAAGAACCACGGGTCCGAGGGAATGGACGCGATCGCCGAAGCGATGGGGCTGGGTCCCGACGACGGGATTTTCTTCGCCGCGGGCAAGGACAGCGACGCGGCCAAGCTCGCCGGCGCGGCGCGGACGCGGGTCGGGGAGAGCCTCGATTTGATCGAGAAGAATGCGTTCCGCTTCTGCTGGATCGTCGACTTCCCGATGTTCGAATATGACGACGACGCCAAGAAGGTCGACTTCAGCCACAACCCCTTCTCGATGCCGCAGGGCGAGATGGAAGCGCTGGAGACGATGGACCCGCTCGACATCCTCGCGTGGCAATATGACATCGTCTGCAACGGTGTCGAACTATCGTCGGGCGCGATCCGCAACCATCGCCCCGACATCATGTACAAGGCGTTCGAGATTGCCGGTTACTCGAAGGACGAGGTCGATACGAACTTCCCCGGGATGATCGGGGCGTTCAAGTTTGGCGCGCCGCCGCATGGTGGGTCGGCGCCGGGGATCGACCGCATCGTCATGCTGCTCGCCGACGAACCCAATATCCGCGAAGTGATCCTTTTCCCGATGAATCAGAAGGCCGAGGATTTGCTGATGAACGCCCCGGCCGAGGTGACGCCGAAGCAGCTCAAGGAATTGTCGATCCGTCTGGTCGCCGACGGCGCTCCCAAGGGTCAGGGCTGATCTGGCCGGCGGCGTCGGGCGCTGCCCGGCAACCGACTGTCCCAGCTTGAAAAGTTAATCGATTGCGGACCCAATAATTCTGCGATAGCGCGGACGATATGCCGATAGATTTAACGCAATTTGAACGCAGCGATCCGTTCGCTGGAGACTATCATGCCGCGCTTGCCGCGCTGCAGGAACGCCTCGCGCGCCTTCAAATCGCGCAAATTGTTCATCGCAGGCGCGCACTGATCATTTTCGAAGGATGGCGGTGCGCGGGCAAGAAGGCCGTGCTCAAGCGGTTGGTCGGGTCTTGGGACGCGTGTCACCTCTCGACGTTCTGCGTCGGCGGCAGTGATTCGGGCAACGATCAGCGCCACTGGCTTGCTCCTTTCTGGAGCGCACTGCCCCCCGCCGGAGACACGACGATCTTCTATCGCAGCTGGTACCGCCGGTTGATCGAAGAACGCGTTCGCGGGCAAAGCGATTCCCGGCGCTGGGCGCGCGCGTGCGACGAAATCAATGAATTCGAAGCCCAGCAGCGCGACCACGGAACGCTCATCGTGAAACTGTTTTTCCACATCACTCCGGAGCAACAGCAAGACCGGTTGCGCGAACTCCAGGAAGACCCGTGGCGGAGGCATCTCGTCGGAGCCGAACACGTGCCGATCAGCGAGGATCGCGAACGGACCACGACGGCGCTCCACGACATGTTCGAGGCGACCGACACGCGCTGGGCGCCGTGGCGCGTGATCAATGCCAATGACCCGCATCAGGCGCGTATTTCGGCGCTGACCGAGCTTGCCGACGCATTTGAAAAAGCGATGCCAGCCGAGCCCCCCGTCAGTGGCGAGACCGTGATCACCTTTCGCAATCAGCGCAGCGCTTAATCAGACTCCGGCGGGTAAGCGATTGCGAGCACGGCATACTCACGCTCGCCGTTGGGCAACATCACGATTCGTCGGTCATCAACACGCGCGCCAAGCAATGCCCGTCCGATCGGGGACGCCCAGTTGATCCGCGATCCCACGCCATCGCTTTCGTCCGCGCCAATCAAGGTGAAGAAACGCCACGCGTCATCGTCATCGGCGTCGGTGGGGATGACCATCACCCTGGCGCCGAAATGGACCACGTCGCGCTCACGCTGGGCGGCCGGATCGACCGGCTTGGCCTGCTTCATCACCTTCGACAGATGGGTCAACCGCCGGTCGATTTCGCGCAGCCGCTTGCGGCCATAGATATAGTCGCCATTTTCCGAGCGGTCGCCATTGCCCGCCGCCCAGCTGATCGTTTCGACCAATTTGGGTCGTTCGCTCCCGAACAATAACGCATATTCGGCGCGGACCGCGGCCAGCCCCGCCGGGGTGATCAGCCGCGGCGGTTGCGGCTCGTCATCGGCGGCCATCAACCGGGTCGCGATTTGCCGAGATAATAAGACAGATGCACCGGCTGCGGCGCGACCAGGGTCGGGTTGAGGCGGTCGTAGACCACGCTGTTTTCAAGCACGCGCTGGACGTAGCCGCGCGTCTCATCGAATGGGATGCGCTCGATCCATCCCACCATGTCACCGCCGGGGGCACGCGGATCGCCATAAGCGCGGACCCACTTGCGGACATTGCCCGCCCCGGCATTGTAGCTTGCCACCGCCAGCGGGTAGCTTCCGCCCCATTGATCGACCAGCCGCTGGAAGTAAGCGCTGCCAAGCATGACGTTGTAGTTGGGGTCGCTGGTCAACCGGCCGCTGTCATAGCCCATCCCCATCTTGCCCGCCTGCTCGGCGGCGGTGGCGGGCATCAGCTGCATCATCCCGCGCGCGCCGACCCCCGACATCGCGCTTCGGTCGAACGAGCTTTCCTGGCGCGTGATGCCGTGGACGAGCGACCAGATTCGGCCCGACGGCGCACCATAAGCGTGAATCGGGAAGCCGGCGCGCGTATAAAAGGCCGATCCGGCGTTGCGGGCGGCGCGCGCAGTCCAGACGGCGAGGTCCTGGCGCCCGATCTGCGCTGCATATTCCGAGGCGAGGATGCGATCGACGCGGGTGTCGACCGATTCGGACAAAGACCGAACGAACAGCGTCTGGTCGGCGCGCAGCCCTTGCTGGCCGAGCAGTCGCACCGCGCGGACCAAGCGCTTTTGCTGGAACGCGCTGCGCTGCGCCGCACTGACCTCGAACGAGGGGAGCGCGGCGGGCGCCGGGACCGAGCGGCCCAGGCGTTCGAGCGCGAGCTGCCCATAGAATAATTCGGGGGTCGCCGCGGCACGCTCGAAATGGCTCGTCGCCTCGACCATCCGTCCCGCCTGAGCGGCCGCGCGCCCGGCCCAATACCAGCCCTTGGTGGCGACCTGGAGCGAGCGCCCGCCACGGGCATATTGATCGAACAAGCCGACCGCTTCGCTCGCGCGACCAATCTGCATCGCGCTGGTCGCCGCGATCCAGGTCAGCGTCGTATAGTCGTCGCGGACGCCATAGCTTTTGAGCGCCATGTCCGCCCCTGGCGCGAAACTGTCATCGACCTGGCGCGCAATATTGTAGGCGGTCGAATATTGCCGATCGGCAAGCGCACCGCGCGCAAGGATGACGAGCATCTCGTAAAATCGCTCGGGATCGATCGGTTTCTCGACGAAATTGTGCGGCCGTGCCGCAAGCTGGCGCGCACCGACATCGCTGCCGGAGTCGCGGTAATAGCGAATCCGATCCATCAGCAATCCGGCGTCGCTCCCCAACTGGCCCGAGGCGCCGGCAAACACGGTCTCGGCATCGGGGGACCGGGTCAGCATTGCGAGCCGCGCCAGCAGCGCGGGGCGCCGCGCGGCGCTCGCCCAAGGCACGAGCCGCTGCGCCTCGACTGATTTCTTGGCAACCAGCAGGGCATCGATCCGCCGATCATAATCGCTTGCCGCAAACTGCGCGCCGAAGCGACCAAGCAGGACCCCTTCGTCGGAACTGCCAAGATCGGACGATTTCCACGCCGCGCGCGCCGAGACGATCGCCTCGGTCGGCTTGCCGGTCGCCAATTGCGCCTCGGCGAGCCGCGCCCAGCCATTGCCGCTACGCGGTTCGTCGGTACCGAAGAACTGAATGACGGCGAGCGGGCTCTCCCCTGACCGCATCGCCTTTTCCGCGGTCTTGCGCATCGCCGCTTGGCCCGGCCAACCCGGATTGGCGGCGAGGAAGCGCGCGTAGCTTGCGAAGCTGTATCCGTCGCTCAGCCGAAGCCTGCGCCAGTCCGCGATGGCATAGCCAATCGAATCGTCCGCCTGCGGCTGGGCGGGGTAAAGCATGACCTGCTGCGGCGCGGACTGGTAATTTTGCACCGCGGCGCCCGCCACGGTGGTGAGCAACAAGGGCGCAAACAAGGCGATTCTGGTCATGCTGGACATCCTGCCGCCGCGGTCCTTATTTAATGCTGAACAACCGGCACGCGCCGACCTTAATCGCGCGGTCCAAGCCGGGTGAAGGGAAAAATGATGTTTTTCGGATCGATTCCGGCACTGGTGACTTCATTTGCGGCAGGCCGTGTCGATGAAGCGGCATTCCGATCCTTCGTCGAATGGCAGATCGACGAGGGCAGCGATGCTTTAGTCCCGTGTGGCACTACCGGGGAAGCCGCGACCCTCTCGGATGACGAGCATCGCCGACTGATCGAGATCGTGGTGTCCACCGCGCGTGGTCGAGTGCCGGTCATCGCAGGCTGCGGATCGAACGACACTTCCCACGCAATCGCGCTGACGAACAGCGCACGTGAAGCCGGGGCCGATGCCGCGCTCCACGTTCCGCCTTATTACAACCGGCCCAACCAGGAAGGGATGATCGCGCACATCGCTTCGGTCGCCGATCTCGACATTCCGATCATGCTCTACAACGTGCCAGGTCGAACGATCACCGAATTTTCGGTCGAGACCGTTGGCCATCTGTCGCGGCTTCCCAATGTCGTCGGGATCAAGGATGCCACGGGCAATCTGGCCCGCGTCACCGCGCAGAGGCTCGCCTGCGGGAAGGAGTTTTGCCAGCTCAGCGGCAATGACGACATGGCGCTCGGCTTCAACGCGATGGGCGGGGTGGGCTGCATTTCGGTCACCGCCAACGTCGCGCCGCGGCTTTGCGCCGAGTTCCAGGCGGCGACGAGGGAGGGGCGCTGGGACGATGCGCTGGCGCTTCAGGACCGCTTGTTCCCGCTTCACGCCGCATTGTTCGCCGATGCCTCGCCGGGGCCGGTCAAATATGCGCTGTCGCGGGTCCGGCCCGACTTCTCGACCGAGCTGCGCCTTCCCATGACCCCGCCCTCGGCGGCGGCCAAGGCAGCGGTCGATGAAGCGCTGGCGCTGGCCGTGCTCGGCTGACGTATTGACGAGAAAGACAAAACTCTTTGCGGCGATGCGGGCCAATCCAAAGGCCGATTGGACGATTGCCGAGGTCTGCGCCGTGTGCGCCCAACATGGCATCAGTTGCAAAGCGCCCAAGCGGGGTTCACACTTCACCTTGGCGCATCCCGAGATTGCCGGGATTTTGACGGTCCCGGCGCGTCGTCCGATTAAGCCGATATATATTCGTTTATTGATAGAGATGATACAAAGCTTGGAACGGATATGAGCCTTGAGGCCCGCAGTTACCGCGTTTTTGTCGAACCTTTGGCGGGGGACCTCGGAGGCGGTTTCGTCGCTTATGCGCCCGACCTGATGGGATGCGTGTCTGATGGCGAGACGCCAGGGGAAGCGCTGCATAACATCTATGACGCCATCACATGCTGGCTCGATTCCGCGCGCGAGAATGGCGTGGCTATCCCGCGCGCCAGCACCTCGCGGCAAATCGCCTGAGGGGCAAGAAGCGGGGTCTGGCGTTGTCGGGCCGGGGCCTCTAACGCGTCGTCATGTCCAAACCCGCCCACGTCACTCCGTTCGACAAGGTCAAGGTCGTCGCCGAGAACCGGCGTGCGCGCTATGATTATTATGTCGAGGACAAGTTCGAGGCGGGGATCGAGCTGGTCGGGACCGAGGTCAAGGCGCTGCGCACGGGGCAGTCGTCGATCGCTGAAAGCTATGCATTGGTCGAGGATGAGGAAGTGTTTCTGATCAACTCGTCGATCCCGCCGTATGGCAGCCAGGGCTATTCGACCCACGAGCCGCGCCGCCGCCGCCGATTGCTGATGAAGGCGCGCGAGATCGCCAAGCTGCACGGCGCGATCACGCGGCAAGGACTGACGCTGATCCCGCTGTCGCTTTATTTCAACAGCAAGGGCCGCGCCAAGATCGAGCTTGCGCTGGCGCGCGGCAAAAAGGTTCACGACAAGCGCGAAGTGACCAAGGAGCGCGACTGGAAGCGCGACCAGGCGCGGATCATGCGCAGCCGTGGTTGAACGCGGCGACGATCGGCGCGGTTTTTGGGGGCGGTTCATGGACCGCCATGCCCCGACCAAGGACGAAGTGCTCGAAAGCCGTTGGCTCAAGCCATTCGGCGCGCGCGTGCGCCGTTCGGACTTGTGGCGCTTCACGCGCCGCTCGGTCCCGCGCGGCGTCTTTGCCGGCCTGTTCATCGGTATCTTCGTGATGATCCCGGGGCTGCAGATCGTCGGCGCAGCATTGATGTCGGTGCCGTTGCGGGGCAATATTCCGATCGCGGCGGCGATGACTTTCCTGAGCAATCCTGCAACCACACCCTTCTTCCTGCTCGCCAGCCTTCAGGTTGGCAGCGCCTTGGGATTTCATGCCGATCTGGCGAGCTTCGAAGCGTTGCGCCTGCGTCACGCCCCGCTCGGTGAGTGGTTCGCTTGGCTGTGGACCGATGCCGCCCCGGCCATGGTCTCGGGCCTGTTCGTCATCGGCCTTGGCACCGCGCTTGCCGGATATATCGTGTCGCTCGTCGGATGGCGCTGGTGGATCGGGCGCAAATGGCGCCAACGTGTCAGCCAGAGCGGCCAATCCAAGGCCACCGTGGATCACCAGTGAGGGATTGCTAATGTATCGCTTGATGACACTTTTCGCCGCCAGCACCGCGCTTGCCGGCTGCATGACCGCCCCCGCCGCGACCGTGGTCACGCCGGTCGCCGTCGACGAACCCGCCGCGATTCCCGCCGCGCCCGCCGAGGCGCCCAAGCCGACCTATGGCGCCTATGGCTTCGACAATGCCGGAATGGACCGCACCGTGCTCCCCGGCGACAATTTCTATCAGTTTGCCAATGGCACTTGGGTGAAGAACACGCCCATTCCCGCCGACAAGTCGAACTATGGCTCGTTCAATTTGCTCGACGACCTGTCGCGCGAGCGGACCCGCGCCTTGATCGAGGAATCCGCCAAGGACTCCAACAGCCGGATCGGCGCGGCTTACGCCAGCTTCATGGATGAGGCCGGGATCGAGGCGCGCGGGTTGAACAGCCTCACCCCGTGGCTCGACGAAGTGCGCGGGCTCAAGTCGCGCGGCGGGCTGACCGCGCTGTATGCCAAGGCCAATCGCCTGAGCATCGGCGGGCCGTTCAGCGTCTACGTCGGGCAGGACGACAAGGCGCCCGACCAATATGCGCTATCGCTGAGCCAGTCGGGGCTGGGCATGCCCGACCGCGATTATTATCTGTCGAAGGACGCCAAGCTGGCCGCGACGCGCGCCAAATATGTCGAGCATGTGGCGGCGATGCTGACGCTTGCGGGGGAGACCAATCCAACGGCGCGCGCCCAGGCGATCCTCGCGCTCGAGACCAAGGTCGCCGCGGCGAGCTGGACGCGAGTGCAGAATCGCGATGCGAACAGGACCTATAACAAGATGAGTGTCGCGAGCCTGCGCACGATGGCGCCGGGGTTCGATTTCGCGGGCCTGTTCCGCGGCATCGGCGCGCCCGCCGACAGCCTGATCGTCTCGCAGCCAAGCGCAGTTACTGCGATCGCCGGCATCGTCAGCGCGGCACCGCTCGGCGTGCTCAAGGATCAGTTGCTGGTTCGCTCGCTCGACAGTTATGCCGACTTCCTGCCGGCCCGCTTCGACAAGGAAAATTTCTCCTTTTACGGCACGACGCTGTCGGGCACGCCGGAGCAAGAGGCGCGGTGGAAGCGCGGGGTCGCCTTCACGGTCGGCGCGCTTGGCGATGAAGTCAGCAAACTTTACGTCGAGCGTTATTTCCCGCCCGAAACCAAGGCCGCGGCCGATGCGCTGGTCAAGAACGTCATTTCGGCGATGGACCGGCGGATCGACCAGCTCGACTGGATGGCGCCGCAGACCAAGCTCAAGGCGCACGCCAAGCTGGCCGCGTTCACCCCCAAGATCGGCTATCCGAGCCAATGGCGCGACATGAGCGGACTGACGGTTGGCCGCGGCGACGCGCTGGCCAATGCGATGGCCTCGGCCGAATTCGAGCACGCCTACAACGTCGGCCATCTCGGCACGCCGATGCGGCGCTGGGAATGGGGCATGACCCCGATGACGATCAACGCCTACGCCAATTTCGGCATGGTCGAGATCGTCTTCCCGGCGGCGATCCTGCAGCCGCCGTTCTTCGATCCCAATGCCGATGCGGCGGTCAATTATGGTGGGATCGGCGCGGTCATCGGTCATGAGCTGAGCCATCACTTCGACGATCAGGGCGCCAAATATGACGCCAGCGGGCGCCTCACCGACTGGTGGACCCCGGCCGACGTCGCCGGCTTCACCGCCCGCCTCGATGCGCTTGGCAAGCAGTACGACGCCTATGAACCGCTGCCCGGAATGCACGTCCAGGGCAAGTTGACGATGGGCGAGAATGTCGCCGATCTGGCCGGGCTGACGGTGGCGCGCGATGCTTATGTGCATTCGCTTGGCGGGGCGACCGCACCGACCATCGACGGCACCACCGGCGACCAGCGCTTCTATCTTGGCTGGGCGCAGGTGTGGCGGCGCAGTTATCGCGAGGCCAATTTGCGCCAGCGCCTGCTGACCGATCCGCACTCGCCCTCGGAGCAGCGCAGCGCGGTCGTGCGCAACCTCGACCCGTGGTATCCGGCGTTCGCGGTTCAGCCCGGCCAGAAGCTTTACCTTGCGCCGGCGCAGCGGGTGCGTATCTGGTAGCGAGTGCTCCATCAGCAGTTCGCCTCGCTTGATCAGGACCCGCTTGACGGCGGGACGCGGTGGCTGGTGCCCACGCTCGTCGCGCTTGCCGCGGCGAGCGGGGCAGGGCTGTTCTTCGTCCTGAGGCAACCCGTGTTCGCGGGACTGTTTCTAGCGGGCTGCGTCGCAATGCTCGTGGCGGCGTTCGCGATCGACCGCCGTTCGACCCGGCCTCGCCCCATCGACACGCTCGTCGTCCCCGACCTTGGGCTGGTCGCCAGCGCGCTCGATCTCGTCGCCGAACCCGTCGCGCTGTCCCGCCCCGACGGGCAATTGGTAACGGTCAACCGCGCTTTCCGCGGACGGTTTGGCGATATTGCCGACGTCGCGGAGATTGGCGGCGACGAAGCGACGCTGATCGACCGCCTGGCTGACCTGCGTCGCACGGCATGGCGTGATGGCCGTGCGAGCGCGTCGGCGATCGAGCTGAGTGATGGCAAACTCGATCTCGACGTGGCGCGTGTCGAAAGCACTGGCGAGCTGATGTTGTGGCACTTCGCGCTGATTGCGCGCCCCGACCCGTTAAGCGTTGCGGCGAAGCGGATCGCCGGCGCGACTGGCGAGCGGCTCGCCGCGGCGGGGGTCATGGCGGCCCTGATCGACAGCGATGGCGCGCTGCTCGCGGCGAACAAGCCGTTTGCCGACCGCGCCATCGCCGGATCGGAGCCGCTCGACGGCGGATGGCGTTTCACCGATCTCGTCCGCACCGATGAGCACGGCCTGCTTCACCTCGCGAGGGAAAGCGATGCAGCACGCCCGTTGCGCGCAGTCCACGTTCCGATCGACCCCGATCAGGAGAGCGGGGCGGCCACAATTTTATTGTTCGACCAGGTCAGCAGCGACAATCTGGCGACGTCCAGCAACGTCCAGGCGCTGCTTGAAATCTTGCCGATCGGTCTTGCGCTGGTCGACCGCGACGGTCGCTTTCTGACCATGAACAAGGCCTTCGTCGTTGCTGCCGGAATTGCCGGTCACACGGGCCCGACCTACCCCGGCGACCTGGTGGCCAAGGAGGACAAGGCCGCGGTGGCGGACGCCGTGCGGCGTAACGCCCGCGGCCCGGCGATGTCGGGCGATCTGCCCGTCCATCTGCTGCATCAGACCGGCGAGCCCGTCGCACTGACGGTCGCGGGGCTGCGTGGGCTTGGCGACGCCGCGGTGCTGCTGCTGCTCAAGGACAATAGCGAGGAAGCCAAATTGAAGCGCCAGGTCGCGCAGGCGACCAAGATGCAGGCGGTCGGGCAACTTGCCGGGGGCGTGGCGCACGATTTCAACAATATCCTGACCGCGATCATGGGCCATTGCGACCTCATGCTGATGCGCCACACCCCGGGCGACAGCGATTATGACGACATTCAGCAGATCAAGTCGAACTCGAACCGCGCCGCCGGACTGACCCGCCAACTGCTTGCGTTCTCGCGCCAGCAGACGCTTCGCCCGCAAATCCTCCAGCTTCCCGATGTCGTGTCGGAAGTGTCGCACCTGCTCAAGCGGCTGCTCGGCGAAACCGTCCAGCTGGTGGTCAAACACGGCCGCGACCTCGGCGCCGTCCGCGCCGATCCCGGCCAGCTCGAACAGGTTATCGTCAATCTTTCGGTCAATGCGCGCGACGCGATGGTCGCGCAGGGCGGGGGAACGCTGACCATCCACACCTATCCGGTGCGCGCCGACCAGGTCGCCGACCTTGGCAGCGATATCCTGCCCATCGCCGACTATGCCACGCTGTCGATCAGCGATACCGGCACGGGGATTGCGCCCGGCGTGCTGGGCAAGGTGTTCGAACCTTTCTTCACGACCAAGGAAATCGGCAAGGGCACCGGGCTCGGGCTGTCGACGGTCTATGGCATCGTCAAACAGTCGGGCGGCTTCATCTTCGCCGATTCGACCGTTGGCGAGGGCACTCGGTTCGTGATCTACCTGCCGGTCCACAACGTCGAGCCCGAAGCGCGAGTGCGGCGGCTCGCCAAGCCCAAGCCACCCGACACGATCTTGTGGGGAAGCGGCACCATCTTGCTGGTCGAGGATGAGGCGATGGTCCGCACCGTCGCCGAACGCGCGCTCGCCCGCCACGGCTACACGGTGCTGACCGCGAACAACGGCGAGGAAGCACTCGAACGCCTGGCCGAAAGCGGTGAGCAGGTTGATCTGCTCATCTCGGATGTCGTGATGCCGATCATGGACGGCCCATCGATGGTGCGCGAGGCCCGCAAGACCTACCCGCAAGTGCCGATCCTGTTCATGTCGGGCTATGCCGAGGAGCAATTGCGGAAATCGATCGATATCGCCAACGTCGCCTTTTTGCCCAAGCCGTTCAGCGTCCAGGAACTCGCGGAAGCGGTCCAACGTGTCCTTGCAACGGCTAAATAGGTCTTTTCATGAACGAAACGGCTGCTATTCATCGTCGCGTGATTGTCCCGCGCCGCATTCTGATCGTCGAAGACGAACCCCTCATCGCCATGATGCTCGAGGATTTCATCGAATCGCTGGGGCATGAAGTGTGCGGACCGTGCGAAAGCGTGTCCGAGGCGCTGGCGATGGTCGAGGCCGACGGGTTCGACCTTGCGATTCTCGACGTCAATTTGAAGGGCGAAAGCGTGTGGCCCGTGGCGGCCGCGCTTCGAATCAAGGGGGTGCCATTCGTGCTGGCCTCTGGCGGCCACGTCGAACCGCCCCCGCCCGAATTCGCCGACACGACGATGATCGAAAAGCCTTACACCATCGACCGGGTCTCGCCGATTATCGACGCCGAGCTGGCGAAGGCCTTCTGACCCGTTTTAGAACCGGGCGAAATAGATTTCGTTCCCCCCTTGTTCTTTCGGAACAAAGCATATACGGAATGATCCCACAGGGCGACGCGAGGTTGCCCGATTGACGCAGGGATCATGGTCATGGCAGCGCAACTCAAGGTCGTCGACAAGGGTGGGGATAGCGTGAGCACGGATCGTCAAAAGGCATTGGAAGCAGCCCTCGCGCAGATCGATCGCGCGTTCGGCAAGGGCTCGGCGATGAAGCTGGGAAGCCGCGAGAAGACCGAAATCGACGTCATTTCGACCGGCAGCCTCGGGCTCGACATCGCGCTGGGCGTCGGCGGATTGCCGCGCGGCCGGGTGATCGAGATTTATGGCCCCGAAAGCTCGGGCAAGACCACGCTCGCGTTGCACGTCATCGCCGAAGCCCAGAAATTGGGCGGCACCGCGGCGTTCGTCGACGCCGAACATGCGCTCGATCCGGGCTATGCCAAGAAACTGGGCGTCGATATCGACGAACTGATCGTGTCGCAGCCCGATACCGGGGAGCAGGCGCTCGAGATCGTCGACACTTTGGTGCGCTCGAACGCGATCGACGTGCTGGTAATCGATTCGGTCGCCGCGTTGGTGCCCCGGGCCGAGATCGAGGGCGAGATGGGCGACAGCCACGTCGGCCTTCAGGCACGGCTGATGAGCCAGTCGCTGCGCAAGCTGACGGGGTCGATCAGCCGTTCGAAGTGCATCGTCATCTTCATCAATCAATTGCGGATGAAGATTGGCGTCATGTACGGCAATCCCGAGACAACCACCGGGGGCAATGCGCTCAAATTTTACGCTTCGGTCCGGCTCGACATCCGCCGCACCGGGCAGATCAAGGACCGCGATGATATCGTCGGCAACACGACGCGGGTGAAGGTCGTCAAGAACAAGGTCGCGCCGCCGTTCAAGCAGGTCGAATTCGACATCATGTACGGGCAGGGCGTGTCCAAGGTCGGCGAGATCCTCGACTTGGGCGTCAAGGCGGGAATCGTCGACAAGTCGGGCGCCTGGTTCAGCTACGATTCGGTTCGCATTGGCCAGGGCCGCGAGAATTCGAAGACCTTCCTGCTCGAGCATCCCGACATGATGGCAAAGATCGAAAATGCGGTGCGCGGCAAGACCGAGGAAGTCGCGGAGGCACTGATGGTCGGCCCCGACGAAGGCGACGACGCCTAGCCGGACCGGAAATCAAGCCGCTCGTCCGCGCTGGACCGAGCGCGTGGTGAAGCCCCGTCGCGAAGCACGGGCAGCACAGGGAAGGGCGGTGCCGCGGCGCCGCCCTTTTTTGCGTTCCCTCCCGCCATGGTAAGACGGCGCCGCCCTTGCTTCCCCCCCCCGCCATCGTGAAACCGCGACGCCCTTGTGCTTCCCCCTCCCGCCGGAGCGGGAGGGGAGGGAGCGCGCAGCGCCGGAGGGGAGGGCCGGTCGTTTCCGGAGGGGAGGCCGGTCGTTTTCGGAAGGGATGGCCGGTCGTTTCAGCAAGGGACGGCCCTCCCCCGCTCGCCTGCGGCGAATCGACCCCTCTTGCTCTGGCGAAAGGGGATGGAAAGGGCGCGCTCTTCGCTGAAAGAGCTTCCAAAGGCGGCCCGCGACCTCAGCCGGCTGCGCGCTCCGGCAGCGCGTCGATGCCCCCAAACAGCCGCCCGCGCTCGGTCAGCAAGACCATCGCCAGTCCGACCATCCCGCAACCCGCGAGCCCGATCAGGAACGGACGCTGGCTGCCGTCGAACGCCTGGCCGATGAGCAGCCCGATCAGCGCGCCGCCGATCGTCCCCACCACGCCCTGGACCGACGAGGCCGTGCCCGCGATCGCCGCCATGTTGGTCATCGCCAGCGTCGCGAAGTTCGAGGTGGTGAAGGCGAACGCCATCATCGTCAGTCCCATCAGCGCGGTAAACAGCCATAAAGGCTCGTCGATCATCTGTGCCAAGGCGGCATGGGCCAAGGTTATGGCAACGAAGCCGAGCAGCCCGGCATGGCCGACGCGACGCAGGCCGAAGCGGCCGACGACGCGACTGTTGGCCCAGCTCGCGAGCGCCATCGGCGCCGCGACGCAGGCGAACACCAGCCCGATCAGCTGGGGCGCGCGATAGGTGTCGAACACAATTTGCTGAATCGATGCGATATAGGCCGTCAGTCCTCCGAAAATCGCGGTCATTGCCAGGGTGTAGCCGGCCGACAGCCGATCGCTCGCCGCGGTCCGTGTGGCATTGACGATTGTTCCCGCGTCGAGCGGCTGGCGGAATTCAGCATGAAGGGTCTCGGGCAGGCGAATGAAGCTCCACAGCCACATCACCACGCCATAGCCTGCAAGCAGCAGGAAGATCGCGCGCCATGGCCCGATCAAAAGGATCCCCTGGCCGAGGTTGGGGGCGATCACGGGCACCAGCATGAACGTCATGAACACCAGGCTCATCACCCGCGCCATCGCCTCGCCGTCGAACAGGTCGCGGACCATCGCCACCACCAGCACCCGGGTCACCGCCGCCGACGCGCCCATCGCGATCCGTCCGGCGAGCAGCAGGTCAAAACTCGACGCCACGCCGCACAGCAAAGCGAATCCCGAATAAAGCGCTACCCCGATGGCGAGGATCGGCTTGCGCCCGAACCGGTCGGCGAGCGGTCCCCACACAATCTGTCCGACTCCGAAGCCGAGCATGTAGCACACCACGATCAGCTGACGCCGATTCTCCTCGCCAACCCCGAGATCGGCGCCGATCGCCGGCAGCGCCGGGATCATCGCGTCGATTGCAAAGGCGTTGAGCGCCATCAGCCCGGCGAGCAGGAAGACGGTCTCGCGCCGGCCCGGCACGGTAATGGCTTGGCCCTGCGGCCCGATGCGTTCGAACATGGCGCGGCTGCTGGCCTATCGCGCGCCGCCATGCAACAGTTGAGCGGTCTTTCGGGGAAACCGCTCCATGCGCATCGTCCACCATCTCGAAAATAGCCGCTCGCAACGCCTGCTGTGGATGCTCGAGGAGCTGGGCGTGCCGTACGAGGTCAAGCGCTATGCACGCGACAAGACGACGATGCGCGCCCCGCCCGAACTGAAGCAGGTTCATCCGCTCGGCAAGTCACCGCTGCTCGACGAGGATGGCGTGATCTATGCCGAAAGCGCGGCGATCATCGAGCATCTGGTCGGGAAGACCGGTCAGCTCGGCCCGCCCACCGACGCGACCGGCCAACGCCGCTTCACGATGTTCCTTCATTATGCCGAAGGCTCGTTGATGCCGCCGCTCCTCGCCTTGCTCGTGATCGGCCGGCTCGGCTTGCTCGGGCGACCGGCTCGCGGCCCATTGCTCGCCATGTTCGGCGAGCATCTCGAATGGCTCGAGAGCGAACTGGCGACACGCGAATGGTTCGCGGGAGACGCGTTCAGCGCCGCCGACGTGATGATGAGCTTCCCGCTCGAGGCCGCGCGCAAGCGCGCCGGGCTCGACCACCGCTATCCCCATATCCTCGCCTGGCTGGCGCAAATCCATGCGCGCCCGGCCTACCGGCGCGCGCTCGAGGTCGGAGGACCCTATGCTTACGCTTGACCGACGCCATCTGATCGCCGCTGCCGCCATGACGCCCGCGGTGCTGGGCATGCCGCGCTTCGCGCGCGCCGCCGCGCGCGGCCTGCCGCCGGCGATCGGCCAGACCGAGCGTCTCGCCCGCCTCGCCAAGGCGCGTCGGCTGATGCAGCACAACGGCCTCGGCGCAATCCTCATCGAACCCGGCGCGAGCCTCGATTATTTTACCGGAGTGCGGTGGAGCCGCTCGGAACGGTTGACCGCGGCGTTGATCCCGGCGGTCGGCGATCTGGTCATCGTCACGCCTTTCTTCGAACAGCCGTCGGTCGCCGAAAGTCTTGGCATCCCTGCTGAAATTCGAACTTGGAACGAGGATGACGAGCCGCTCAGGCTGGTCGCCGACCGGCTGCGCGAACTTGGTCTGGTCGCAGCGCCGATCGGGATCGAGGAAACCAATCGGTTCTTCATCGTCGATCGGCTCAAGGCGCAGCTTCCGCGGCTGACGGTGCGCAACGCCAATCCGGTCGTGCGCGGCTGCCGCATGATCAAGTCGCCCGCGGAGCTTGCGCTCATGCAGGCCGCGTCCGATCTGACGATCGCCGCAATCCGCGATACCCATGCGCGGATTCGCGCGGGAATGACGCCGCGCGACATTGCGACGATGATGGAAACCGCGATGGTCGCACGTGGCGGCTCGGACCCGTGGGCCTTGGTCCTCCTCGGCGAGGCCGCGGCCTATCCGCACGGCTCGGGCAAGCCGCAATCGGTGCGGCGCGGCGAAATTGTGCTGATCGACACCGGCTGCGCGGTGCGCGGCTATCAGTCGGACATTTCGCGCAGCTTCGTGTTCGGTGCGGACCCGACCGCCGAGCAGCGGCGGGTGTGGGAACAGGTCGCTTCGGGCCAGAAGATCGCGATGCAGGCGGCGGTGCTCGGCGCGACCGCGGGGAGCGTCGACGATGCGGTCCGCGCGGCCTATACGCGCTGGGGATATGGGCCAGGCTATACGCTTCCCGGGCTGTCGCACCGCACGGGACACGGCATCGGAATGGAAGGCCATGAGCCGGTCAATCTGGTCCACGGCGAAGCAACGCGGCTTGCGCCCGGCATGTGTTTCTCGAATGAGCCCGGGCTTTATCTGCCCGGAAAATTCGGCATCCGGCTCGAGGATTGCTTCCACATGACGAACGCCGGCCCGCGCTTTTTCACCACGCCCCCGACGTCCATCGATCAACCCGTCTAGGTTGCGCGGCGCTAGCTTTCGGCGGGCTTCGGGCCGGTGTGCGACGGGGCGGGGGGAGGCTCGAGGTCGGGGGCCTGCTGGGGATCGAGCCCACCCTCCCATTTCGCCACGACGCTCGCCGCGATCGCGTTGCCGACGACGTTGGTGGCCGACCGTCCCATGTCGAGGAAATGGTCGATGGCGAGGATGATCAGGATGCCCGCTTCGGGCAGGTTGAATTGCGCCAGCGTCGCGGTGATCACCACCAGGCTTGCACGGGGCACCCCGGCAATCCCCTTCGAGGTGATCATCAGCGTCAACAACATCGCGATTTGCGTCCCCAGCGACAAGTCGATGCCATAGGCCTGGGCGATGAAGATCGACGCGAAGGTCATGTACATCATCGACCCGTCGAGGTTGAACGAATAGCCCAGCGGGAGGACGAAGCTGGCGATCCGCGGCGGCACCCCGAAGCGGTCGAGCGCCTCGAGCGTGCGCGGGAAGGCGGCTTCGGACGAGGCGGTCGAGAAAGCGAGCACGATCGGGTCGCGAATATAGCGCAGCAGATGCGAGGTCCGTCCGCCGACGATCAGATAGCAGGCGCCGACGAGCAGCGCCCACAGCAGGAGCAGCCCGAGATAGAAACTGGCCATGAAGTAGCCGTAAGTGGCGAGGATCGAAATCCCGCGCTCGGCGATCGTCGCGGTCACTGCCGCAAACACCGCTACCGGGGCGAAGCGCATGACATAATCGGTGACGACCAGGATAACCTTGACCAGCGCCTCGAGCCCGCGAACGAGCGGTCGTGCCGGCTCGCCGACGGCGGTGATCGCGACGCCCAGGAAAAGCGAGAAAATGACGATCTGGAGAATGTCGTTGCTGGCCATCGCGCCGACCATCGATTCGGGAAAGATGTGCGCGACGAATTTGGCGAAGTCGAAGCCGGAGCGATCGACCCCGCTTGCGGCATTGGCGGCGGGCAGGGTGAGGTCGAGCGCACTTCCCGGTTGGAGCAGGTTGACGAGGATCAGGCCGAGCGTGAGCGAGACAAGGCTCGCCCCGACGAACCATCCGAACGCTTTGAGCCCGACCCGCCCGAGCGCCGCGGTATCGCCCATATGCGCGATGCCGACGACAAGGGTCGACACGACCAATGGAGCGATGATCATCTTGATGAGGTGAAGGAAGACGGTGGTGAGGACGCCGATATAGCCGGCGATCGTCTTGAGCCGTTCGGCCGATGCCGGGGTTCCGTCGTCGATCGACACATTGAGCGCCCAGCCGACGATGATCCCCAGAACTAAAGCGAGCAGGATGAACCGGGTAAGTTTGTTGGCCAAGACACGCCCCTCAGAAATGTTGCCGATACACAAGCCGCTGCGCCGCGCCTCGTCAAGGCGAGGTCCGCATCGGCGATCCATGGCCAATCAACCCGCGCCGCGGACTTGCCTCGCGGCTTGCCCCCGTCCATCGCCGCGCGATGCCGACCTTGTCCGATCTCAGCGCGCCTTATTCGACCATCCTGTGCGATATTTGGGGCGTGATCCACGACGGCGGGCAATTGCTGCCCGGTGCCGCCGATCGCCTGGCCCAATGGAAACGCGCCGGAAAGCGCATCATCCTCGTCACCAACGCCCCGCGTCCAGCCTCCACGGTCGAGGCCGGACTCGCCGCGCTCGGGCTTTCGCGCTCGGCTTATGACGCGGTCACCAGCAGCGGCGAGGCAGGCATCGCGGCCCTCATCGACCCGCCGCGCGGCGTCGGATTCCTCGGAACCGCCGATGACCGCGCCGACCTTGTCGCGCACGGCGTGACCTTCGCGCGCGAATATGACGAAGTCGCCTGCACCGGCCTCGATGATTTGCGCCTCGATCCCGCCGATTATGCCGTGCAACTGAAAGGTTGGGCTGCGCGCGACGTGCTGTTTCATTGCCTCAATCCCGATCGAGTGGTGATCCACTGCGGAGCGCGCGAGGCTTGTGCCGGGGCGCTCGCCGACTATTATGAAGCGTTGGGCGGGCGAGTTGCCTGGTACGGCAAGCCCAACGCCCCGATCTACCGCCACGCGCTCCATCTTGCCGGCGATCCGCCGCTCGGCGAGGTGCTGGCGATCGGTGACGGACCGTTGACCGATCTGATCGGCGCGGCGCGGTTCGGGATCGACGCGATCTTCATCAGCCACGGCATCCACGCCGGAGCGCCGCTTGGCGACGATTTCGCGGCCGCGCATGGCCTTGGCGACTGGTCTCCGCTCGCCACGTTCCCGCATCTGGGCTAGGCGTGCTCGGCTTCCCGGCGCCGCACCAGTTTGGCGGCCTGACCCGCATTGACTTCGGCGAGATGGTCGAAGCGCGCTTCGTAGCTGGCGAGACCGTGGCTGAGCGAGCGCAGCTCGGCTTCGAGCCCGTCCAGTTCGCTCTGCGGGATCTGCGCTTCGATCCGATCCCACCCGTCCCATCCTTCGCGCGGCGTCATCCCGAGCATTTGCCCGCGTCGTCCAGCCGTCGCCGAGGTGGCCCTGCTCGTGGCGCTGTTGGGACAACTCAGCGTCACGCGCTGCACGGGTTCGAGCAAATATGGCGCGGCCTGTGCCAGCGCGTCGTGCATCGCGATCCGTCCGGCGGTGCGGAACGCCAGTTCGGACGAATCGACGCTGTGGAAGCTGCCGTCGGTCAGCGTCACCGCGACATCGACCACCGGATAGCCCAGAGGCCCCTTGGCCAGCGCATCGCGTACGCCTTGCTCGATCGCCGGAATAAAGTGGCGGGGAACAGCGCCGCCCGAAATTGAGTCGCCAAAGCGAAAGCCCTCGCCGCGGCCGAGCGGGGCAAGCTCGATCACCACGTCGCCGAACTGGCCGTGCCCACCCGACTGTTTCTTGTGACGGCCCCGCTGCGTCACTTTGCGCCGAATCGATTCGCGATAGGGAATCGAGGGCGCGCGCGAAGCCACCTCGATCGCGTAACGCCGTTTGATCCGTGCCAGGACGGTACGCAAATGCTCGTCATTGACGCCTCTCAAGCGCAATTCATGGCTCATCGCATCATGCTCGATCGACAGGCTCGGATCTTCCTCGATCAGCCGCGCCAGCGCGCCCGACAATTTAACGTCATCCTTGCGGTCGGCGGGTTCGATCGCGAGGCAGGCATTGCGTGGCGGCAAGGCGATCTCGATCGGCGGGGGAAGATCGCCGCGCGACAGCCATTGCCCGCTGCAAACGCCGTCGATCTTGGCGACGGCGATGATCGCTCCATCGTCGGCCTTTGCCAATTTGGCGGTTTTGTCGCCCTGGACCGCGAACAGGCTGGCGATGCGCACTGCCTGGCGGTCGCTCCCGCGAAGTTCGCTGCCTTCCTCTATGGCGCCGCCGAGCAGCCGGCCAAGCACCAGCCGTCCGACACTGCCGCCATGGGCCACCTTGAATGTGGCGACTGACGTGGCCTCGACCCCGAGCCGATAGGCCGTCGCGGTCGGCCATGGCGCATCGTGGCGCAGCGCCTTGAGCAGGCGGCGCACGCCCCAGCCGTTGGTCGCCGAGCCAAACAAAACCGACACACTCAGATTTTCCTCGGTTTCGCGTTTGAAGTCGGCGAAGATCGCCGCCTGGACAGGGGGCTGGTCCATCAACAATTGCTCAAGCAAGGCGTCGTCATGGTCGGCGAGTTGTTCGAGCAGATGAATGCGCTCGCTCGCCTCGCGCTCGGCGAGATCGAGCGGCATCGAAATCGCGCTCGAGGGCTTGCCGGCTTCGTACTGAAATGCGCGTTCCAGCGCGAGATCGACGAAGCCGCTGATCTTGTCGCCATCGCGGATCGGAATCTGGCGTGCGATGAGCGGCGACACCGACAATGGCTGGAGCGCCGCAAGCAGGTCGCGGATCGAGCCATGCGCCTGGTCGATGCGATTGACGAAGATCAGGTGCGGAATGCCCTGTTCGTCAAGCAGGCGCAGCGCCGGCGCGGCAAGTGCGGCGCGCGCGGGGTCGGGATCGACCACCACGACCGCCAGATCGGCAAGCGCGATCGCGCGCAATGCGTCGCCGCCAAAACCGACCGCCCCGGGCGAGTCGATCAATGCGAACTGGTCTCCCAGATAATCGAAATGAAGCAAGTTGAGCTCGGTCGATCCGCCTCGGGCGCGCGCCTCGGGACTTGAATCGCCGACGCTGCTGCCCGCGCTGCTCGATCCCTGGCGCGAAATCGCTCCGCTTGCGAAGAGCATGGCCTCGGCGAGATCGGTCTTCCCCGCGCCGGCCGGTCCGACCAGCGCGATCGCCCTGACGCCGGGCGTCGCTCCATCAGGTGAATTGGGCATGCGGCGATCCTTCCTCCGGTTGGCGAAGGGCGCCGAGTCGCGTCGAGCGGTGGGCGCTCTGCAATCGTCGTTGGTCGGCGCGCGCCGTGATAAAATCAAGAGGGCGGAACGCAACCCGTGGGCTGCGGTTGAGGCCGGATGGATCCATCCTCTCCTCCCACATCATCCGACGACCACGGTCGTCGCGCCACGGCGCCGTGGGCGATGCCGTTGCTGGGATGGAAGGAAATTGTGATCCGCACATGGCGCGAGGCGACCAAGGACAATGTCGGCCTGATCGCGGCCGGCGTCGCCTTTTACGCCTTTCTGGCGCTCGTCCCTCTGCTTGGCGCGATCGTGCTGAGCTACGGCCTCATCGCCCGCCCCGAAACCGTGCTGAAGACCATGCAATCGCTCACCAGCGTGATGCCGGGCGACGTCGCGAAGCTGATCGGCGAACAGTTGATGAATGTCGTCGCGACCTCGTCGGGCAAGAAAGGCTTCGGCCTGCTTCTCGCGCTCGGAATTGCCTTGTTCGGCGCGCGCAACGCCGCCGGGGCTGTGATCACCGCACTCAACGTCGCTTATGAGGAAGAGGAGAAGCGCGGCTTCATCAAGGTCACCTTTCTGGCGCTGGCGATCACGGTCGCGGCGGTCGTGCTTGCGCTCGTCGCGGTCGGGGTGATCACCGTCCTGCGCTTTCTCGAAAGCCTCGTTCCCGAGGCGCCGGCGTTCGTTTTGCTTCTGATCCGCATTGTCAGCGCACTATCGGTGTTGGCGGGAGCCGCCGCCGCCGCCGCGACGCTCTACCGCTATGCGCCGTCGCGCGCCAGGGCGAAGTGGACCTGGCTGACCCCGGGGACCGCTTTGTCCGGGATCGGCTGGTTGCTGCTCAGCGTCGCATTCGGAATCTACGTCACTCGCTTCGCCAATTATGGCGCGACCTATGGTTCGATCGGCGGCGTCGTCGCGTTGCTTACCTGGGTCTATCTATCGAGCTACATCTTTCTGTTCGGCGCCGAGCTGAACAGCGAATTCGAACATCAAACCGCGCAGGATACGACCGACGGCACCGCCACGCCGCTGGGAACGCGCGGCGCCTGGTCGGCCGATCATGTCGCCGCTGGGTCCGATGATAGCGACAAAGGCGAGGCGCCAGATTTTGCCGCGGCGACACCTTTCCCGCTCACCCCATCCAACCGCGCTGGGGAGGCGCCCTCCAGCGATCATTCCTATCTTGTGTCGCGCGCCACCAATCGCGCGGCGCGAATCGCCGGTGGCGCCAAGCTGGGCATGGCGGCGTCGGCGCTATCGACCGTTGGCCTGTCGTTGCTTCGCCGCAAGGGCAAAGCGAGCGCCGGCGCGGCCCTGCTTGCCGCCGCTGCCGGCCTCTCGCTGATGCGCCGCCATAACGACGACGACGACGACGATTAGGTCGCCGGAAGCAAGCGCTGCTCGCCCGCGAGTCTGATCAGCGCCGCCTGCAACTTCTCGAACGCACGCACTTCGATCTGGCGAATCCGCTCACGGCTGACGCTGTAGACCTGGCTCAAATCCTCCAGGGTCTTGGGCTCGTCGACCAGCCGCCGCTCGGTCAGGATATGCTTTTCGCGATCATTGAGGCTGCCCATCGCTTCGGTCAGCAAATCATGTCGCACCTGACGTTCCTCGTCATCGGCGATGATCTCGTCCTGGAGCGGCCCATTGTCGACCAGGAAGTCCTGCCATTGGCCCTCGCCATCGGTGTCGCGCAGCGGCGCGTTGAGCGAGGTGTCGCCGCCCATGCCCATCCGCCGGTTCATGCTGATCACTTCGGCCTCGGTCACGCCGAGGTCGGTCGCGATCTTGGTGACGTGCGCCGGCTTGAGGTCGCCGTCCTCGAACGCCTCGATCTGATTCTTCATCCGCCGCAGGTTGAAAAACAATTTTTTCTGAGCCGCGGTGGTGCCGATCTTGACCAGGCTCCACGAGCGCAGGATGAATTCCTGGATCGAGGCACGAATCCACCACATCGCATAGGTGGCCAGGCGGAACCCGCGTTCGGGTTCGAACTTCTTGACGCCCTGCATCAGGCCGATGTTGCCTTCGGAGATGAGTTCGCTGACGGGCAATCCGTAGCCGCGGTAGCCCATCGCGATCTTGGCCACGAGCCGCAGGTGCGAATTGACCAGGCGCGCAGCCGCATCGGTATCGCCATGCTCGCGCCATGCCTGGGCAAGCATATATTCCTCCTCGGGCGCGAGGATCGGAAATTTCTTGATCTCGCCGAGATAGCGATTGAGGCCCGCTTCGCCGCCTGCGGCGGGGATCGAGACCATCTTGCCGGTCGCTTTTGCCATATTCGTCATCACTCCCTGGCCAGGTCGGATCGCATCCCGCCCGTAGCCGTCCAAATCCTATACACCAAGCGCGCTGAACAGTTCCTGCATGTCCGATGGAAGGGCGCTGTCGAACGACAAACGACGCTTGGTCACCGGATGGATGAAGCCGAGGTGGGTCGCGTGAAGCGCCTGGCGCTCGAATCCCAGTTGCTTGAGCAGCGCGCGATGCTCGGGCCGGGTCCGCCCATACACCGGATCCCCGACCAGGGGGAATCCGATCGACGCCAGATGCACCCGCACTTGATGCGTTCGCCCGGTTTCGAGCCGGCATTCGATCAAGGCCGCGCGATTGAGCACCTCGAGCCGCTTCCAGTGGGTCACTGCGCGCTTGCCGGTGCCCCGCTCGTGCGCCCTGGCATCGACGATCGCGATCTTCTTGCGGTCGTGGGGCGATCGCGCCAGCGGCGCATCGACCGTTCCCGCCAAAAGCCGCGGGACGTTCGACACGATCGCCAGATAGCGCCGCTCGATGCTGTGGTCGGCGAATTGCCGTGCCAGTCCCTCATGCGCCAGATCGTGCTTGGCAACGACCAGCAACCCCGACGTATCCTTGTCGATGCGGTGGACGATCCCGGGACGCGCCACCCCGCCGATTCCGCTCAGCGATCCGCCGCACTGGTGGAGCCGCGCATTGACCATCGTCCCGTCGCGATTGCCTGCGGCCGGATGGACCACCAGCCCTGCCGGCTTGTCGACCACCAGCAGATGCTCGTCCTCATAGACGATTCCCAGCGCGATTTCCTGCGGCTCATTATGGGCCGGTTCGGGGGCAGGGACGGCGAGAGTGAAGACTTCGTCGCCCCTGACCTTGAACGCCGGGTCACGCGCCGCACTGCCGTCGGGGCGCGACAAAGCGCCGGCCTTGGTCAGCACTTTCAACCGTTCACGCGACAGGGTCGGGACGCTGTCCGCCAGCGCGCGATCGAGGCGCCAGCCGGCGTGGCCCGGAGCGAGCGCGATGTGCAGTGATGATTGCCCCCCGGCCATGCGAGGGATGTGGGCGAGGGAGCGCGTGGTTTCAATGGCACCTTGCACCCTGTGCGTGCCTCGCGCATCAAGGTGCGATGAATTCGATCGATCTCGCCGGCTTGCTGTGCAGCCGCCTGTGCCATGACCTATTGTCGCCGGTCGGTGCGCTCAACAATGGTATCGAACTGCTGGCCGACGAGCAGGACCCCGAGATGCGCGAGCGCTGTCTGGAATTGCTTGCCGACAGTGCCCGGGCGAGTGCGAACAAGCTCAAATTCTTTCGTCTCGCGTTTGGCGCCGGGGGCGGGTTCGGCGCCGAAATCGACACGCGCGAAGCCAAAGGCGCGCTCGACGGGCTTTATGGCGCTGAAAAGCGCATCGAACTGGGCTGGCTTGTCGCCGACGAGCGCTTGCCGAAGGGAACGGTCAAATTGCTGCTCAATCTGGCAATGATTGCGGGCGACGCGCTGGTGCGCGGCGGACGACTTGATGTGGGCGCCGAGCGAAGCGACACCGCGATCGAAATGGTGATCCGCGCCGAAGGGCCCCGCGTGCTGGTCGATCCGACGCTGCGCGACACGATCATCAAGGGCGCGACCGGTGAAGGCGTCGAGCCGCGCGCGGCGGGGGCCTGGCTGGCGCACGAACTGGCGGCCGAGGCGGGCGGGTCGATCCAGTTGAGCGACCCGTCGTCCGAATTGCTCCTGATCGGCGTGACCCTGCCGCTGCCCGAGGCGCAGCACGGATAAGGCGGCGTTAACTCCTTGGCGGCATAGAGGTCCCGAGCAATAGCGGGGCAATGCGCGACCATGGACGATCTGATCGCTGACTTTACGGCCGAATGCCGCGAAATGCTCGAGGCCTTGGGCGGCGAGATCGTCGCCTGGGAAGCCAGTCCCGACGATCGCGCGCGGCTCGACAGCATTTTTCGCTTCGTCCACACGGTGAAGGGCAATTGCGGCTTTTTCGACTTTCCCCGGCTCGAGGCGCTGAGCCACGCCGCCGAAGATGCCCTGGCCGATTGCCGCGCCGGGCGCCGCACGCCCGATCATGGTTTGGTCAGCGGCGTGCTGGCGGTGATCGACCGGATCGGTGAGATGGTCGCGGCGATCGAGGCCAAGGAGGCGTTTCCCGCAGGCGACGACGAAGCGCTCATCGCGGGGCTCGAGCCTGGTGCCGAGCTGCCCGCGGCCGCGCTTGCCACCGCCGATGCTGCGCTCAAGCCCGCCGGCGCCGCTCCGCGCACCATTCGCCTCTCGGTCGAATTGCTCGACCGGGTGATGTCGGGGGTGTCGGACATGGTGCTGGCCCGCAACGAGCTTGCCCGCCGACTGCGCGAATCGAGCGGCGATGTCACCGTCGACGGCGCGTTCGAGCGCTTGTCGGGGATTATCGCGCAGATGCGCGACGCGATCACCCGCACGCGTATGCAGCGCATCGAAAATCTGTTCGTCGCGCTCCCGCGCATGGTCCGCGATTTGTCGAGCGAGCTTGGCAAGCAGGTGCTGGTCGATATCGAGGGCGGCGACGTCGAACTCGATCGCGAAATGATCGAGATGATCCGCGATCCGCTGACCCACATCATCCGCAACGCGGTCGATCATGGCATCGAAAGCCCCGCCGCGCGTTTGCAGGCGGGCAAGCGCGAAATCGGCTTGCTGTCGGTCTCCGCGCGCCAGTCGGGCAACCAGATCCTGATCGACATCGTCGATGACGGCAAGGGCATCGACGGCGAGCGGCTGGTCGAAAAAGCCGTCGCCGCGGGAACACTGACCAAGGATGAGGCCGCCGCGCTGAACCCGCGCGAGCGTCTTGCCCTGATTTTCGAGGCCGGATTGTCGACCGCCCAAGCCGTGACCGCAATCAGCGGGCGTGGCGTGGGGATGGACGTCGTCCGCTCCAACGTTGAGCGCATCGGCGGGATCGTCGAGGTCGATTCGACCGTCGGACGCGGCACCCGCATGACGCTGCGCGTTCCCCTGACCTTGACGATCATTCCCGCCTTGACGGTGTCGATCGGTAGCCAGCATTTCGCCATCCCGCGCGCCGCGATCGAGGAGATCGTCCGCGCCAACGGCTCAAGCGTCACGCTCGAACGGATCGGCGGCGCCGGGATCGCCACCATTCGTGGTCGCCGCGTGCCGCAGATCAATCTCGCCGACGTGCTCGGCCTCGACAGCGCGATGCTCGATCACGAACGCACGCTGGTGGTGCTCAAGCCGGCCGGGGGGGATTTGTTCGCGCTCGCGGTCGATCGCATCCACGATCATGAAGAATTGGTGGTCAAGCCGGCTGCCCCAGCGGTGATGGCGACCGGGCTTTATGCCGGCACCACGCTCGCCGATGACGGCAGCCCGATCCTGCTGTTCGCCCCCGCCGGTCTCGCCGAGGTCGGCGGCATCCTGTTCGAACAAAGCGAACGCGGCAGCCGCGTCGTCGATGGCGCCATGCCCGCGGCGGTCGTCGCCGCGGCCCCGGTGCTGCTGTTCCGCGGGCTGGATGGCGCACGCCGCGCGATCCGCCTTGGCGTCGTCGACCGCATCGAGGAAGTCCCGGCCGAGGCCATTCGCCACGGCGCGGGCCCGCTGCGAGTCCAGCTTGGCGAGGCCATCCTGCCGCTCTCAGGGACCGCCTCCGATACCGTTTTCGAAGGCAAGGTCCGCCTGTTCCGTCTCAACGACGGGGCGCACGAAATCGGCTATGCCTTCGCCGAAGTGATCGACTTGATGACGAACGACCATGACGTCATCGCGGCCGCGCACCCCGGGGAAATCTCCGGCGTCACGCTGATCGGCGGCGAGCCGGCCGAACTGGTCGATGTCCACTGGCTGTTCGCCGAGCATCTCGGGGCCAATGCGCGCCCCGGCGCTCCGCCCGTGTGCTGCCTGCCGTCCGACGATCCGTGGATGCAGAACATGCTTCGCCCGATCGTCGAAGCGGCTGGTTATGTCGTCATCGGCGAAAGCGACGATTTGCTGCCCGATCTCGTCATTCGGTCCGACGGGGCGCCACCCCGCGCCACCGGGGACGCCCAGGTGCTGACCTTGGCCTCGGACCCCGACGCCGCCGACGGCACCGCCAGCATCTACCGTTATGACCGCGCCGGGCTGATGATCGCGCTCAAGTCCGCCGGAGCGGGGAGGGGTCGATGAACCAATTATTGTTGATTGTGACGATCGCCGGCAGTCGCGTCGCCTTTCCCGCCGCCAAGGTCGAAAGCGTGGTCGAGCTCGAAGCGCTCAGTCCTGTGCCGCGGGCCGCGCCGCACGTGGCCGGCCTTTCCGCCTTGCGCAGCCGAGTGCTGACCGTGATCGACTGTCAGCGCAGCCTCGAACTGGGGACGACCGATCTGTCGGGGCTGCGCGAGGCCGCCGTGGTCGAGGTCGACGGTCACCATTATGCGCTGACCGTCGATGCCGTCGAAGACGTGGTCGAGGCCATGTCCGATCCCGTGCCATTGCGCGCGACGATGGCGGCGGGCTGGCAACGCGTCGGCCTCGGCATGATCGAGACCGATGAAGGTCCGCGCCTGCTGGTCGATATCGCGGAGATCATCAGCGGCCCGGCGAGCGACCGCGCCGCGGCTTAAGTCCTTGGAAACCCTTGTTCGCTAAACCCGCGACGACAAGCGAGCCCTAGAAAGCGTCTATTCCATGAAAACCTGCCTTATCGTCGATGACAGCAAGGTGATCCGCAAGGTCGCCCGCCATATTCTCGAGACGCTTGAATTCCAGGTCGAGGAAGCCGGGGACGGCAAGGAAGCCCTCGACCGCTGCATCGCCAGCATGCCCGACGTTGTCCTGCTCGACTGGAACATGCCCGTCATGAGCGGGATGGAATTCCTCAAACTACTCCGCCAGCGCGGCCATGAGGATCAGCCCAAGGTGGTCTTTTGCACCACCGAAAACGACATGGCGCACATCCGCGCCGCGCTTGAAGCGGGCGCCGACGAATATGTCATGAAGCCGTTCGATCGCGAGACGCTCCACATCAAGCTGCAACTTGTCGGGGTTGCCTGAAGTCGCCTCGATGACGACGACTCTCGCCTCCTCGCGGCCCGATTGCGGTGCCGGCGTCGCTTCCGCACCCGGACGCCGCCTGCGCCTGATGATCGTCGATGATTCGATGGTGGCTCGCGCGGTCCTCGGCCGAATGGTCGAAACCGACGGCGGGTTCGAGATCGTCGCGGTCGCGGGCACCGCCGAAGATGCGATCGAGGCACTCGGCCAAGTCCGCGTCGACGTTATCCTGCTCGATCTCGAAATGCCCGGAGCAGGGGGGCTCAAATCGATTCCCGACATCCTCAAGGCGGCGCGTGGCGCGCGGGTGCTGATCGTGTCCTCGCTTGCCGAGGAGGGCGCCGAGGAAACCGTCGCCGCCCTCGCGCTCGGCGCCGCGGACACACTCCCCAAACCCGGGACGGGGCGCTTCAACGGGCGCTTCTCGGAAATCTTGATGGCCAAGCTGCGCGCGCTGGGCCGGGTCGATTTTCATTATGCCGCTGCCGCGCCACGCCTTTCCCCGACGGGAACGATGGCCCACGCCCCCGACATGGCCCAGGCCCCGCTCGGTCTGGTCGCGATCGGAGCCTCCACCGGCGGCATCCATGCCCTCGCGACATTGTTCGAAGCCCTGCCGAAGCAGATTCACGTTCCGATTTTGGTCACTCAGCATCTTCCGGCACCGTTCATGACCGTGCTCGCGCGCCAGCTGGCCGGAGCCTCGGGCCGAACCGCGATGGTCGCCGAAGAAGGTATGCGGCTCAACTCCGACCAGATCGTGATCGCGCCTGGCGATGCACACCTTAATATCGACCGGATCGCCGATCGGCTTGTTATCCGCTTGTCAAACCAGCGCATGGCGTCGGGCTGCCTGCCCTCGGTCGATCCAATGCTGTCCAGCGCCGCCGAAATCCTCGGCCCGCGCGCGCTCGGGATCATGCTTACCGGGATGGGCCGCGACGGGAGCGAAGGCGCCGCGCGGCTCGTCGCCGCGGGCGGGTCGGTCATCGCGCAGGACGAAGCAACGTCGGCGGTGTGGGGAATGCCGCGCGCAGTGGTCGATGCCGGCCTCGCCTGCGCCGTGCTCCCCCCGCTCAAGATCGCGCGGCGGATTGCGCTTCGTGCCGAGGGGGCCGCGTGCAGGTAAGCGACAGCTCGATCCGCATTCTCGCCGGCTTGCTTGAAGCGCGGACGGGTCAACAATTGACGATGAGCCGCCGCTGGCGAATCGAAACTGCGCTGTCGTCGCTGCTGCGCGAACGCGGCATCGCCACGCTCGACGAGCTCATCACCATCCTCGTCATGGGCAAGGAGCCATCGCTGTCGCAGCGCGTGGTCGAGGCGTTGCTCAACAACGAAACCTATTTTTTCCGCGATCGTGCTCCGTTCGACCAGCTTGGCCGGACCGCATTGCCGGCACTTGCCGAGCGTCGTCGCGACAGCCGCCGTCTGCGCGTCTGGTCGGCCGGCTGCTCGACCGGGCAGGAGCTCTACACGCTGGCGATGCTGTTCGCCGAAGACCCCGTGCGCTGGCAGGGCTGGACCATCGACCTGATCGGCAGCGATGTCAGCGAAGGGGCCGTCGATCGTGCGCGGACCGGCCTCTACACCCAGTTCGAGGCCCAGCGCGGGCTTGCCGCGATGCAGATGATCCGCTGGTTCGAGGAAAGCGATGCCGGCTGGCGCGTGTCCGAAAACCTGCGCCGAATGGTTCGCTTCCAGGTCCACAATATTCTCGAAATGCCGCCCCACCCCGGCCAGTTCGACGTTGTCCTGTGTCGCAACGTCCTGCTTTACCTCAGCGGCGACCGCAAGCGCGCCGCCTTCGATCGGCTTGCGTCCAGTCTCGCGCCCGATGGCTGGCTCATGCTCGGCGCCGGCGAAACCGTCATCGGCCAGACCGAAAAACTGGTCGCCGATCGCGACTGGCGCGGGCTCTATCGCCTGGCCGGGACCGATCGTGAGGAACGCCGCGCTTCGTTCGCCTGATCGGATACCGGCCGCAATCCCGGTCGAGGGCTTGACCCGACTCCACCCGCCATGCGCCATGCGCCGATGATCATCGCCGATTGTCCATCGCCCAATTTCAACGAGCGGTCCCTGCCGGTGTCGATGATCGTGCTCCATTACACCGGAATGCCCGATGCCGACGCCGCGCTTGCCCGCCTGCGCAGTCAGGACGCAGGCGTCTCCGCCCATTATCTCGTCAAGGAAAATGGCGACATCATTCGCCTCGTCGATGAGGAGATGCGCGCCTGGCATGCAGGCAAAAGCTATTGGCGCGGCATTAGCGACGTCAATTCGGCGAGCATTGGGATTGAGATCGTCAATCCGGGACATGAATTTGGATATCGCCCGTTTCCCGACGAACAGATCGCGTCGCTCATTCCGCTGATCGCCGATATCAAGGCGCGTCACGGCATCGGGCGCGGCAATATCGTCGGACATTCGGACATTGCCCCGGCGCGCAAGGACGATCCGGGAGAATTGTTTCCGTGGGGCGCGCTTGCCCAGCGGCGGCTCGCCTTGCCCAGCCCGACCCGCGACTTGATGGACCCGTTCTGGACCGACGCCGGCTTCACGCTTGCGCTCGAGCGCTTCGGCTATGACGTCGGCGACGCGAGGAAGGCGACGATCGCCTTCCAGCGCCGCTTCCGTCCCGATCGCATCGACGGCATCGTCGACGGCGAATGCCGCGCCAAACTGCTCTCGCTGCTGCTGCCAAGGCCGCAGTGAGCCTCCCCACATGCGCTCACTCTGAGCCTTTCGAAAAGTCCTCGTCAACTTCGCGCCACTTTCGCAACCGACCCTCCGACAGGCTCAGCGAGAGCGGGTGAAGGGCTCAGGACAAACGCATTTGAGTATCGCCCACCTTTGCCCTAAAGCCACCCCGTCAGGGGACCGGGCGACCGCGGCTGTCGCAAGATGGGCGAGGAAAGTCCGGGCTCCACGGAATGACGGTGCCGGGTAACACCCGGCGGGGCTTCGGCTTTCGGGTCGCGGCTTCAGGGACAGTGCCACAGAAAACACACCGCCGGCTTTCGGGCCGGTAAGGGCGAAAGGGTGCGGCAAGAGCGCACCGCGCGGCCGGCAACGGGCGCGGCATGGTAAACCCCACCGGGTGCAAGACCGAATAGGGGTGTCATTGGGTCTTATGCCCTGGGGGCTGTTCCGCCTCGACACCCGGGTTGGTTGCTTGAGCGGCGA
>CAXSCF010000022.1:0-30576 GCA_964235815.1 uncultured Sphingomicrobium sp.
CGTCGCGGGCGACGGGGCGGTCCTCGATGCGGTGCATGCCGAGCACCGCCGACTGCGGCGGGTTGATGATCGGGGTCGAGAGCAGCCCGCCGAATACCCCGCCATTGGAGATGGTAAAGGTGCCGCCCTTCATGTCGTCGGCGGTGAGGGTGCCGTCCTTGGCCTTCTTGCCGAATGCGGCGACAGCTTTTTCGATCTCGGCAAAGCTCATCGCGTCGGCATTGCGGACGACGGGGACGACCAGCCCCTTGGGAGCCGACACCGCGACCGAGACGTCGAGATAATCATTATAGACGATCTCGTCGCCTTCGATCCGGGCGTTGACCGCCGGAAGTTCTTTGGCGGCGAGCGCGACGGCTTTGACGAAGAAGCCCATGAAGCCGAGGCGGACTCCGTGCTTCTTCTCGAACAGGTCCTTGTAGCGGGCTCGCGCGTCGATCACCGCCGACATATCGACGTCGTTGAAGGTGGTGAGCAGCGCGGCGGTGTTCTGCGCCTCCTTCAAACGCGTCGCGATGGTCTGCCGCATGCGCGTCATCTTGACGCGTTCTTCGCGGCGTTCGCCGGAGGAAGCCGAAGGCGCCGCGGCAGGCGCGGCGGCAGGCGCCGCGAATGACGCGGCTGCCGGTGCGCTCGGCGCCTTGGCTTTGGCAGCGAGAAGCACGTCGTCCTTGGTCAGTCGACCGTCCTTGCCGCTGCCCTTGATGCCCGACGGATCGACATGGTTTTCGAGCACCGCGCGGCGGACTGCGGGGGACAGGGTCAATGCAGCATCCTCGTTCCCCGGCGCAGGTCGAGGTTCGGGCGTCGGCGCAGCCGGCGAAGCTGTTTCCACCACTGGCGCGGCGGCCTGGGCCCCGGCCTCCGCCGGGGTACTGACAGCAGCGTCACCCTCCCCCACCCGCGCCAAGACCGCGCCGACGGCGACGGTGTCGCCTTCCTTGAACAATTGTTCGCTCAGTGTTCCCGCGACCGGCGAGGGGACTTCGACGCTGACCTTGTCGGTTTCGAGGCTGGCGATCGGTTCGTCGAGCGCGACGGCATCGCCCGGCGCCTTGAGCCACTGGCCGATCGTCGCTTCGGTGATCGATTCGCCCAGCGCAGGGACTTTGACGTCGGTCGGCATAAACTAACTCCCGGCCTTTCCGGCCTTGTGAACGGTGTCGATCGCGGCCTCGGCAGCGGCCGGGGCGGCGGCGCGCTGGCCGAGCGCGTCGGCGATCAGCGCGGCTTGCTCGGCGACATGGCGTTTTGCAAGACCCGTTGCAGGTGAGGCGGAGGCGGCGCGCCCGGCATAGCGCGGGCGCAGCGCGGCGTGGCCGGCCTCTGCCAGGCAGCATTCCAGCAGGTCCTGGACGAAGCTCCACGCGCCATTGTTGCGCGGCTCCTCCTGCGCCCACACGAGGTCGGCGAGACCCGCCATCGCCTTGAGGCGCTTGACCAGAGGCTCCGACGGGAACGGGTATAATTGCTCGACGCGGATGATTTCGGTTTCGGCGGGGGCGCCCTTTGCGACCGCCGCGTCGCGCGCCTCCATCAGCTCATAGGCGATCTTGCCCGAGCACAGGACAAGACGCTTGGTCTGCCCCGCGGCGGGCGGGGCGAGGTCGCTGAGGATACGTTTGAAATGGCCTTCGCCGACAAAATCCGCACGGGTCGACACGGCGAGCTTGTGGCGGAGCAGCGACTTGGGCGTCATCATCACCAAAGGCTTGCGGAAGTCGCGGTGCATCTGCCGGCGCAGGATGTGGAAATAATTGGCCGGGGTGGTGCAGTTGGCGACCTGGATATTGTCGTCGGCGCACAGCTGCAGATAACGTTCCAGGCGCGCGCTGCTATGCTCCGGCCCCTGCCCTTCGAAGCCGTGGGGCAGGAGCAGGACGAGACCCGAAAGGCGCAGCCACTTGGCTTCGCCCGAGGCGATGAACTGGTCCATGATGGTCTGCGCTCCATTGGCGAAATCGCCGAACTGCGCCTCCCACAGCACCAACGTCTCGGGGTCGGCGATCGAATAGCCATACTCGAAGCCGAGCACACCGAATTCGGAAAGCGGGCTGTCGCGCACTTCGAAACGCGGGCTGCCATCCTTTTCGATCATCCGCAGCGGGATGTATTTGTCGCCCGAAGTCTGGTCCACCCACACCGCGTGGCGCTGGCTGAACGTGCCGCGGCCCGAATCCTGCCCCGATAGGCGGACGCGATAGCCATCCTCGGCGATCGAGCCGAAGGCGAGCGCTTCGGCGCTTGCCCAGTCGATCCCGGCGCCGCTGTCGAACATCGCCTTTTTCGCCGCGAGAATGCGTCCGAGCGTTTTGTGAATCGCAAGATCGGCGGGGACGGTGGTGAGCAATCGCCCAAGCCGGGAGAACTGCGCATCGTCGAGCGCGGTATTGGCGTTGCGGCGGCCGAGCACGGGCTCGGCCGGGCGCTTGAGCTTCGACCAGCGGCCTTCGAACCAGTCGGCCTTGTTGGGCAGATAGGAGGTGCCCGCCTCGAACTCGCCTTCGAGCAGCGTCGTGAACTGCTTGGTGCGCTCGTCGATCCACGCCTGGTCGACCACGCCTTGCTCGATCAGCCGCGCGCCATAAATCTGGCTGATCGGGGGATGCTTGGCGATCGCGGCGTACATCAACGGCTGGGTGAAGCTTGGCTCGTCGCCCTCATTGTGCCCGAACCGGCGATAGCACCACATGTCGATGACGATATCGCGCTCGAACTTCTGGCGGAACTCGATCGCCAGCTTGCAGGCAAAGGTCACCGCTTCGGGGTCGTCGCCATTGACGTGGAGGATCGGCGCCTGGACCGACTTGGCGATGTCCGACGGGTAGGGCGACGACCGGCCGAACTGCGGCGAGGTGGTGAACCCGACCTGATTGTTGATGACGAAATGGATCGTGCCGCCGGTGCCATAGCCCGGCAGGCCCGAGAAGCCGAAGCATTCGGCGACGATCCCCTGCCCCGCGAAGGCGGCGTCGCCGTGGAGCAGGACGGGGAGCACGGTCTTGCCATGCTTGTCGCCGCGCAACGTCTGAACCGCGCGCGCCTTGCCGAGCACGACCGGATCGACCGCTTCCAGATGCGACGGATTGGGCAGCAGGCTCAAATGAACAGTGTTGCCGTCAAACTCGCGGTCGGACGAGGTGCCGAGGTGATATTTGACATCGCCCGACCCGCCGACATCGTCGGGATTGGCGCTGCCCCCGGCGAATTCGTGGAAGATCGCGCGATAGGGCTTGCCCATGACGTTGGCGAGGACGTTCAAGCGGCCGCGATGCGACATGCCGACGGCAATTTCGGTAATGCCCATCGCGCCGCCATATTTGATGATCGATTCGAGCGCCGGGACCGCGCTCTCTCCGCCGTCCAGCCCGAACCGTTTGGTCCCGACATATTTGCGAGCGAGGAATTTTTCCCATTGCTCGCCGTGGATTACCTTTTCGAGGATCGACTGCTTGCCTTCGCGGGTGAAGACGATCTCGGCCGCCTTGCCCTCCATCCGCTCCTGGAGGAAGCGGCGCTCCTCGAGGTCGTTGATGTGCATATATTCAAGGCCGACGGTGCCGCAATAATTGGCCTCGAGCACTGGAACGATCTCGCGCAGGCTGGCGGAATCGAAGCCGAGCGTACCGCCAAGCCAGATTTTGCGGTCCATGTCGGCATCGCTGAAGCCGTGATAGGCGGGCTGGAGTTCGGGCACTTGCGCGAAGTGGGCGAGGCCGAGCGGGTCCAACTTGGCGGCGAGGTGGCCGCGCACACGATAGCTGCGGATCAGCATCATCGCGCGGATCGAATCGTCGGCGGCGCGGCGAATGGAGTCGGGATCGGCGCCGGTGGCCGTCGCCATCGCGGCGGCGGTCTTGCCCACCTGCTCAAGCGTCGCCT
Organism: uncultured Sphingomicrobium sp.; assembly: GCA_964235815.1. Lineage (GTDB taxonomy): Bacteria > Pseudomonadota > Alphaproteobacteria > Sphingomonadales > Sphingomonadaceae > Sphingomicrobium. Next base: position 3,883 of record CAXSCF010000022.1, read on the forward strand.
CGGTCGGATCGAGCCCGAGGTTGTTGGCGTCGAGGCTCGACAGCGGCCAGTTCGCCCGCGCCCAGCTCGGCCCCTCTTCGCGATCGATCGCCATCGAGTCCATTATGCGGTCCTTAGCCCTTGAGCCGTTCCGCCAACGTGCGGCCCAATTCAGATGGGCTCGGCGAGACGGTAATTCCAGCCGCCTGCATCGCCGCGATCTTGCTGCCGGCGTCACCCTTGCCGCCCGAGACGATCGCCCCGGCGTGGCCCATGCGGCGACCCGGAGGCGCGGTGAGGCCGGCGATGAAGCCGACCATTGGCTTCTTGCGTCCGCGACGCGCTTCGTCGGCAATGAATTGCGCGGCCTCTTCCTCGGCCGCGCCGCCGATCTCCCCGATCATGATGATCGACTTGGTGTCGTCGTCGGCCATGAACAGTTCGAGCACATCGATGAAGTTGGTGCCATTGACCGGGTCGCCGCCGATGCCGACCGCGGTGGTCTGGCCGAGGCCTTCGTTGGTGGTCTGAAACACCGCTTCATAGGTCAAGGTGCCCGAGCGCGACACGACCCCGACGCTGCCCTTCTTGAAGATGCTTCCGGGCATAATCCCGATCTTGCATTCCTCGGGGGTCAGCACGCCGGGGCAATTGGGGCCGATGAGCCGCGACTTGCTGCCCGACAGCGCACGCTTGACGCGGACCATGTCGAGCACGGGAATACCCTCGGTGATGCACACGATCAGCGGGACTTGCGCGTCGATCGCCTCCATGATCGAGTCCGCGGCGAAGGGCGGCGGGACATAGACCACCGAGGCATCGGCGCCGGTCTTCTGCACCGCTTCGGCGACGGTGTTGAACACGGGGAGCCCGATGTGCGTCGACCCGCCCTTGCCGGGGGTCACGCCGCCAACCATCTGCGTCCCGTAGGCGAGCGCTTGCTGGGTGTGGAACGTACCGGTTTCGCCGGTCATCCCCTGGGTGATGACCTTGGTGTTCTTGTTGACGAGAATGCTCATCTAGACATGTGCTCCATCGTGCTCCCGCGAAGGCGGGAGCCCAGTCCTAAATCAAAGACTCGAACAGGTCGTTCCACTCGGGATTGGCCTGTTCGATCAATTGCAACTTCCACAGCCGGTTCCATTCCTTGATCCGCCGTTCTCGCAGTCGGGCTTCCTGTAGATCGTCATAGATTTCGAACCAGACCAGAATTTTGCAACCATGTTCCTTCGTGAACCCGTCGGCCAATTGGTGGCGGTGCTGATGCACGCGCTGCACCAGATTGCTCGTCGAGCCCGTGTAAACCGTTCCGTTGCGCTGGCTTGCCATCATGTAGGCGTACCCAGCTTTCAACCCGCACCTCCCGAAGGATCCCCGAAGTCGGGGATCCTGTCTAGGCTCCCGCCTTCGCGGGAGCACACGCTTAGCTTAAGCTCGAATCGATCGCCTTGCACGCCACCAGCAATTCCTTGACCGCGTCGACGCTGACGGTGAAGTTCTTTTGCGCTTCCTCGTCGAGGGCGATTTCGACGATCTTCTCGACCCCGCCGGCGCCGATCACGACGGGGACGCCGACGTAGAGATTGTCGATCCCGTACTGGCCGGTGAGGTTGGCCGCCGCGGGAAGGACGCGCTTCTTGTCCTTGAGGAAGCTTTCGGCCATCGCGATGGCGCTGGTGGCGGGGGCGTAGAAGGCGCTGCCGTTGCCGAGCAAGGCGACGATCTCGCCGCCGCCGCCGCGGGTGCGCTTGACGATCGCGTCGATCCGCTCCTGCGTCGACCAACCCATCTTGATGAGGTCGGGAATGGGGATGCCGGCAACGGTCGAATAGTTGACAATCGGGACCATCGTGTCGCCGTGGCCGCCGAGCACGAAGGCGGTGACGTCTTCGACCGAGACCTTGAACTCGTCGGCGAGGAAGTGGCGGAAGCGCGCGCTGTCAAGCACGCCCGCCATGCCGACGACCATATGGTGCGGAAGCTGCGAGAATTCGCGCAGCGCCCACACCATTGCGTCGAGCGGGTTGGTGATGCAGATGACGAAGGCGTTGGGAGCATTGGCCCTGATGCCCTCGCCGACAGCCTTCATGACTTTTAGATTGATGCCGAGCAAATCGTCGCGGCTCATCCCGGGCTTGCGCGCGATCCCGGCGGTGACGATGCACACGTCGGCATCGGCAATGTCGGCGTAATCGTTCGAGCCCTTGAGCGTCACGTCATAGCCGTCGACCGGGGCGGCCTGCGAGATGTCGAGCGCCTTGCCCTGCGGCGTGCCCTCGGCGATGTCGAACAGGACGATGTCGCCCAGTTCGCGCATCGCGGCCAAATGGGCGAGCGTGCCGCCGATCATTCCAGCGCCGATCAGCGCGATTTTCTTGCGAGCCATGGACGAGGCAGCTTCCCTTGTCTGAACAGGTTGAACCGCGGCGCGAAAAGCGGGCGGCGGGGTTGGGCGCGCTCTAGCCCGATGGGCCAGCGGGGGCAACCGCCGAGCAGCGGTAAGGAAGGGCCGCCGACCCACTCGGCTCGTCGGCTGCGACATGCGCCTGATCGTCTGTCGCGGAACTGGCCCCACGGGCAGGCGTTGGCGGGGAAGGTGAAAATGGAGTCCTATGATGCGTATACTGATTCTGGCCGCGAGCACGATCGCCGCCGTCGTGGCGGCCTCGCCCGCCGCCGCCCAGAGCCGTTACGACCGGAATGGCAACGGCATTCCCGATTATCGCGAGCGCGCTTATGCCGATCTCAACGGCAACGGCATCCTCGACTATCGCGAATCCGGCAGCGTTGACATGAACCGCAACGGCATCGCCGATTGGCGCGAGCGAACCATCGACGCCAACCGCAACGGCGTCGATGATCGCCAGGAAGGCTATCGCTACAAGATGAACTGGACGCGTGACGACAGCTGTGCGTCAGGTGTCGCCAAGCGCAACACCAAATGCGTGTCGCCGGATAAGGTGGCCAAGGAAGAGTGGAAGCGCGGTTACCGCGTCCCGACCGGCTATGGCTACACCACCTATACCGAGATCCCGGTGCGCTATCGCACGCAATACGGTCTCAACCGCAACTACAATTATGTTTATCGCGACAACCAGATTTATGTCGTCAATCGCAACACCAGTCTGGTCGAGCGGATCATCGACAACCTGCGCTAATCGCGCCAGTCGAGCTAGCGGCCGAGTGCAACCGGCCGCTGGGGGCCGCTCCGGGCAATTGGAGCGGCCCTTTTTATTGGCCGGCGAGTTCGGTCAGCATCAGCCGCCAGTGGATCACCGAATCGTCGAGCGCCTTGACCGGGAGCCGCTCGTCCTTGCCATGCGCCCGGTAATCGACCGGGACCACGATCCATGCGCCACTGGTCCCGTAGACTGGAATTCCGGCAACCCGGAAGGGGCGCGCATCGCTTGCCCCGGTCGACATCTGAGGCGAGATCGGCGCGCCCGGATGGAGCGCATGGACCGCGCGCGCGAAGGCGCTGGTGACATCGGCCCGCAGCGGCGAGGTGAGCGAGGCGACGTAATGGTCGTTGCGGCTGACCATAACTTCCTTATCGTCGACGATCCGTTCGAGGTCGGCCTTGACCGCATTGGGATCGATCCCGGGGAAGATGCGGCAATTGATCATCGCCGTGGCGAGTTGCGGCAAGGCATTGTCGGCGTGCCCGGCGAACAGGCGCGTCGGGACGCAGCGGGTGCGGGTCAGCCCGACTTCGCTCTCGCTCGCCTCGATCGCGTCGGCCGCGGAACCATCGCCAGGACGGGCGAGCCAATGCCGCATCGCGTCGCCCAGCGGACCTTTTTCCATTTTTTCGCGCACGCCAAAATAGGCCCGCGTGGTCTCGTTGAGCATCGGTTCGAAGCGATGCGCCTCGATCTTGTCGAGCGCGTGCGCCAGCGAATAAATCGCATTGTCCTTGCGCGGCTTTGACGAATGCCCGCCGCGGTTGCGCACCGTCAGCGTATAGCCGGCGAAGGTTTTTTCGGCGGTCTGCATGGTAAAGCCGGCCGCGCTTCCATCGGCCGCGAACCCGCCCCCGCCGCCATCGGCATTGAGGCCAAAATCGGGATTGCCGAGCAAGGCGCGCCATTCGCTCGCGCCCTTGTCGGCGCCGATTCCGTTGGTTTCCTCGTCACCTGTGAACAAGACGACGATATCGCGCCTGGGTTTGAACCCCGCCGTCTTCAGGTCGATCAGCGCGCGCGTGATGGCGACGATGCCATCCTTCATGTCGATCGTCCCGCGGCCATAATAATAGCCGTCCTTTTCGGTCAGGACGAACGGGTCGGTGGTCGAATCCTCGCGCTTGGCCTCGACCACGTCCATGTGGCCCATCAGCAGGATCGGGCGCGCCTTCGAGCCGCCCGGCGCGCGCCAGCGGACGATCAGCGCGGCGGTCTCGTCCTCGCCGGTCGTGGCGCTGCCCGTATGATAGGGCATGACCCGGACGTCGGCGGCGGGGAAACCCGCGGCAGTGAACTGGTCGGCGACATATTTGGCCATTTCGGGAACGCGGTGGCGCCCGATCACGGTCGGGATATTGACGACATGTTCGAACATCATGCGCGTCGCGGCGTGCTGCGCGGGGGTCAGCGCAGGCGGAGCGCTGATCGCGGCGGCGGGGATGGTGGCAAGCAGGACGGCAGCGAGTCGGTGCATCGAAAGTCTCCCCCAAGATAATCAAACGCTAGGCGGATTGCGGCCCTCGTCAATCCGCGACGATGCCATGCCCTTCGCCCAGATAATCGGCGCTTTGCATCTCCTCGAGGCGGCTGACGGTGCGGTCGAATTCAAAGCGTCCGTCCCCCGCCGGATAAAGCGCGGCGGGCTCGGCGTCGGCGGCGGCGAGCAATTTGACGCGATGCTCGTAGAACGCGTCGATCAGGGTGACGAAGCGTGCCGCTTCGTTGCGCTTGTCACGCGTCAGGACGGGGATACCGACCAGGATGACGGTGTGAAAGCGCTGCGCGATGGCGAGGTAGTCGGCGGCGCCGCGTGGCTCGCCGCACAACCGCCTGAACGAGAAGACCGCCACGCCCTTGAGCGATTTGGGAACGTGCAACGTGCGCTTGCCCCCGACGTCAAGCTCTTCGCTCGGGACATGGTCGCGGTCCTCGACCGGATAATCGGTGAGCTGGAAAAAGGCAGTGCTCAGCCGGGCGGTCGCTTCGGGGCCATTGGGAAAGAGCCAGGTGTCGAGCCCGGCCAGGCGGTCGAGCCGATAATCGGTCGGGCCGTTGAGCGACACTACCTCCATTCGCCCCTCGATCAGGCGGATGAACGGCAAAAACAATTCGCGGTTGAGGCCGTCCTTATAAAGGTCGCTGGGCGGGCGGTTGGAGGTCGTGACGATCGCCACGCCTTCGCCGATCAAGGCGGTGAACAGCCGCGACATGATCATCGCGTCGGCACTGTTGGTCACCATCATCTCGTCGAAGGCGAGGAATTCGACCTCGTCGGCGAGCGCCTTGGCGACCGTCGCTACCGGGTCGCCCTCCTCGGTCGCGCGGGCCGCGCGGAGCCGCTGGTGGACGTCGAGCATGAACGGCGCGAAGTGCGTTCGGCGCTTGGCTGGCACCGCGATCGCATCGAACGCAAGGTCCATCAGCATCGACTTGCCGCGCCCGACCCCGCCCCACAGATAGACCCCGCGGCTTGGCGCGCGCTTGGCAAACAAGCGGGACAGGATGCCGCCATCGGCCTTGCCGAGGCAGGCGGCAAAGCGGTCGAGCGCGGCGACCGCGGTTTGCTGGTCGGGATCGCGCTTCACTTCGCCTGCGGCGACCAGCGCGGCATAAGCCCGACCGACCGGCCCGGTCACGAGCGGTCTTTGATCCGCTTGAGCGTACCGGTGAAACTGTGCGTGGTGCGCCCGTCCTGCTCGCAATGGCCCGACAGGAAGACGTGCCCGCCCTTGGTCTGCCCGACCAGCCGGACGACCGCGTCCATCGGCACATCGACCTCCCCGCGCGCGATGAAGTGCGTGGCGCAATCGAGCGTCACGTAATGCCCGCTCGCCATCCCGGCGCAGCGCCCGCCGGCGAACAGCGCCATGTCGATAAAACTCAACACCGCGCCGCCGAAGATCGATCCGCCGATGTTGAGGTGGGCCGTGGTTGGAAACCAGCGCACCCGCGCCTGTCCCGCACCGTCTGGGCGGAAAATGAACGTGCCCGTGGCGGCGACAAAGGTGCCGGGCGGCGAGCGGCCCCAGCTGAGCCAGCCGGGGTGGTCGGGATCCTCGAGCGGACCATCATGCTTGGGTTCGTCGGTCATTGATGGCCGCTATTGGAGTGAGTGGCTATAAGCAACCCGGTTTGCGCCAAGTTACGCCGCGCGCTCGGCGATCAATTTCTTGGTTTCGGCGATCGCTTTCGCCGGGTTGAGACCTTTGGGGCAGACGTTGGCGCAGTTCATGATCGTGTGGCAGCGATACAAACGGAACGGATCCTCGAGCTGGTCGAGCCGCTCGCCCGTCGCCTCGTCGCGGCTGTCGGCGAGCCAGCGATAGGCGGCGAGCAGCACTGCGGGGCCGAGGAACTTGTCGCTGTTCCACCAATAGCTCGGGCACGACGTCGAGCAGCAGGCGCACAGGATGCACTCGTAAAGGCCATCGAGCTTCTCGCGGTCGGCGGGCGATTGGAAGCGCTCCTTTCCCGAGGGTTCGGGGGTGGAGGATTTGAGCCACGGCTCGATCGAGGCATATTGCGCATAGAAATGGGTCATGTCGGGGATCAGGTCCTTAACCACCTCCATGTGCGGCAAGGGCGTGATCCGCACTTCGCCGCCCAGATCCTCGATCGCGGTGGTGCAGGCGAGCCCGTTCTTGCCCCCCATGTTCATCGCGCACGACCCGCAAATCCCCTCGCGGCACGAGCGGCGGAAGGTCAGCGTCGGATCGACCTCATTCTTGATCTTGATCAGCGCGTCGAGCACCATCGGCCCGCACTTGTCGAGGTCGATGGTGTAGGTGTCGTAGCGCGGATTGGCGCCGCTGTCGGGGTCGTAGCGATAGACTTTGAACGATTTGGGCTTGGTGCCCCCTTCGGCCCGATGGGCGCGGCCCTTGGCGATCTTGCTGTTCTTGGGAAGGGTGAACTCGGCCATACTGCGTCTCGGCGCTCCACTTGATCTGTGGTCCGCGACTTAGCGGGATGGGCTGGGCATGGGAAGGGGTGTGGGCTAGCGACGGCGCATATGGCGGCGCCCGCGATCCTTTACGTCCACGACCTGCGCGGCAGTGGGGTGGTGACCAATGCCATCGCGCTGGCGCGGCGGCTTGGGGCCGAGCGCGAAACACTGCTCGTGGCGGGCTATGACAAGGGATTGAACCGTGCGGCCGACGTCGCCCCGGCGCGGCTGGTGGTGCTCGGCGGGGCAGACGCGCCGCAACGCCCGCGACTGGCTGCGGCGCGCCGGCTTCGCGCGCTGATGCGCGACGTGCGCCCGAGCCTGGTCATGTCGATGGGCAATTTCGGCCATTCCAGCGTCTTCGTCGCGACCCGCGGTATCGGCGTTCATGCGGTCTATCGGATCAGCAACGAGATCGGACGTCCGCAAGCCGGCCTGCGCAATTTTCGGCGGCGCACTTGGCAAAAGCTGCTTCTCGCGACGGCGACGCGGGTGGTGCTGGTCGGGCGGGCGCTGGCCGAACTGCCGCTGTTCAAGCCCGCGGTGGCGGCGGGCAAGGCGGTGTATATCGCCAATGGCGTCGACATCGATCGCGCGCGGGCGCTGGCCACGGCGCCTGCCCCGCACCCCTGGTTCGGTGACCATGGGCCGCCGGTCGTGCTCACCGTGGGCCGCATCCACCCGCAGAAAAATCTCGAGGGCTTGATCGAGGCGGTGGCGCTGGCGCGGCGCGAGCGCCCGCTGCGGCTGATCATCGTCGGATCGGGGGATGCGGAGCGTGTGGCCGCCCTCAAGGCGCGCGCGGCGGGCCTGGGGATCGGCGACGAGGTATTGTTCGCGGGCGAAACCGACAATGTCTTCGCGTGGATCGCGCGCGCCGACCTGTTCGCGCTGGTGTCTCGTTGGGAAGGCTCGTCGACCGCCTTGCTCGAAGCCCTCAGCGTCGGCGTGCCCGTGGTCGCCACGCGCCAGGCGGGCGATGCACGCTTCGTCCTCGACGATGGCAAATATGGCGCGCTCGTCGATGCCGCCGACCCGGCCAGCATCGCCGCCGCAATGGTCGCGCAGCTGGGCACGGACAGGATCCTGCCGGGCGACCGCGCCGAAGCGTATCGGCTTAGCGCGACGCACCAGCGCTATTTCGAGGCGTTGCGGGGACTTTAGCAATCGTGGGTCCCGCTCATCCTGGGCGGCGGGTTGGGTGGCGGTTAGCGGCCGAACACTAGAGCCTTCGAACCGCCGACAGCGTCTCGGCCGCGTGGCCCGGGACCTTGACCTTGCGCCATTCGTGAATGACCTTGCCGTCGCCGGCAATGAGGAAGGTCGATCGCTCCATTCCCATATATTTTCGGCCGTACATCGATTTCTGGACCCACGTCCCGAAGGCATCGCTGATCGCGCCGTCCTCGTCGCTGGCGAGCGGGATGGCGAGGTCATATTTGGCGATGAACTTGGCATGTTTGGCCATCGGGTCGCGCGACACGCCGATCACGATCGCGCCCGCGGCGGCGAAATCGGGGGCGAGCGCGGTGAACTCCTTGGCCTCCGCGGTGCAGCCCGACGTGTCGTCCTTGGGATAGAAGAACAGCACAAGCGGCGCACCCGGCGCGGCGAGATCGACCGTCCGGCCGTCGCTCAGTGTCGCCATCAGCGCGGGAACCTGGTCGCCTTCATTGATCATTTTTCGCTCCTTTGACTGTTGCCCAGCGGGTGCCGATGCGGGCTCGCGCGGCGTCGATGGCGGCGACAAGCGCGGACCAGTCGTCATGCCCGCACAGCGACGCCACCAACACGCGCGATTGCGCAGCCGGCTCCATGCCCCCCGGCGCGACCAGCCGCAAGACGACCAGCACCCGGCTCAGCAGGCGCAGGTCGGGATCGGCGGCATCGTCGATCAGGCCCGCCTCGACCAGCGCGGCAAGCGCGTGCTCAAGTCGCGGGTCGAGCCCGACGTGGCGCGTCAGCTGGAGCGTGTGGACGGCGAATTCGAGATCGACCAGCCCGCCGCTGCCGAGCTTGATGTCGAGCGCGCCCGCTGGCGGCTTGTGGCGTGCGATGTCGGCGCGCATCGCTGCCGCATCGGAGCGGACCGTGGCCGGGTCGCGCGCCACCGAGAGCATTGCGATGATGCGCCGGGCGATATCGGCGCGCATCGCCGTCGAGCCGGTCAGCGGGCGCGCCCGGCACAGCGCCATATGCTCCCACGTCCACGCCTCGCCGCGCTGATAGGCATCGAACCCCGCGAGGCTCACCGCGAGCATTCCCTGCGCCCCTTGCGGACGAAGCCGGGTATCGACGTCGTAGAGCGGCCCGGCGGCGGTCTGAACGCTGAGTGCCGCGGTAATGCGGCTCGCCAGGCGATTGTAATAATCGGTCGCTGGCAGGGCCTTGGCGCCATCGCTGACCGCGCGATCGGGCGCGTCGAACAGGAAGACGAGGTCGAGGTCGCTGGCGTGGGTCAGCGCGCGCCCGCCGAGCCGACCGAGCGCGAGCACGATCAGTTCGCCCCCGGCGATGACGCCGTTGGCGACGGCGAAGTCGCGCGAAACGGCCGCGGTCAGCGCGACGATCGCTGCCTCGGCAAGGTCACTATAGCCTTCGGCGACCACGATCGGATCGCGGTGCGCGGCGATCAGCTGGACCCCGAGTGCGAAGCGGCGTTCCCCGACCATACGCCGCACGCGGTCGAGCGCGATATCGAGCGGATCGTCGACAATCGCGGCGAGGAACAGGGCGGACAATGCCTCGGCCGACAGGGGCAAGGCGAACGCGCTGTCGTCGATCAGCCCGTCGAGCAAGGTCGGGCGGCGCGCCAGTTGGTCGGCAAGCGCGGGGGCGTGAGTCAGGATTTGCGCGACCAAGGCCGCCAATTGCGGCCGCGCTTCGAGCAATCGGTAGAAATTGACTCCGCTCGACAGCCGCTCGACGAGGTCGCTGAAGCGGTTGAGCGCTCGCGCCGGATCGGGGCCGGCGCCCGCCGCCCGCATCAGCCCGGGAAGCATCGCCTCGAACGCTGCGCGCGCCGCGGGCGACCGCAGCGAGCGCGCCCGGCCCGAACGCCAGTCGCCGACCCGACGCAGCGTCTCGTCGGGTTCGAAACCCATCGCGGCAAGCTCAGCCCGCAAAATATCGGGATCGTTCGACAGAAATTCGCCGCGCTCGCTGACCAGCCCGTCGAACTGGGTAGCGATGCGTTCGACATGGCCTCCCAGCGCTGCGAGCAGCGCGGCGCCGTCGTCACGCCCGTCAAGCCGCGCGACTTGATCGAGCGCTGCCGCGGCGCCGGGCAGGCGATGTTCCTGGCGGTCGTCGATCATCTGCACGCGGTGTTCGGCGGTGCGCAGCGCGCGGTATCCCGCCCCGATATCGGCCGCCACCTCGGGCGCGAGCCGCCCCGCGGCGCTCAGCGCGGCGAGCGCGTCGAGCGTCGATGAGGCGCGCAGCGCGGAGTCCCGACCGCCGTGAATCAATTGCTGGACCTGGGTAAAGAATTCGGCCTCGCGAATGCCGCCGCGGCCGCGCTTCAGATCATAGCCCGGGCCGAACCGTTGCCCTTGCGCAAAATGGTCGCGGATACGCAGCGAGATGTCGCGAATCTCGTCGATCGCGCCGAAATCGATCGCGCGGCGCCAGATGAAGGGCTGAATTTCGCGCAAGAAACGTTGGCCCAGAGCGCGGTCGCCGGCGCAGGCCCGGGCGCGGATGAAGGCGGCGCGCTCCCACGGTTGCGCGGAGCTTTCGTAATAAGAGATTGCGGCGTCGATCGACAGCAGGATCGGAGTCACTTCGGGCGCCGGACGAAGCCGCAAATCGACCCGCGCGACATAGCCGTCGCTCGTCCGCTGCTGAAGCAATTCGACCAGACGCCGGCCATAACGTACCGCCGCCTCTCCTGGGTCGTCGCGGGCGCGGCGCGGCATCGTGCCAGGGTCGAACAGCAAGATGAGATCGACGTCGGAGGAATAATTGAGCTCGCGGCTGCCAAGCTTACCCAAAGCGAGCACCGCGACCCCGCGCGGTTCGTCATCGGGCATGCGTTCGGTGATCGCGCTGCGCAATGCCTGGTCGATCGCGCGGTCGGCGAAATCGCTCAGCCGCGCGGTGACCTGTTCGAGCGGATAGTCCCCCGCCAGATCGGCCAGCGCCACGGCCAAAGCGAGCCCATGCCGCTGGCGACGCAGCGTGATTGCTAGCGTGTCGCCCGCGGCGCCTAGCGCTTCGCTCACGGCGGCGTCGGCCCCATCCGTCAGGAACCGTTCGGCGACCTTCGGCCAGCGTTCGGCGGCGGCGTCGAGGAATCCGCTGTAGCGCCGCGCGCGGGCCACCGCGTCGCTACGTCGCTCTAGCTGATCTGTCGCCTTCATGACACAGTTATGACTCTATTCGTCAAAATGCGAAACCGAAGCGCCGTCTGGGGGTTTATAGGACATGACCTTTGACGCCGCCAAGAAAGATTGTCCGCCGCAAATGCGCGATCGCGAAGTGATTCGCGTCGATTTCAACACTGACAAGTTTGGAATCACGGCCGCTTTGCGTCAGGCGTTCAACAGCGCCGCGACCGACCCGTCGGATTCCGATTTCGAAAAGTTGCTCGCCGGACTTAACTGAGCTCGCGCGGTGCATTCGGGCACCCGTCACCCCACTCTCAACCGCGATCCCGGCTCAATTCATCGACCTGGCCGATAATGTTCTGCAATGCGGAGACGTTCGGATCGGTCTTGTGCTGACGACGAGAAGGAAGCGTTCCTCCGGTGAGCAATGCCTCGAGCGCGACGCGGCCGCGGGCCACTCGGCTTTTGATCGTGCCCACCGCGCAGCCGCAGATATCCGCGGCTTCCTCATAGGCAAAGCCGCCCGCGCCGACGAGGATTAGGGCTTCGCGTTGCGGCTGCGGCAAATGCATTAGCGCGCGCTGCATGTCGCCCAACTCGATATGGCGATCCTGGCTGGCCGGGGCGGCAAGGATCTTGGCGGCGGTGATGTCGTCCCATTCGCCCTTGAACCGCGCGCGCCGCATCTGGCTCAAGAACAGGTTGCGCAAGATGATGAAGGTCCACGCACGCATGTTGGTGCCGGCCTGGAAGCGCTTGCGCGCTGCCCATGCCTTCAGCAGGGTTTCCTGGACCAGATCATCCGCAAGGTCGCGGCTACCCGAAAGCGAACGACCAAAAGCGCGCAGATGCGGTATTACCGCGGCCAGTTGATCCTTGAATTCGGGGTCCGACAGCGGAACCGGTTCAGGGCGCGGCTCGTCGCGTTCATCCTCGTCGTCGTCGTAATCTTGTGCCACAATATGCCCCATTCACTCAACTGGCCGAACGTAGCGAGCGTCACGACCATTGCCCGGTCGGCGAAGATATGCCCTATCTTGCCACGACCAATATAATCGCGAAGATGACTATTACCAGCACGAGGCCGCCCCCCAGGACGTAGCGCATCATGCCCGGACCGGTTCCGGCGCGCGCTTCGGTCTTGGTCAGATGCTCTTCGGGATCCATCACTCTTCCAATCTCGTTTCGGAGCGCCAACCCCGGGAACCGAGCAGCGGTTCCCGGTGGATCGGCGAACCGATCCGCGATCAGGCGGGGACGGTCGCGGCGTCGAAAAACAAGGCCTGGCTGATCGCCGCCTTGACCGTGGCGCGCTGAAAAGGCTTGGTGATGAGGAAGGTCGGCTCGGGGCGCGTACCCGTCAACAAGCGTTCGGGGAACGCAGTGATGAAGATCACCGGCACCGCGAATTCGACCAGGATGTCCTTGACCGCATCGATCCCGCTGCTGTCGTCGGCGAGCTGGATGTCGGCCAGCACCAGGCCGGGAGGGGACTTGCGCGCCTGGGCGATCGCTTCGTCCCGAGTCACTGCAACGCCCGTGACATTATGCCCGAGGTCGCGGACGATCGATTCGATATCCATTGCGATGATCGGTTCGTCCTCGATGATCAGTACGTCGGCGTGGGTCTGGCGCTCGATCTCGGCCAGCGCTTCGGCGACCAGCGATTCGACGTCGTCGGGGGAAGCATCGATCAGATAGGCCGCATCGTCGTTCGAAAACCCTTCGAGGCTGGTCAGCAGCAGCGCCTGGCGCGACAACGGGGTGACTCGCGACAAGCGCGCGTTGGCAATTCCCTCGGCGCCGTCGATCGCCATCGTCGGCTCCTCGCCCTCGTCGATATTGGCGCTCGACCAGATCGCATGAAAGGTGCGGTACAGCCCCAACCGCGGATCGACATCGCGCGGAAATTCGTCGGGCTGGGCAACGATCGTTTCCAGCGTCGCACGGACGAAATTGTCGCCGTGAACCTGGCTTCCGGTCAGCGCGCGGGCGTAACGACGGAGGAACGGCAGGTGCGGGGCGAGGTCCTGGCCAAGCGACATAAGCGAACAATCTCCATAAAAATGTCTGGCCCCCGTTGTGGGCGTCAGGGGTTGGCTATGCAACCCTGCGGTTGAGTGAACTTTGGCGCCACCCGTCAAAAACTAGCGCGGTCGAGGCGCGAACCGGCTGGGGCGGAATATGAGCTGCCCCCGCCGTAACTTCGCGACAAGGGAACAAAGCATTCGCGATTTGGTTTCCTGCGCAGCAAGTCGACTGTCTTGTGGTCGTCATTGACGGCAGGGGATCGCCGCCGATAGGGCATACCGTGCGAGACTTTTAGCCTGCGGTCGCGGTTTGAACGAACTAGTTCAGTGGCGCAGCATATGCGTTCGAGGGGGATGTGAGGTTGAGTGGCAAGCACGCAGGTGACGCGGGTGAAGAGCGCGGTGTGCGGTCGACCAAAGACCGCAAGCAGGACAAGGCTTCGGTCGTTGGCCGGGCCTTGCGCACCGTCTATGACGAAACGCTGCGTGAGGACATACCCGACGATTTTCTCGATCTGCTCGGAAAGCTCGACTGACGTTGCTCGCTCCGCCGCGGGACGTGCGGCGTGATGGATTCACCCATATCGACCGAGGTTGGCAATCCAAGGTTGGCGTTTGACAGCCTCGGAACCGCCGCCAAGCTCCTGCTGGTCCTGTCGCTCGTCATGCTTCCGATCGGCAGCTTTTTGGTTTGGAGCGCTCTTCGCAACTTCAATAGTGCCAGTGCCGCGCTATCCAGCGCGGCCGAGCAGCGCGCTCGCTTGTCGTCGCGCTCGCTTGAAAGTTTGATCGCGCGCAATGCGCTTGCGCTGCGGGTCGCGGCCAATGCGGCGCTGCGCGCGCATGGCACCGATGCCTGCGCCGATGCCGCCGCGACGCTCGCCATCGCCCCCGCGGTGGCACGCCGGTTCGAAATCGAGGAGCAAGGGGGACGAAGCCTGTGCGCGGTCGGCGACTTCACCGACATCGCCAATCCGCCGCGCGTGGCCGCCGGCGAAATTCGCGCGTGGATCGCCGAGGATGGGGGCTCCTTATTGCTCCGCACCGGGGTGTCCGATGGCAGTGCCACCACACGGTTGACTCACGCCGAGCTGACCGCCGCGTTGGTCAGCGAGGGGGCGACATTCTCAGGGGCTTCGCTGTCCGATGGCCGCCGCCAAATCTTTCTCATTGGCGGAGCAGCGCTGCCGCCCGGAAAGCAGGCCGTCTACGCCCAACCGATCGCGCGCGGCAGCGGTCCGCTCGATATTCGGATTACCTCGCCAGCCCGCCCGATCGATGTTCCCGAGCGCGTGATGATCGCCTTGCCGGTGTTGATGTGGGCCCTCGCCGCGCTGGTCACGTGGTGGTTGATCAACCGCCTGCTGATCCGCCCGTTACGGGCCCTGCAGCGCAGCGTGACGGCCTACCGACCGGGCGACGATCCCGAAATCCTGTCGGGCCAGAACCTCGGCCCCTCGACCGAGATCCGGGACCTGCGCAACGCCTTCGTCAGCGCGGTGGCGCGAATCGAGGAGACCGAGCGCGGGATGGCCGACGCGCTGGAGGGGCAGCGCAAGCTGGTGCGCGAAGTCCACCACCGCGTGAAGAACAATCTCCAGGTTGTCGCATCCTTGCTCAGCATTCACGGCCGCACCGCCGATAGCCGCGAAGGCAAGGCCGCCTTTTCGGCGATCGGGCGCCGCGTCGATGCCTTGTCGGTGGTCCACCGCAACCATTTCGCCGAACTCGAGGAGAATCAGGGCATCGCCTTGCGCGCTCTGATCACCGAGCTTGGCCAGGGCCTTCGCGCGAGCGCCGCCGACAGCCACTCGTCGATCCCGATCGAGATTGACGTCGATCATGCCTCGACCACTCAGGATGTCGCGATTGCGGTCGCCTTTCTGATCACCGAGGTGGTGGAATATGCGATGCTCCAGGGGTCGACCAAGCCGGTCGAGATCGCGCTTCGGCGGACCAGCCCGCTGACGGGCAAGCTGACCCTTTCAAGCTCGATCCTGCTCGCGCCCGACGGCGACGGCGACGAGCCCGTGCCGAGCGCTCGCAAACAGTTTGAACGGATTATCGAGGGGCTTTCGCGCCAGCTCCGATCGCCACTTGATCGCAAGCTCGGGCGCTACAGCGTCGACCTGCCCCTGTTTCCCGATCGCAAGTAATTCGGCTCGAACGGCAAGGATTGAAAAAAAGTCGGCCGTCACGGAACTCAGTCCCGAAAGTGGGCGTTTACATCTTCGGATAGCGACCTTTTGCCCCCCCGCTCTCGCTATCCAATCAAATGGGCCCGGAATCGCCAACCCTCCCCCCCCCCGGTGGCGATTTCGGGCCTAAATTTGCCTCAGCTTCCACATCGATCAGGTTTGCTATTCCCGTGGCGTCTGCGCTTGCGCTGCCACTCCGACGCTCCTTGCGCGCGGCCCGCCAATGGGTCAGCCGAATCGCGAGGATCGCGAATTCATACAATCCGTAAAGCGGCACCAGCATCATCAGCATCGACACTGCGTCGGGCGGGGTCAGCACCGCGGCCACCGCCGCCGACGCGACCAGCGCGTATCGGCGCGATTTGGCGAGTTGTTCGCGGGTGACGATTCCGGCGCGCTCGAGCACCATCAGCAGCACCGGCATGAGAAAGGCGACCCCGAAGCCGAACAGGAAGCGGGTAACGAAGGTCAGATAGTTGCCGACGCCGGGGAGTGCTTCCTGTGAGATTCCGCCGATATCGCCCTGAAAGCCGAGCAGGAACGTCAGCGCCCACGGCATGGCGACGAAGTAAGCGAATGCCGCGCCTCCCGCGAAGAAGAATGGGGTCATCACCAGAAACGGCAGGAATGCTCGCTTTTCCTTGGCGTACATGCCCGGAGCGACGAACCGCCAGATCTGGGTCGCGAGCACCGGGAAACTGATCATCAGCGCCGCGAAGAAAGCGACCTTGACCTCGGTCAGGAAGCCTTCGAATACGTCGGTGTAGATCAGCTTGCCCTGCCCCGCGGCGCGCAACGGCTGAACCAGGATCGCAAAGATCGGCTTGGCAAAATAAAGCGAGACGAAAAAGGCGGTGAGCAAGGTCGCGGCGCACCACAGCAAGCGCCGGCGAAGCTCGACGAGGTGGTCGAGCAGGGGCGCCTTGCTGTCATCGATCTCGGCGATCATCGCGCGTTCCTCATGGCAGCGGCCGCTCGGCGGGCGGACGACGATCGAGGTCGGGCGCGGCCGGAACCTCGAACGGCAGGCTCGGCTCCGCATCGGGCAAGGGTTCGGGCAGCGCGGTCATCGGGGCTCCGTCAGGGGCCGCCGGAATCGGTTCGGGATAAAGCGCATCCGCCGGAAACTGCGAAAGGATGCGCTGATTCTCCGCGCGCCATGTCTTTTCCATTTCCTCAAGCTCGGCTTCGCGCACGACATTTTCGATCCCCGCGGTGAAGTGGCGCGCATAGCCACGCGCCTTGCCGACCCAGCGGCCGACGGTCATCATTGCCCGCGGCAGATCCTTGGGCGGGATGAACAGCAGCGCCAGAACGACGACGATCAACAGCTCCGACGTGTCGACGCCGAACATTATGCGGGGCCGGCCGCTAGCGCGCGGTGTCGTCGCGCGGCGGCGGCGGCGGGGCCGGCGGTTCGGCCGCGGACGCCGGCGGCCTCACCGGATCGGCGGCGCGCGGCGCGTGCGGGGTGATGTCGATCGGCTGCTGAGGCGAGATCTGGCGCTGCGGATCGCCGAGCCGCGTCTGCGCATCGCGCTTGGCCTCATCCTCCTCGGCCATCCCGGCCTTGAAGCTTTTCAGCCCTTTGCCAAGGTCGCCCATCATGTCCGACACGCGGCCCTTGCCGAACAACAGCATGACCAGGATGATGACGATCAGCCAATGCCAGATTCCAAAACCACCCACGATATTCTCCGATCCTGCCGTTGCGGCATGTGCGTCCTATCTAGGCGTCTTCGTCGTCACTTTCCAGTTGAAGCTGAAGCGCCTCCTCGTCGAGCGGGTCGAGCAGTCCCGCCGCCTTGAGGTCGTCGATCCCCGGCAGGTCCTTGCGCGAGCCGAGCCCGAAGTGCGCCAGGAAGTCGGCGCTGGTGGCGTAAAGCAAGGGCCGTCCCGGTCCTTCGCGCCGTCCCGCGGTGCGAATCCACCCAGCCTCCATCAACACGTCGAGCGTGCCCTTCGAAATCTGGACCCCGCGGATCGCCTCGATCTCGGCGCGGCTAACGGGTTCGTGATAAGCGATGATCGCCAGGGTCTCGGTGCCCGCGCGCGACAATCGCCGCGGCTCCTCGCGCGTTCGCCGCAGGATGTGCGCAAGGTCGGGCGCGGTCTGGAAATGCCACCGTCCGCCGCGCTCGACCAGTTCGATCCCATGCCCGGTGTAGCGCGTCTTGAGCCGGTCGAGCGCGGCCGCGACGTCGCCCTCCCCGACGTAGACCGCAATCTCTATCGAACCGAGCGGCGAGGCGGACGCGAACACCGTCGCTTCCACGCTCCGTTCGAACTCGTCCATCAACCCGCCCTCCGCAGCCGCAATTCCCCGAACGCCCCGTCCTGGGCAAGTTCGACCCGCCCCTGGCGCGCCAGTTCGAGCGCCGCGACGAACGAACTCGCCAGCGCCGAGCGGCGGTAGGCCGGATCGCTCGTCACCGGCAGGAACGCCTCGAGCGTGGTCCAGTCGAGCGCCGTTCCGATCAGCGCCGCGACGCGCGCAATGGCGTCCTCAAGCGTCATCACCGCGCGATCGGCGACGACGTGCATCGCCGGCTGGGTCCGCGCCCGCACGCGCCCATACGCCGCGTAGAGATCGAACGCGCTCGCTTGCCAAGCCGACTTGCGCTCGAGCCGCAATCCCTCGGGCCAGCCGCGCAGGAACACCTCGCGACCGATGCGGTCGCTGCTGATCAGCCGCGCTCCCGCCTCGCGCATCGCGTCGAGCCGCATCAGCCTCAGCTGGAGCCGCAGCGCAAGCTCCTCGGGGCTGGGGTCGGTTTGCTCGCCCTGCGGCAATAGCAAGCAGGATTTGAGATACGCCAGCCACGCCGCCATGACCAGATAATCGGCGGCAATTTCGAGCTTGAGCGTCTTGGCCCGGTCGAGAAAAACGAGATACTGCTCGACCAGTGCAAGGATCGAAATGACGTGGAGATCAACCTTTTGCGATCGCGCGAGGCTTAGCAGCAAATCGAGCGGCCCCTCCCACCCGTCGAGGGTCAGGGTGAGCGTGTCGTCGACCGGGGGCGGGAACAAGGGCGTGCTCATCGCGCGAACGCCTAGACGAGCGCCAGCAGCGCGTCGCGTTTCGCCACCGCAGCGGCGAAATCCATTTCGTCATCGGGGGTGAAGCGCATGGCCATCGCCCGCGCGAGGCGCGCTTCGGCGTCGGGGCCGATCGCGCCGACGGCCTTGGCGACGCTGACCATATTGGCCATGTCGCCGTCGCAATGAAGCGCCACGTCGCACCCTGCAGCAACGCACGCCGCGGCGCGCGTGCCATGGTCCCCAGCCAGCGCGTCCATCCCGATATCGTCGCTCATCAGGAAGCCGTCGAAGCCGATCCGCTGGCGGATGATGTCGTGGATCACGGTTCGCGACTGGCTGGCGGGGTGGCGCGCGTCCCACTGGGTGTAAAGCAAATGGCTGGTCATTCCCATCGCCGCGTCGCGCAGGCGTTCGAACGGCTCGAGATCGACGATGAGCAAATCCTCGCCGGCATCGACCACGGGCAAGGCCTTGTGGCTGTCGACCAGCGCGCGGCCGTGGCCCGGGATATGCTTGATCACGCCAAGCACCCCGGCCGAGGCGAGCCCGTCGAGAATCGCGCGGCCGAGCGCGGCAACCTGCATCGGTTCCGAGCCCAGCGCGCGGTCGCCGACGATGTCGGTCGCGCCCGGCTGGCGAACGTCGAGCATCGGCAGGCAATCGATCGTCACCCCGACCTCGTGGAGCATCAGTCCGAGGGCGCGCGCATTGACCCGCGCCGCCTCGATCGCCGAGGACGGGGCGAGCTGGTAAAGCCGGTCGAACGCCTCGCCCGAAGGGAAAGCCTGCCATTCGGGGGGCCGCATCCGCGCCACCCGGCCACCTTCCTGATCAATCAGGATCGGCACTTCGTCATGCCCTTCGAGCTCGCGCAGCGAATCGGTCAGTGCGCGCAATTGCGCCCGGGTCTCGATATTACGGCGAAACACGATGTAGCCGGCGGGCCGCGCATCGCCGAAAAAGGCGCGCTCGTCGGCGCTCATCTCGGTTCCCGCCAATCCGTAGATCGCGGCCTGCGTCAATGGACCACCAGGCAGCTTTCCCCCGCCGCCTTCAGCGCGGCACAAGCGGCGCCAGTCTGGTCGGCGGAGCCCGTCGCGCGCAGGCGATAAACGGTCTTGCCCCCGACGCTCGCGCTGACCACAGCTTTCCCGAGCGAGGCGACCGTCGGAAAGCGGCTCGACAACATGCCCCAAGCGGTCTCGGCCTTGATCGTCGAGGCATAAGCGCCAAGCTGGATCGTCGGACCCGACGCCGCGGCGGGATCGACTTTGGGCTTGGCGACCGGCGCGGGCTCGTCCGGCTCATCCTTGACCGGGGTGCCTGGAACAGGCTCGGGCGGAGGCGCCTCGACCCCGTGCGGCAGGTTGTTCATGTCGAGCGCCGAATCGGGGTCCTCGCCCGCGCTAGTCGAGAATGCGGTCCCGCTTTCGCCCGCCACGTCGAGCCCGCCGGGATCGTCGGGCCTGACCTTGTACGGCCCCGGGGGGGCCGCGATCAATTCGGGCGCGCCATCGACCGACTGGTCGCGCCGCCCGAGCCAGAAAAACGTCCCCGCGACGATCGCCACGGCGAGCACCATCAGCAGCAAGGCGAACAGCATTTTCCTGGCCGAGACGCCGCGTGGGCCGTCCTCATCGTCGACCGCTTCAAGCCACGGCAATCCCTGGTCGTCATAAGCTCGGCCGTCGCTCATCGTCACCCCTCCGCTTCGCACGTCGTCGACGCTTGCCCTACCCTATCGTGCCCCGCGCGAAAGGGGAGAAGTTTCGTCGCCTCACGTCAAACCGGCGCGCCCGGATTGGTTTCGACGGCGTCCAGTTCCGCACTTCGAACAAACCCGCACCTCGACCATCACCGCAACTCCTCGGCCGCCTCCACGCCCATCAATGCGAGGCCGGAGCGGATGATCCGCGCCACGCCGCGCGCGAGCTCGATCCGGGCACGGGTCAGGTCGGGCCGATCCTCGATCAGGAAGCGTCGTGCGGGGTCGTCATTGCCGCGGTTCCACAAGCTGTGAAAGGCCGAGGCGAGATCGTTCAGATAGAACGCGATCCGGTGCGGTTCATGGCTCAGCGCGGCCGCTTCGACGACGCGAGGGAATTGCGCGAGCCGCTTTACCAGCCCCAGATCCTCTCCGTCGAGCAAGGTCAGATCGGCCGGTTCATCCAGCGCCAGGCCACTGTCCGCCGCCTTGCGCTGGAGCGACGCGATCCGCGCATGGGCATATTGAACATAGAATACCGGATTGTCCTTCGACGCCTCCACCACCTTGGCAAAATCGAACTCGAGCGGGGTGTCGGCGCGCTTGGTCAGCATCATGAACCGCACGACGTCCTTGCCGACTTCGCCGACCACATCCGCCAGTGTGACGAAATTGCCCGAGCGTTTGGACATCTTGATCGGCTCGCCGGCGCGCAGCAATTTGACCATCTGGATGATCTTGACGTCGAGATCGACCCGCCCGTCGGTCAGCGCGGTGACCGCAGCCTGGATCCGCTTGACCGTGCCGGCATGGTCGGCGCCCCAGATGTTGACGAGGTGATCGGCATGCTCGGCCTTTTGCAGATGATAGGCCGCATCGGCGCCGAAATAGGTCCAGCTGCCGTTGGACTTCTTCAACGCGCGGTCCTGGTCGTCGCCGAACCGGGTCGAGCGGAACAAGGTCAATTCGACCGGTTCCCAATCGTCCGCCGCTTCGCCCTTGGGCGCTTCGAGCACGCCTTGATAGACCAGTCCCTTGGCGCGCAACGTCGCTTCGGCGCGGTCGGGGCCGCCCGCCGCCTGCAGCTCGGCCTCGGACGCGAACAGGTCGTGATGGATGCCGAGCAGGGCAAGGTCATGCTTGATCAGTTCGATCATCGCCGCGACGCTCTTCCGCTTGAACAGGGCCAGCCATTCAGCGTCGGGCGACGCAGTGAAGCGGTCGCCGAATTCCGCCGCGAGCGCCTGCCCGACGGAGATCAGATAATCCCCTGGATAGAGCCCCTCCGGGATTGCGCCGATATCCTCGCCAAGCGCTTCGCGGTAGCGCAAATGGGCCGAGCGGGCGAGCGTATCGACTTGGCTGCCGGCATCGTTGACATAATATTCGCGGGTCACGACGAACCCCGCTGCCTCGAGCAGACTGGCGAGCGCGTCGCCGACCACCGCCCCGCGGCAATGCCCCATGTGCATCGGTCCGGTCGGGTTGGCCGAGACATATTCGACGTTGACCCGTTCGCCCTTGCCGATTTGACTGAGGCCATAGCGCTCGGCCTCGCCCAGGACAGTTTCGAGCTCACGCCGCCACGCGGCGTCGGACAGGCGCAAGTTGATGAACCCCGGCCCGGCAATAACGACTTCGGTGACGTCGTGCAGCGCCTCGAGCTTGGCAGCGATCAGCGCGGCAAGCGCGCGCGGCTGGGTTCCGGCGGCCTTGGCCAGCACCATTGCCGCATTGGTGGCGAGATCGCCGTGGCTCGAATCGCGTGGTGGCTCGACCGCCACCGCTTGGCGATCGAGGTCGGCGGGCAGCGCGCCATCGGCGACAAGCGCATCGAGCACGTCATCGAGCGACGCGGAGTAGGTCGAATAAAGGGACATGGCGCGCCTCTAGCGCAGCATCGCCGCCGCGTCACCTTGCGCGCGGCCCTTGTCGCGGGTGCGGCACGCGGGTTATGCTGCTCCACCAAGGAGATTCATCATGATCATCACCGTCCTGACCGTCGCCGCCGGCCTCGCCGCCGCGCCGCCCGCCGCCGTTGCCGCGGCGCCCGCGGCATTGCTCGAAAAGCGGCCGCTTGCCAGCCTGCCCGACACGACGATCAAATATTATGACGTTCCCGGGCGAACCCCTCAGGCGATCGAGAAGAACCTCAAGGGAATGATGTCCAACGCCGCGATGACCGACATGATGCGACCTTATAATTGGACCGTCGGCGCGCAGGTCAACAAGCAGACCACGGGCGCCACGTGCATCGTCATGGCGGTCAAGACCAAGCAGACGTCAGCCGTCAACCTGCCGCGCCTATCCGAACTGGCCAAGGTCAACGCCCCGACCGTGGCGAGCTGGAACAGCTACGTCGCCGCGCTCCAGAACGACGCCGCGGCGAACCTGTGGTTCGTCCACGATCATCTGCCCGCGATCGAACGCTCGCTCGCCAGTCTTCCGTGCGACAAGGTCGGCGACGCGTGGAACAGCGCGCTGGCCGACCTCAAGACACAGCAGCTTGCCCTCGCCAGCCGCAGCGCTGCCGCCGCCGCCGTGGCTGCCAAGACGGGCAACAAGAAGAGCAGCGATACGGAGGTTCAGCTGTCGGATTACTGATCGGCGGCTTATGCTCAGAAGCGGTCGGGCAATCGAACCGGGCCGATCAGACGCTCGTGATTGGCGATCGCGAACCGGTCGGTCATCCCGGCGATATAATCGGCGATTCCGCGCAGCCGCGCCACCTCGCCGGTTCCACGCTGCCATCCCTCGGGCAGGCAGCCGGGATCGGCGCGAAACAGTGCGGCCAGATCGGCGATGATGCGTTGCGCCTCGCGCCGGATCGGGGTCAGCGCGGCGCTGTCGTAAAGGTGAGTATAGAGGTGGCGCTTAAGCGCGCGCTCCTCTTCCGCCATGGCGGGCGAGAAGCCGACCAACGATCGCCCCGCACCGCGCACCTCATCGATCGTCGTCACGCCCGCGCTCGAAATCCGGCGCCGGGTTTCGGCGAGCACGTCGCCGACCATCGCGCCGATCCCGTCCCGCACCAGCGCCTTGATCTTGCGCGTCCGGTCGATTCCCGGATGGCGGGCCTCGACCCCCGCCCAGATTCGCGCCACGAATGGGACATCGAGCAAGTCTCCGAGGTCGAGCACCCCGCTGCGCAGGCCATCGTCGATATCGTGATTGTCATAGGCAATGTCGTCCGCAATCGCCGCGACCTGCGCTTCCAGCCCGGGCCAGCGATCGAGCTCGAGCCCCGACGCCTGGTCCGCCTCGACCAGCGCCCAGCCGGGATTTGCCACCGGGCCATTGTGCTTGGCCAGACCCTCGAGCGTTTCCCAGCTTAGATTGAGCCCGTCGAAGTCGGGATAGGGCCGCTCCAGACAGGTCACCAGCCGCAGCGTATGGGCATTGTGATCGAACCCCCCGGCATCGGCCAGCGCGCCGCACAAGGCGTCCTCGCCGCCATGCCCGAATGGCGGATGGCCAAGGTCGTGAGCCAGGCACAAGGCTTCGGTCAGATCCTCGTTCAGTCCGAGAGTTCGCGCCATCGTCCGTCCAATCTGCGCGACCTCGATCGAGTGGGTCAGGCGAACCCGGTAATGGTCGTCGTCGGGGGCGACGAAGACTTGAGTCTTGTGGCGCAGGCGGCGGAAGGCGACCGAATGGACGATGCGGTCGCGATCGCGCTGAAACGCGTCGCGTTGGCCGCGCGGCGCTCGTTCGTCCTCCCCGAAGACCCGGCCGCGAGATGTCGATGGGTGCGCGGCAAGGCTCGGGGGCAGCGTCATTTGGGAGCGAGTTTCTCGATGCGAATGGTGGCCGGCGTGCGGGTCCAGCTAAACCCGTCGACACCGTCCTTGGCAAGCTGATTGACGAACGACTGCGCGTCACTTTTGCTGGCGAACGGCCCCGTCAGCAATCGGAAATAATCCTTGCCTGCGGTCACCGCGCCGCCGCGCTTGCGCAAGGTCGCCGACTTGATGCTGAGCCGCTTGAATTCGGTCGCCATGCGATCGGCGTGCGCCCCGCCGGCCAACTGTACCCAATTGGTCCCGGCGAGCCCGAGCGCCATGAGTTCGGCCTTGTCGGCCGCGGCCTGCTTGGCGGCGGCGACCTTCTGTTCGCCCAGCTTGCGGTCGGTTGCGACCTTCTTGGCCAATTTGCGATCGGCGAGCGCTTTCGCCTTGGCGAAATCGGCAGCAGCGACCTTGACCCGATATTCGAAGCGCGGGCGGGGCGCCGGGGGAACAGGCAATTCGTCAGCCTTGGCGAGCAAGCGATCGATCCCCGACAAGCGATCGCCCGACATTGCGACGATCGTGCCCGGTGGCGTTGCAAAAGCCGGGGCGGGTTCGGCAGCGACCGCGAGCGGCGCTGCTTCGGCGACGCTGCTCGTGACCGCCGCTTCCGGGACAAAGGCGGGAGTGGGCACGTCTGCGCGCACCGCTTCCGCAATCGGCGAGGGCACGGGGAGCGGTGTCGGCACCGCCGCCGCTTCCGGCGCTGACGACGAGAAACCCGGCTCGGGCGTGACCAGCGCGACCGACGGGGCGGGGTCGCGCTCGACCGGCCGCGCACGGGCGGTCCGGCGGCTGAAGTCGAACTTGCTGGTCGCGGCGGGAGGCACCGGGTCGATCACGATGATCCGCGGCGCGGGCCGCGGCGCGGGAACGGTTTCGGCGCTGGCGGTCGCTGCGCGCGGGCTCGGCGCCTCGATCCTCGTCGGGACAGTACGCGTCGCCGATTGGGCAAGCGCCCGACGCTCGGCGCGCGCCGCGGCGCGTTCTTCGCGCTTCGATCGGGCCGGGGTCGCCAGCGGTGGCGGCGCGACAGCCGCGACACGGATTTGCGACGGGTCGGGGAAGACCCCGAGGTGCACCGCCGCGGCCTTTTGCGTCGCGGACAAGCTCGGCAGCAAGCGGAAGAACCCCGCCATGCGTTGCCCTGCGCCGGGCATCGCTCCCTCGATCGCGCCCGACGCGCCGCGCTCATCCCCGACCAGGGCCAGAACGAATGCGCGGATCCGCTGCGCGGCGGGGTCGCGCCGCTGGAGCAACGGCTGGAGGATGCTGAAAGCGTCGGCCCGCTGGCCCGAAATGCCGAGGCTGAGCGACAAGCGGCGGCGGGCATCGTCGGCTTCGGGACCCGCCAGCGCGGCGCGATAATCGCGCTGCGCCGCCGGCTGATTGCCGAGCAGATCCTGCGCCAGCCCGCGGTCGGCGCCGATCGCCGCGCTCGTCGCGCCCAATTGCTGGGCCTGCGCGAACCAGCTCAACGCGCCGCTCGCATCCCCAGTGCTGACGGCCGCCGCGCCCATTCCGATCTTGGGCGCGGGGTCGGACGGGCGAACCTCCTCGGCGCGCCCGAAAAAACCGATTGCGGCCTGGGTATCGCCAAGGTCGACCTCGGCCCGGCCGGCGGCGATCAAGGCGGGAAAATCGCGTGGCCGCTGGGCGAGCGTGCGCACTGCCCGGGCCAGCGCCGCGGCGGGACTCTCGACCTCGCCGGGGCGCGGCGCGGCGGGCAAGGGCGGGGGCGCCGCGGTGCCGATATATTGCGCCGACGCGGGGCTGGCGCCCATCGCCGCGCCGAGCAGCAACACCGCCCGGCCCATCCACAACGCGTTCACGATTCGATTATCTAGCATCAGCAGCGCTCATGCCTGCTTTCAGCTTGCGCGAAGCTTGCTGAAAAGGCCCGCGCGGCAGGCCGTGCCCGCCCGGCGACCAACCGGGCGGGGGTACGCTTCGACGATCAGCGGTTGTTCTGGCGGTTGAGGAAGCCCGGAATGTCGATCGGCTCGCGGCGGAACCCCGGAGTCGCCTCGCCCTCGTCGGCGCGCGCCTGGGCCGAGCCGCGGGCAATGTTCGACATCCGCTCGAACAAGGTCCCGCTCTCGCGCGCGGCGCGCGGCTCCTCGGTTCCTGGATTGCCGTGAAGCGTCGCGTCATGCTCCTCGTCGGCGGGGGGGGCGATTGGATTGGCCATCACCGGAGATGTCAGGATGTCGTCACTGTCGAGCACCAGTTCGTCATCGCCGACCTCGTCGCTAAGATCGAGCGGCGTTTCGCTGGTGACCGCCGGACGCGGCACCGCCGGTGCGATGGGCGCAGCAGCGGCGGCGCGCGCGGTCGGGAAACTGAACACCTTGCCGGGCTGCGGTGAAGTGGCGGCTTCGGCTTCGATCCCGGTGGCGACCACCGAGACGCGGATCTTGCCTTCCATGTTGTTGTTGAACGCCGATCCCCAGATGATGTTGGCGTCGGGGTCGACCAGTTCCTTGA
>CAXSCF010000023.1:0-29796 GCA_964235815.1 uncultured Sphingomicrobium sp.
AGCATCAGTCCGGCGGTCGCTTCGGCCGACCCGACGACGCCGGGGATGCCCGCGCCGGGATGGGTGCCGGCGCCGACGAAGTACAGGTTGCGGATCTTGTCGTCGCGATTGTGGGTGCGCAGCCACGCCGACTGCCACAGCACGGGCTCGAGGCTGAACGCCGAGCCCAAGTGCGCGAAGAGGTCCGACTGGAAGTCGCTCGGGGCGTAATGGAAACGGGTGCGGATGCGGCTGCGGATGTCGGGGATGAGGCGCTCGGCGAGGACGTCGAGGATCACTTCGGCATAGCGCTCGCCTTCCTGCGTCCAGTCGACCGGGGCCTTGCCGAGATGGGGGACGGGGGCGAGGACGTAGAAGGTCGAGCAGCCCGGCGGGGCCATCGACGGGTCGGTGACGGTCGGGTGGTGGAGGTAGAGCGCGGGATCGGTGGCGAGCGTGCCGCGGTCGTAGATGTCGCCGAGCAACTCTTCGTAGCGCGGGCCGAACAAGATGGTGTGGTGGGCGATGTCGGGGAAGGTCCCCTCGAGCCCGAAGTGGAGCACGAACAGCGACGGCGAATAGCGCTTCTTCTTGAGTGCCTTTACCTGTTTGGGACCGCGCGGGCTGCCCTCGATGAGGGCGTAGCTGGCGACGATGTCGCCGTTGGAGGCGACCGCATCGGCCTCGCCGCGCCAGCCCGAGCGGGTGCGGACCGCCGTGGCGAGGCCGTTCGCGACCTCGATCGCGACCGCGGGATCGTCGAGGCGGAGCGTGCCGCCGAGGCGCTCGAACTTGGCCACCATCGCGGCGACGAGGCGGTTGGTGCCGCCCTTGGCGAACCACACCCCGCCGTCGCGCTCGAGCTTGTGGATCAAAGCGTAGATCGCCGAACAGGTCATTGGATTGCCCCCGACGAGGAGGGTGTGGAAGGATAACGCCTGACGCAAATGTTCGTCGGTCACAAACTTTGAGACAATCGAATAGACCGAGCGCCACGCCTGATACCTGGCCAGCGCGGGAGCGGCCTTGAGCATGTCGGCGAGGCTCTCGAACGCCTTGGTGCCGAGCTTGACATAGCCTTCCTCGAACACCCCGGCGGAGTAGCTGAGGAAGGCCTTGTAGCCGTCGACGTCGGCGGGGTTGAGCGCGGCGATCTGGGCGAAAAGGGCGTCGTCGTCATTGCTGTAGTCGAAGCGCGTCCCGTCGGGCCAGTCGAGCGCGTAGAACGGCTTGACCGGGACCAGTTCGACGTCGTTGGCGATGTCGTCGCCCGACAGCTGCCACAAACGCTCGAGGCAGTCGGGATCGGTGATGACCGTCGGCCCGGCGTCGAACACGTGGCCGTCGCGGTGCCAGTGGTAGGCGCGGCCGCCGGGCTTGTCGCGCGCCTCGACGATGGTGGTTCGTACCCCGGCGGACTGGAGGCGGATGGCGAGCGCGAGCCCGCCGAAGCCCGAGCCGATGACGATGGCGTTGTTCACTTGGTCTCCATGAGGGCGGCGAAAGCGCGCCGAAGCGCGACGGGGGGCCGGCCGGCGAGAATTCGCGCGCGATCGGCAAGGGTCGAACGACCGGCATAGAAGCGACCGATCAAGGCAAAGGGAAGGCGGTAGAAGCGTTCGAGGATGCGATAGCGCCGGGGCGGATCGGCGGCGCGCAGCAGCATCCTCCCGAGCAAGCGGTCGAACCGCCCGCGCCGCCAGTGCGCCGCGGCATAAGCGCGGGTCGCGGGACCAAGCCGGGCGTCGAGCGGGGCCTCGCTTGCCAGCCAGCGGGCGAAACGCACCGCGTCGGGAAGCGAGTAACTCGTCAAGGGATGGAACAATGCAGCACGCACCCCGCCGCGTGCGATCATGTCGCGGGCCGGCCAGAACAGGTCGAAATCGCCCCCGATCACCACCGGAAGGACTCCGCTTTCGTGGCGCGCGACGGCCTCGATTTGCCAGCCCTGCGCGGCGGCATAAGCGGCGATGCGCCGGGTCAGAAGCGCCGGATCGAGCTCGGGCGAGTCGGCGTAATAGGTGTCCTCGACGAACACCTCGGTGGCCGAAAGAGGCAGGCAATAGACGAAGCGGTAGCCGTCGGCCTGATCGACCGTCGCATCCATCACGACCGGATCGATCAGGCCGTGCCCGCCGGCGATGGTCAGCGTCTGGCCGACGAACTTCTGCCACCCGCACTCCAGCCCGGCGGGCGCCTCGGCGAGCCCGCGCAGGTCGATCACGGTGCGCCCCCACAACATTTCGCCATTGTCGAGCCGGGCGCTGTTGTGGGCCAGATCGATCGCGCGCGCGGCGACGATGCGGTGGGCGGGCAGCCGGGCGCGAACCGCAGCGTCGAGCGCTTCGCTCGCGATCGTGTGATAGGCGTGGACGAGGCGGCGGCGGTGCGCCGGAAAGCGCACGTCGTAGGCGGGCCAGCGATGGCTGATCAGCGGATCGACGAGGGGCCGGTCGGAGGCGGCGACATCGCTGTCGAAAAAGGACCATAAATGATTGCCGCCGATCGCCCCCGGCTCGACCAGCACCATGTCGAGCGCGGGATGCGCTTCGGTCAGCGCCAGCACGGCGAGCCCCCCGGCCAAACCGCCGCCAATCAGAATCACGTCGTGGCGCGCGGCAGGCATTGGCCGCGCTCTAGCGGGGAAGGCGGGGCGGTGAAAGCCGATCCTTGCGCAAGCGGCAGCGCCGGGCGCTGGAAATGCTGTGCAGTGCCCGCCATGCCGCCTAGAAGGCCAAGCGATGGCCCTCGCCCTGATCCTGTCCGCACTGGCGATGAGCGCGATCGTCGCGCTGCGCTATGTCGTGACGAGCGGGCTGTTCGCGGCATGGACTCGGCGGCGCTTTCCCGGGCGGCTGGCGGGGCAAACGCGGCAAATCCGGCGCGAGATCGGATGGAGCCTGGCGGCGGCGGCAATCTATGGCGTGCCGGCGGGGATTGTCGCGTGGGGCTGGCAGCAGCGCGGCTGGACGCGGATCTACACCGATTCGGGGGCTTATGCATGGTGGTGGCTGCCGGGGTCGGTGATCGTCTATCTGCTGCTCCACGACAGCTATTTCTATTGGACTCATCGGTTGATGCATCGGCCGTGGTGGTTCAAGACGATGCACGCCGTGCACCACGACAGCCGCCCGCCGACCGCCTGGGCGGCGATGAGTTTTCACCCGTGGGAGGCGCTGTCGGGGGCGCTGGTCATCCCTTTCCTGGTGTTCGTGGTGCCGATCCACGTCGCGATGCTGGGCGCGGTGCTGGCGATCATGACATTGATGGGCGTGACAAATCACATGGGGTGGGAGATGTTCCCGGCCGGGGTCGTTAAGGGGAGAGCAGGGAAATGGCTGATAACAGCAAGCCATCATGAGCTTCACCATCACAAATATCGGTGCAATTACGGGCTCTATTTCCGCCATTGGGACCATCTGTGCGGGACGGACCGCGGGCTGGGGGCGTTTGCGGAGCCGCGCTTGGCGCTCCGGGCGCGGCGTGGTGGCGGGGTTGAGCGCGCTGGCGTCGATCGCCGCGAGCCCGCCACCGACGGCTGACCTCGACATCGCGATCAGCGGGCTGCGCAACCAGCATGGCGCGGTGATGTTGTGCCTGACGCGGCGCGAAGGCGCCTCGTTCCTCGATTGCGCCACCGATCCGGCGCGGGTGACGCGGATCGTCGCGAGCAATGCGGCGAGCGCGACGATCCGCATTCCGGACCTTGCGCCGGGCGACTATGCAATGCTCGTGATCCACGACGAAAATCGCAACGGCCGGCTCGACACCATGCTCGGCCTGCCGCGCGAAGGCTTCGGCTTTTCGCGCAATCCACAAATCCGCTTCGGCCCGCCGCATTATGGCGATGTCCGCTTCGCGTTGAGCGGCCATGCGCGGCAAGCGATCAAGCTCAAATATCTGCTCTGAAGCGGCCGTGGCCGATCGCCGCCGTCTCTTTTTGGGGAACCTCCCTTTTCGCGATCTATTACCCAGATGAGCGGAAGCCGTGCGCAAGGCCGGGTTGAAAAATTCGGACAATGTGCGGGCAGGTCGCCAGGCGAGGAGCGGCCGAGGCGGGCCATGCCCAGCCACGGAAGGAGGGGGCAGGCCATGACGCGAGGGATCTCCGCCACCAAGACCAAGCGACCTGCCCGCGCCACGCGGCCCATCGGCGTCCCGGGCGTCAGCGCGTCGCTCCTCCTGTTGCGCGACGAGCTCGCGGCCGGGTCGATGCGGGCGGTCACGTCGCTGAGGTTGAGCGGACTGGCGATCGAGATCGCTGCCGGAAGGGATTCGGTCTGGGCCTTGATCCAGCGGCCGAACGCCGGCGGAGTGGCCCTGCGACTGGCTTACGCGCCGGGGGGATGCGGCGAGATCCGGGTGCGGCGCGCGCACGCCAACGAGACCCTGCGGCTGACCATGACGAGCGCGATTGGCGAGCATTGCATCGCGCTGCGGTTGCACGACGATGCCACGCCGATCTTGCGCGTCACCACCGCAATCACGCCACGAGTGCCGCTGCTGGTGCAATTCATTCCGCGCGATCTCTACCCACTCGACCCAGCGGACGACCCTGCCAATGCGTCGGGAAACGTCGAAGCCGCGCAGCGAGGCCTCAACAGCGCGCTGCTGTATCTGCGGATGGCCGAGCAGGGCTTCGGCAGCCTGCTCTATTTCCAGAATCTGACCGCGCTCAATGCGTATTTTCGCGCCACCGACACCAAGCCCGACGGAGTGGTCGGCGGCGAATGGCCCGAGCTTGGCTATCTTCCCCCGACCCCGCCCGAAAAAGGCGTGCCTCCGCTCGATCCCTTGCCCGCCGGCAAGGCGACCATCGTCTCGGACGCATTGCTGGCCTTTACCGACAATGCCGACGGCGACGAGCAGGTCATGGCGCGGCGCTACGTCACGCTGCTCGGCGCGATTTATCGGCGGATCGATCATCCGGCGACCGAGTATCACGACTGGGTCGATCGTGCGCGGCGGACGATGCACGACCTGGCGTCGTCACCCAAGGCGACGATCCGTCATTACGGATACCGCTACGTTCGTCCTTATACGGCAGCCGAATATCCCGACGTGATGGTCCAGTTGTCGATTCTCGCCTCGATCCGCGATCATGAAATGTGGTCGAAGGAAAAAGCCGCGATTGGCGCCGAACTGGCGGCCGGCCTGGGCAAGTTTTACGACCCCAAGCTGCGCACGATGCGGCGCTATCTGCCCAATGTCGGCAAGGACAAGGACAAGGATGCGGTCGACAGCTGGTATCTCTACCATCCGCTGCTCAACCTCGGGCGGCTCGCCGCCGACGGTGACAAGCAGGCCCGGCGGCTGTTCCTGAAGTCGATCGACTATGCGATCCGCACCGCGCGCCATTTCGACTATCACTGGCCGATCGAGTTCAAGATCGCCGACTTCGCCGTCATCACCGGAGCGCGCAACGACGACGGCCTGGGGCAGACCGATGTCGGCGGCCTTTATGCCTACGTGATGCTTCTCGCGTTCGAATTGACCGACGATCAGCGCTTCCTGAAAGAGGCGCGCGCCGCGATCGATGCCGCCGCGGGGATGCGGTTCGAACTCAATTACCAGGCCAATCTTACCGCCTGGGGGGCGTGCGCTTGCCTTCGGCTGTGGCGGATCACCAACGAAGAAACCTATTTGCGCCAGTCCTACGTCTATCTGGCAAGTTTCTTCCACAATAGCGCGATGTGGGAATCGGAGATCGCGCACGCCGCGCATTACCGCAATTTCCTGGGTGTCACCGCGCTTCACGATGCGCCTTACATGGCCCTGTTCGAATGCTTCGACAGCTTCGCCGCGTTCGAGCGATTCTTGAAGGAATCGGGTCCCGACCTCGACCCCGCGGCGCGCACGCTGGTCAGCCAATATTGCCGTTATGCGCTTGATCGCGCCTGGTATTATTTTCCCGACGCGCTCCCCCCGGATGCGCTGGCGAGCGAAGTGCGCAACGGCCACATCGACCGCAACTTGTCCTTCCCGGTCGAGGACCTCTACATCGACGGCCAGCCCGCGGGCCAGGTCGGGCAGGAGATATATGGCGCGGGCGCGCCCTTCGTCTTTGCCAGTCGCGCTTTTCACAACATCGCCGACGTCCCGTTCCGCTTGTTCTGCGATCATTTCCTGGTCGCGAGTGAACGCCCGACCGAAGGATCCTTGAGCTTCCAGCTGACCGGCGGCGAGGATTGCGAGGCGGCGCTTTGCGTTCTGCGCACCGGGCGTGCCAGGCTTCCCAAGTTCACGGTCACGAGCATGGCGGGGGACCGGGTTCGGCCGCACCGCAGCCAGCCCGACCGTATCGAGTTTCGCGTTCCGGCGCACGGCCGGGTCACGCTGCAATGGCAGGCAAGCAAGACGAGACCGACCGCGCGCAAGCCCGTCAAGGAGGCGAAGAGTGAGTGAGTATAACGTCGATCGGCTCGTCTTCGGGCCCGACGACATCGATTTGTCGCGCTCTCCGCTGGCGGGGCAGTTCGAGGCCGAAACCTATGTGCTCGGCGCCTTCAACCCCGCCCTGACGCGGCTGCCGAGCGGCAATCTGGCGATGTTCGTGCGCGTCGCCGAAGCGCTGCGCCAGCCCATGATCGATGGCCATGTCCATGCGATCCGATGGGTCGACGGCGGCTATGTCCTCGACGCGTGGCCGATCGACCAATGCGATACCGCCGATCCGCGCAAGTTCCTCGTCCGCGGCGGCGCGTGGCGGGTGATGGCGCTGACGTCGCTGTCATGGATCCTGCCGGTCGAGCTTAGCCCCGACGGGATGGAGGTCGTGGCCGTCCATTATGACAAGGCGATCGCGCCCCACGCCGACTTTCAATGCTATGGCGTCGAGGATGCGCGGGTGTCCAAGGTCGGGGGCGAGTGGCTCATGACCACCTGTTCGGTCAGCCCCGAACGCCATTCGACCACGCTTTATCGCTCGGCCAACGGGATCGACTTTGCCTTCGAGGATATCGTCCTTGATCACCAGAACAAGGACATGCTGATCTTCGAGGGCCTGATCGATGGCCGTTATTGGGCTCAGACACGGCCGCTCGGCGACCTCTATTTCGCTTACCCGCCGGGCAGCGAGTGGCGCAGCGGGCCGTCGATCAATCTGGCGACGTCACCCGATGCGGTGCATTGGAAACCGCACCGGGACCCCGGCATTCGGCCGCGCGCGGCGACGGTCGAGACCGCGCGGATCGGGGGCGGTGCGCCGCCGATCCTGACCGACCGCGGCTGGCTGACACTCTGGCATGGGGTCGAACCCAAGGAAATCGTCGGCATCTATCGAACCTATTGGTCGATCCTCGACCGCGGTGATCCCGCCAAGGTCGTGGCAAGCGGCGCCGCGCCCTTGCTGGAGGCGAATCCCGAGCTGACCCGGCCTCTCGAGGACAAGATGTACGTTCGCGATGTCGTGTTCACGACGGGGATCTGCGATGGCGGGGACCATTTTGTCGTGGCGTCGGGGGAAGCCGACCTTGCCTGCCGCATCACGCATATCCCCAAGTCCACCTTCCGCGTCTGATCGGGTGTCCGATCGGGCGTCGAACGGGGATCAGTGCCCGCGGGGTCCGGCGCAAGTGCAGCGACCGGATCGGGGAAAGGCTGCATGATGCTGCTCACCGAGCAGGAACAAGGGCCGACGCCGAAGCGCCGGCCCCATTCAATTCGCGATCAAATCAATAGCGGTTGCGAACGACCTGAATGACGCGGCCGTTGCGCACATTCACGAGCACCAAGTCGTTGCCGTAACGCACCCACTGCTGATTGCGGGCGCCGGCGCGAAGCCGATAATGAACCGGATTGACGTAATAGCGCGAGGTGTAGAACCCCGAGCGGAGCTGGAAGCCAGGGCTGACGGCGGTGTAGCGCCAATCGCGATAGGGCGAGACATAATTGCTGCGACGACGATCCTGGCGATCTTCGCGCAATTCGCGGCGTGCCCCGCGGACATCGCGGCGCTCGTCGCGAATGTCGCTTCGATCGCCGCGAGCGCGCGCATCGCGAAGATCCTGACGCTGCTCGCGCACTTCCTGACGGTCGCGCCTGATCTCGCCGCGCGACTGGGCCGAAGCGGCGGCAGGCAAGGCCGTTGCCGCCATCAGACTGAACAAGATGAATTTACGCATGGTCGTTTCCCTCATCCGAAATGGCCGATTGCCGGCCGAACTTCCCGGTTATGGGACTCGGCTCCTGAACCCAACAGGACCGGGGCAGTCAGCGAAATGAAAGCTTGGAGAACCGGAACAGCAAGTGTTTTACCGGCTTTTCCGGCCAACGCCTCAAGAAAACCGCGGGAGCGCGGAACTGGTGACCCCTACGGGATTCGAACCCGTATTTCAGCCGTGAAAGGGCCGCGTCCTAACCCTTAGACGAAGGGGCCGTCGCGTTGGCAACGCGTGGTGCGGGCGCCTATGCTGGCTGGGGGGCGCGCTGTCAATTCCGCTTGGCGCAGCAGGGCCTGCACAAAGCCGCGTCAGGCCGAGCGCGAGCATCGTTGGTCCTCCTGCCCCGGATCGAGCCAGGCGAGGGTCAGCGCGGCGATCCGCGGCGCCGCGTGGCCATCGCCGAACGGAAAGGCGGGCACGGCCATCGCCGCCAGTGCGCGCCGATCACCGACCAGACGAGTCACTTCGGCGACGATGCGGGCGCTGTCGGTCCCGACCAAGAGGGCATTGCCGGCGGCGATGGCTTCGGGGCGTTCGGTCGTGTCGCGCAGGATCAGCAAGGGAACGCCAAGCGCGGCGGCCTCTTCCTGCACTCCGCCCGAGTCGCTGAGGATGAGGTCGGCGCGACGCATCGCGTCGATCATCGCCGCATGGCCAAGCGGCGCGACCAGCCGTACCCGGGGCTCGTTGCCGAGCAAGGCGAACATCGCTCCCGCGACCTGAGGGTTGGGATGAAGCACCACGTCGATCGTCACACCGCCGTCCCGCGCCAGGGCAATCAGGGCCAGCGCCAGCGTGGTCAGCCCGGTGCCCCAATTCTCGCGCCGGTGGCAGGTGACGAGCAAGCGCAAGGGTCCCCGAGCGGCGCTGCGCCGGCGGAACTTCGGCATCGTCGCGAGCATCGCGCAGAGCGCGTCGATCCCGCTATTCCCGGTGACGTGGAGGCTTCCTTCACAGCCTTCGCGATGAAGGTTGGCGGCGGCCGTGGCGGTCGGTGCGAACAGCAGGTCGGACAAGCGGTCGATTTCGATCCGGAACTGTTCTTCTGGCCACGGCGAGGTCAGGTCGAAACTGCGCAAGCCGGCCTCGACATGGGTCAGCGGCAGTCCGAGCCGCGCCGCGGCGCGGGCCCCGCCGAGTGCGCTCGATGTGTCACCCTGGACCATGACCATCGCCGGGGCGGAGCGGCGCCAATGGCGATCGAGGGCGTCGGTCACCGCATCGACATGATCGAGCGGATCGAGCCGCCCGGCACAGCCAAGCGCGGCCGTCGGCTGACCGCCGAGGCCAAGGTCGGCAAGGTCGAGCCCGGGGTGTTGCCCGGTCGAATAAAGGGCGAGGCGGACTCCGCCGCGAATCAGCTCGTGCGCGATCGGTGCGAGCTTGATGGCTTCGGGTCGGGTTCCGATCACGAAACCGATATGAACAGGTTGCAGCGTTCCCCCTGGCTTCGGCTCGGCCAGTGTGACCGATCGCGCCGCGCCGGGCAAGCTTATCCGTCACGCCGGGCGCAAGGGTCCGCGCCAACCCTATTTGAAATTATCGGCGTAGGCCTGAAGCTTGAGTGTCACCGGCGGGGCGGGGACGAGGTGGATCGCGAAGCCCTTACGCTCGGCATAGGCGACCGCTTCATCCTTGCTGTCGAAGGTCAGGCGGACCTGAGTTTGGGTGTCGCCGCTGCCCGCCCAGCCGGTCAGGGGATCGGGGCGGAGCGCCTGCTCGCGTTCGAATTCGAGCGTCCAGCGGCCGTCCATGGCCTTGCCCGACTGAGTCGTGCGGCGTTGTTCCTCGACGATGCGCGCGGTGGTCATGCTGTGCGGATGGCGCATGGTCGTGGCCAAATCAAGGGGAGGCGCGCTTGGTGCGCAACGTCGGCGGGGCGGCGGCGGGGTCATCGGGCCAGGGATGACGGGGATAGCGGCCGCGCATTTCCTTGGCGACGTCGCGCCACGACCCCACCCAAAAAGCGGGCAGATCGCGCGTGGTCTGGATCGGGCGGTGGGCCGGGCTGGTGATCGCGATCGTCAATGGCACACGGCCGTTGGCGACCGTGGGATGCGCCGTGAGCCCGTACAGCGCCTGGGCGCGGACCTCGACCGCGGGACCGCCGGGCGCGGCATAGTCGATCGGGTGCGAGGCACCGGCGGGGCTGGCGAAGTGGGTCGGGGCGAGGCGGTCGATGGCGCGCACGGCGTCATAGCCAAGCAGGCCGTCGAGTGCGGTGCGCAGGCCGTCGATCGCGTCGAGCCTGCGCTTGCCGCCGAGCAAGGGGGCGAGCCACTGGTCGAGGCCGGCGAGCAAAGCGGCGTCGTCGAGCGCGGGGATGGCGGGGTCGTGGGCCGCGGCGAAGGCGGCGCGCCGGCGAAGCGCGATGGCGCCGTCGGGCCACGGCAATATGGCCAGGCCGTGGCGGTGGACGGCGTCGATCAGCCCGGCTTCGATCGTGGCCGGATCGGGACTGGGGTCGGGGGCGGCGGACAGGCGAATCGCGCCAAGGCGGCGGCCCTTGCGCGCGGTGATGGCGGCGGTGGCGGGGTCGAAGCGGACTTCGCTGAAAGCCTCGATCCGTTCCGCGAACAAATGCTCGACGTCGGCGAGGTCGATCGCGGCGGCGCTCATGATCCGCGCGCCCGCGGCGGCGCCGGCGACTTCGCCGACCGCCAGCCATTCGCTGCGGGCGAGGGGCGAGGTCGCATCGAGGCGAAAGCCGCGCCCGCCGACCGATTGCCAATGCTCGCCCGTGGGGTCGCGCCGGCGGGAAACGCGATCGGGGAAGGCGAGGGCGAGGTCGGGTGCGGGGCCTGTCCCCTTCTCCCCTTCAGGGGAGGGGGTTGGGGAGAGGGGGAGTGGGGGCGCGGTTGCGGACTCCCCCTCTCCCCGCTCGCCTGCGGCGAGTCGCCCTCTCCCCTGAAGGGGAGAGGGGAGGGGTTGGGCCCAGTTTTTGGCCATTCGCCGGGCCGCTTCGGCTCTTGGGCTGCGGTCGGTGCGCCATTTCCGGTAGCGGGTTTCGAGGTCGGGGTAGGGGCCGCCGAGGCCGCGCTCGGTGAGGAGGACGGCGACTTCGGCGGCGGCTTGGCCGAAACCGCGCGCTCTCGCTTCGATCAGCATGTGGGCAAGGCGGGGCTCGAGCGGCAGGCGGGCGATGGCGCGGCCGTGGGAGGTGAGCTGGCCCCCTCCTTCATCATCGCCAGCGCTGTCGATCGCGCCCAATCGCGCCAGCCGCTGGCGCGCTTCGGCGAGCGCGGCGGCGGGGGGCGGGTCGAGGAAGGGCAGGCGGGTCGGGTCGGCCTCGCCCCACAACAGGCAGGTCAGGACCAAGCTCGACAGATCGGCTTCGAGGATTTCGGGCGGATCGTGGGCGGGTAGTGCGGCGGTGGCGGCCTCCTCCCACAGACGGATCGCAACCCCTGGGCGTTGGCGCGCTGCGCGGCCCGCGCGCTGGGTCACGGCGGCGCGGCTGGCGCGCTCGGTGACCAGTCGGGTGAGGCCGGCGCCACGATCGTAGCGCGGGCGCCGTGCGAGGCCGCTGTCGACCACGATCGAGACGTCGTCGAGCGTCACGCTGGTTTCGGCGATCGCGCTCGCCAGCACCAGCTTGCGCGTGCCGGGGGCGGGGGGAGCAAGCGCGGCGCGTTGCGCGGCGGGGTCGATTTGGCCGTGGAGGCGGTGGAGGATGATATCGGCGGGGAGGGCGCCGAGGGCAGTGGCGGTGCGCTCGATCTCGGCCATCCCGGGGAGGAAGGCGAGCAGCGAGCCGGGGTGCTCGGCAAGCGCGCGCTTGATCGCCTGGGCCATTTGCGGTTCGATCCGCTGCACCGCGTCGCGGCCGGCATGGATGAGGGTGAGGGGGAAGGCCTTGCCCTCGCTCTCGATCCGCGGCGGGCGCCCAAGCAAGCGACCGAACCGTTCGCCGTCGAGCGTCGCCGACATGGCGAGCAGGCGCAAATCGGGGCGGAGCGCGGCAGCGGCGTCGAGCGCGAGTGCGAGCGCGAGGTCGCAGTCGAGGCTGCGCTCATGGACTTCGTCGAACAGGACGGCCGTGACGCCGGCGAGTTCGGGATCGGCCTGGAGGCGGGCGAGGAACACGCCGTGGGTCATGGCGATCAGTCGAGTCTGGCCGCCGACCTTGCTGTCGAGCCGGGTCGAATAGCCAACCGTCGCGCCGGAAGCCTCGCCGCGTTCGCGCGCGATGAATTCGGCCGCGGCGCGCGCCGCGAGGCGGCGTGGGACGAGCAACAGCACTTCGCCCGTGCACCACGGCTGGTCGAGCAGCGCGGGCGCGACGCGCGTGGTCTTGCCCGCGCCGGGCGGGGCGATGAGCAAGGCGCGGGTCCCGTCGCGCAACGCGGCAAGGAGTTCGGGCAGGACCAGATCGATCGGCAAAGCGGGCGTCATCGCAGCGGCGAAAAGGTCGCAAAGGTCGAAAAGGTCGCGGGGCGTGGCGCGCAAACGGACATCTGGGTGACGGGTGCAACGACTGTTGACGAGAAATTGCGGAGGTCGCGGACGCGCAGCATGGCACGGCAGTGGCACATTCGCCGTGCGCAGGACAGCGGCGTAGGCTAGCCCGGCACTCGCTATCGCGTGGTGTGGCTCGCGGGGTGGCGACCGGCGCGCTGGGGGAGGAGGAAGATCAGCGCGAGGATGACCGCGGCGAGGATCAACGAGGCAAGCAGCCGGCTGAGTTCGAGCCCGCCCTTGGCGACGGGCTTGTCGAGGAAATCGCCGACCGTCGCGCCGAGCGGGCGGGTGAGGATGAAGGCCGCCCAGAACAACATCACGCGGCTGACGCGCGTCCAAGTATAGAGCGCCGCGACCAGCGCGAGGGCGCCGCCAAACACCGCCGCCCCGCCGACATAGCCAAGTCCAAGCCCCGGCGGGGTGTCGCTGCCCCCCGCCGCAAGCCAGTCGCCGAGCGCGGTGCCCAGCGTCTGCGAGAAGGTGATCGTGATCCAGTAGAAGAGTTCGATCCGGGGCGTGTTGACGCTGTCGACCGACACCGTGCCCATCGTCCGATACCAGGCAAACAGCGACGCCAGCACCAGTCCGAGCAGCAGCAGCGAGCCCCCGGTATAGCCGATCCCGAGGCTGCGCGTGGCGAAGTCGGCCAGTGTCGTGCCCGCGGTGGTCGAGGCGATGATCGTCGCCCAATAGAGCAAGGGATGGAAACGTCGGGCGCGGATCTGCAGCCACACCAAGGCGACCAGGATAATGCCGAAGATCAGCGTGCCGAGGAGGTAGCCGCTGACCCCGGCCTGCCCGGCCTGCGGGGTGGTCTCGCCGAGCCAGCTCATGCTGACGGTGTCGCCGGCGGTCTCGCCGAGCGTGGTGGCGAGGATCTTGATGATCCAGAAACCGAGCGTGACCGCCGGGACCTTGCTGACCAGGTCGCGCTGAGCGGCGGTCATTGCGGCATTTCGACGTGGCCGCCGAAGCCGAAGCGCATCGCCGACAGCAGTTGGTCGGCATAGCTGAACTCGACGCGGCTGCGGTAGCGTGCGAACAGGCTGGCGGCGAGGACGTCGACGGGGACGGCCTCCTCCATCGCGGCGTCGATCGTCCAGCGACCCTCGCCCGAATCGGCGACGCGCCCCGAAAATTGCTTGAGGCTGTCATCCCTCGCGAGGGCCAGCGCGACGAGGTCGAGAAGCCACGACGAAATGACGCTGCCGCGACGCCACACTTCGGCGATGTCGCTCAGCTTGAGGTCGAACCGCTCGTCCGGCGCAAGTGCTTCATTGTTGCGGTGCTTGAGGATGTCGAAGCCCTCGGCATAGCTTTGCATCAGTCCATATTCGATGCCGTTGTGGACCATCTTGACGAAGTGGCCGGAGCCCGCCGGGCCGGCGTGGATATAGCCCTTCTCGGCGCCCCACTCGCCATCCTTGAAGCGCTCGTTGGCGGTGCGTGAAACGGTGCCCAGCCCCGGCGCGAGGCACGAAAAGATCGGGTCGAGCAGCTTGATCGTCTCGGCCGGGCCGCCGATCATCATGCAATAGCCGCGCTCGAGCCCCCATACCCCGCCCGACACGCCGACGTCGCAATACGCAAGCCCGCGCTCGGCCATCGCCTTGGCGCGGCGGACGTCGTCCTTCCAGAAGCTGTTGCCGCCGTCGATGATGATGTCGCCGGGCTTGGCGAGATCGGCGAGCTGGCCGATCACCGTTTCGGTAATCTCGCCCGCGGGGAGCATGATCCAGGTGATCGCGGGGGTGCCGAGCTGGGCATCGAGCTCCTCGATCGAGGCGGCGCCGATCGCGCCTTCCTTGACGAGGTCGGCCACCGCCTTGGGATCATGGTCGTAGGCGACGACCTCATGTCCGGCGCGAAGCAGGCGCCGCACCATATTGCCGCCCATCCGTCCCAGCCCGATCATCCCGATGCGCATGCCACTCTCCCGTAAATGTCTGATCAGCGAACGACCAATGGAGCGTAGAGTTCAAGATAGGAGCATCGATTGCAGCGAAAGGCGCGGGTCGGAACGAGTTGCTTGCGCCTGACCTTGAGCCCGAACCAGCGCGACACGACAGGCTCGCCTTCCTGCCATGAACCGACGAAGGCTTGTCCGTAACCTTGATCGACCATTGCCCCCTCGACCATCGAGCCCTGGCATTTCGGGCAGGAATGCGAACCATTCATCGCTCATCTCCTTTGGGTCAATATGCGCGCGCGACCGCAAATTCGACGGCCTCGACCATCGCCGCCTTGGCGCGCCCGGCGGGAAAGGGGGCGAGCGCGTCGATCGCGCGGCGTCCGTAATGGCGCGCGCGCTCCATCGTGTCGGACAAGGCGCCGGTCGCCTGGATCAGGCGGGTGGCACAAGCGAGGTCGGCGTCGCCGGTGCGCTCGCCGTGCATCGCGCTTTTCCAAAAGGCGCGGTCGTCGGCGCTGCCGCGGGCATAAGCGAAGATCACCGGAAGGGTCATCTTGCCATCGCGGAAATCGTCGCCGCGATCCTTGCCCATGGTCGCTTCGTCGCTGGCATAGTCGATCGCGTCGTCGATCAATTGAAAGGCGATGCCGAGGTTGCGGCCATAGCGTTCGAGCGCATCCTCGGCGGCTTCGCCCGCTTCGGCGACGACCGGGGCGATGCGGCATGCGGCGGCGAACAACGCCGCGGTCTTGGCACCGATGATCTTGAGATAATGGTCTTCGCTGGTCTCGAGCTGGCGCTGGGCGGTCAATTGATCGACCTCGCCCTCGGCGATCACCGCGCTGGCGTGGCTGAGGATCTTGAGCACCTTCAAGCTGCCGTCCTCGACCATCAGCTCGAACGCGCGGCTGAACAGGAAGTCGCCGACCAGGACCGAAGCGGGATTGCCCCAGATAAGGTTGGCGGTGCGCTTGCCGCGGCGCATTTCCGACAAATCGACGACATCGTCGTGGAGCAGGGTCGCGGTGTGGATGAACTCGACCGCCGCGGCGAGACGGTGGTGGCGCGTGCCGGGATAATCGAGCAGCGCGGCCGAGGCCAGCGTCAGCATCGGGCGCATGCGCTTGCCGCCGCCGGCGATGAGATGGCCGGCAAGCTCGGGGATCAGCGCGACCTTCGACTGCATCCGTTCGAGAATCACCGCATTGACGGCATTCATGTCACTTGCGACCAGCGCCAGCAGCGGATCGAGGGTCGGGCTGCGCGACGCGCCGAGGGGGTGGACGGAAGCAGTCATCCCCGCGCCCCTAGCCCAGCCAAGGGACGAGCGAAAGCACAGCGCAAGCGGGTCATCGTCCGCCGCCTACCAGATGTGAACCCGCTGATCGGGGGGGAGATAAAGTGCGTTGCCGGGCTGCACGTCGAACGCCTTGTACCAGGCATCGACATTGCGCACCGCGCCGTTGACGCGGTAGCGGGCGGGGGAGTGGGGATCGGTCAGCAATTGCTGACGCAAAGCACCCTCGCGGGTCTTGGTTTCCCATGAGTAACCGTAGGCAATGAAGAAGCGCTGGTCGCCGGTCAGCCCGTCGATGATGCGCGGCTCGCCATGCTCGGCGACGTAGCGGCGGTAGGCGGCATAGGCCATTTCGAGCCCGCCGAGGTCGCCGATATTCTCGCCGAGCGTCAGCTGGCCCTTGATGTGGGTGCCGGGGACGGGCTCGTAGGCGTCGTACTGGCGGACCAGCATCGCGGTGCGGCTCTCATAGGCCTTGGCGGCGGCGGGGGTCCACCAGTCGCGCAGCTTGCCGGTGGCGTCATACTGGCGGCCCTGGTCGTCGAAGCCGTGGCCGATCTCGTGACCGATGGTCGCGCCGATGCTGCCATAGTTGGAGGCGGGGTCGGCGTAGGGGTCGAAGTAAGGCGCCTGGAGGATCGCCGCGGGAAAGGTGATCTGGTTCATCGACGGGTCGTAATAGGCATTGTTGGTCTGCGGGGTCATGTACCACAGGCTGCGGTCGATCGGCCTGGGCAGGCGCGACAGTTGCAGTTTCCAGTCGAACGCGTCGCTCGCAACGGCGTTGGCGAGTGGCGCGCCGCGCACCACCTTGAGCGAGGAATAATTGATGTAATGCGCCGGGTGGCCAACGCGCGGGTCGAAGCTGGCGAGCTTGGCCTGGGCTTCCTTCTTGGTGGCGGCGTCCATCCATGCGTTGCGGGCGATGAGGTCGCCGAGCGCGCCGCGGATGTTGCGGACGAGCTCGCCCATCTGCTGATCGCTGGCGGCGGGGTAGTGGCGCTGGACGTAGATCTGGCCGACGGCCTCGCCGAGCGCGCCATTGACGACGTCGATCCCGCGCTTCCACCGCTCGCGCTGCTGGGGGACGTCGCGCAGGGTCTTCGAGTAGAAGGTGAAATTGGCGTCGTCGAAGGCGCGCGGCAGATATTGGGCGTGGGTGCGGATGAAGTGGAAGGCGAGATAATCCTTCCATGTCGACAGCGGCACGGTGTCGAGCAGCTTGCCCGCGGCAGCGATCGCGCTTGGCTGACGAACGATCACCTTGTTCTGGCTGGCGAGCCCCATGTCGCCGAGCGTGCGCGGCCAGTCGAACTGGGGCGCGAGCGTTGCCAGCTGGGCGCGGGTCATCGGGTTGTTGGTCTGCTTGATGTCGCGGCTGCGCTCGGGGGTCCATTGCGCGGTGGCGATGGCTTTCTCGAGCGCGATGATGCGGTCGGCGCGGGCGGCGGGGTCGGCGATCCCGGCGAGGCGCTGCTGCGCGATGACGTAGGCGCGATATGCGGCGCGGTAGGCGTCATATTTGGCGCCGGGGAGAAGGTAGTAATCGCGGTTGGGCAGGCCGAGGCCCGACTGGC
This sequence comes from uncultured Sphingomicrobium sp., assembly GCA_964235815.1. Taxonomy (GTDB): domain Bacteria; phylum Pseudomonadota; class Alphaproteobacteria; order Sphingomonadales; family Sphingomonadaceae; genus Sphingomicrobium. The sequence goes on from CAXSCF010000023.1 coordinate 17,389, forward strand.
TGGCGTAAGTCGCGTAATGCGTCGGGTCGTCGGGGTCGGCGTCGATGAAGATGCCGACCGGGCTGGTGAAGCTCTGGTCGGCGAAGAGGTCGAGCAATTGGCCGCGATTGGCGACGCGGGCGATGCGCGCGAGATAGGGTTTGAGCGGAGCGGTGCCGGCGCGGTCGATCGCGCCCACGTCCATGAAGCTGGCGTAATAATCGCCAACCTGATGCCCGATCGCGCCGGCCGTGGCCGGCTTGTTGGCCATGTCCTCGACGATGCTGCGGGTGTCGCGTTCGATCTGGTCGTTGAGCACCGAATCGATCCCGGCAAAGGTGCGGTCGGGGGCGATCGTGGTGCGCCTCGCCCAGCCGCCGTTGACGTAATCGAAGAAATCGTCGCCGGGCTTGATCGCAGCGTCCATCGCGCTCGCATCATAGCCCCAGCTGCCAAATCTGGGGGTGGGCTGCGGCGGCGCCACGGCAGGCGATTGGGCAAACGCCGCGGCGGCGATCGATCCGCCGGCGGCGGCGGCGAGCAGGGTCAGGCGGAAAGACATTCGATATCCTTTGACGAGGAATGGCTTGGGATGAGATTTGCGCAACGCGCGGCGAGGGTCAACCGGCGGGGAGGCGAAGTCGGGCGAGCAGGCCGCCCAGATCCTCGCTTTCGTCGAGCGTGATGGTGCCGCCATAGATTTCGGCGACATCGCGGACGATCGAGAGGCCGAGCCCGGTGCCTTCCTTGCCCGTGGTATCGAGCCGCGCGCCGCGTGCGAACAATAAGGTGCGCAGCGCGGACGGGATGCCGGGACCGTCGTCCTCGATCAAGATTTCGGCGAAGCCGCCCGCAGCGGGTTCGACCGTCACGAACACCCGCCCGCCACCATATTTGGCGGCATTTTCGACCAAATTGCCTAGCATTTCGTCCAGATCCTGCCGCTCGACGCGAACCTCGACCTGGCGGTCGCCGGCAAGGTCGATCGTGACCCCGGCGTAGAGGGTGGCGACCGCACGCTGGACCGCTTCGGCGCTGGTCCACACGGTGACGCGCGCCTGGACCGAAGCGCGGCGGCCGATGGCGCGGGCGCGGGCGAGGTGGTGATCGACCTGGCGGCGCATGGTCGAGGCCTCGCGGCACACCGTCGTCACGAGGTCTTCGTCATTGGCGGTTGCGGCGTTGGTGATGACGGTCAGCGGGGTCTTGAGCGCGTGAGCGAGGTTGCCGGCGTGGCGTCGCGCTTCTTCGGCCTGCGCCTCGCTATGCGCGAGCAATTCGTTGATCTCGTCGACCAGCGGGTTGATCTCGTTGGGAAAGTGGTCGGAAATGCGAACCTGCCCGCCCGAGCGAATCGCGGCGACCTCGCGGCGGACGCGGCGCAGCGGCCACAGGCCGTAAAAGGCCTGGAGCGCGGCAAGCGCCAGCAGCCCGGCGCCGAGTGCGGCGAAACTGCGGACAAGAACGCTGCGCAGTTCGCGGATCTGAAGGTCGATCCCGTCGCGCGTTTCCGCCACCTTGTACCGCCAACGCACTTTCGATGCCGGCAAAGTCACGTCGCGTTCAACAATGCGCAGCGGTTCGTCGCTAAATTCAAAACTGTCGTGCGACCGCAACTCCGAATCTTCGCGGCGGTCGCCAATGTTCAGGGCGCGGTCCCACAGCGAGCGCGACCTTGTGCACAACGCCGAGGACGGATCGTCCGGGCAAGCCCGCACGCTCAGATTTGCGATCTGAAAATAAGCACCCGAATAGGGCTCGAGGAAGCGCTGGTCGGCGGGGGCGCGGGAGAAGCGGACTTCGCCGCCCGGCCCGATTTCCGAGGCCGCGATCATTGCATTGAGGACATATTCGAGCTGAGCATCGAAGCTCGAGACGATCGAGCGGCTGAGCACGCGGTCGAGCGCGAACCCGCCGAGCAGCAGCAATAGTCCGATCCACACCGCGGCAATGCCGATCATGCGCCGCGTCAGCGATCCGCGGCGGAGGCGGGTCGCCCGGTGCGCAGGTGCCGCGGTCGCCCCTTTTTCGACTGCCGCCAAGTCCGGGGCGGCCAAGGTCAAGCGGCGACGTCCTCGAGGCTATAGCCGAGCCCGCGGATGGTGGTGATGACATCGGCACCAAGTTTCTTGCGGATGCGCGTCACGAACACTTCGATGGTGTTCGAATCGCGGTCGAAGTCCTGGTCGTAGATATGCTCGATGAGCTCGGTGCGGCTGACCACCTTGCCCTTGTGGTGCATGAGGTAGGACAGCAATTTATACTCCTGGGCGGTGAGCTTGACCGGCTCGCCATCCTTGCTGACCTTGCCCGAGCGGGTGTCGAGGCGAATGTCGCCGGCGATCAATTCGGACGAGGCGTTGCCCGAGGCGCGGCGGATGAGAGCGCGCAGGCGAGCGATCAATTCCTCGGTCTGGAACGGCTTGGCGAGATAGTCATCGGCGCCGGCATCGAGCCCGGCGACCTTGTCCGACCAGCTGTCGCGCGCGGTCAGCACCAGCACGGGCATGCGCTTGCCGTCCTTGCGCCAGCGGTCGAGCACGGTCAGCCCGTCGACCTCGGGCAAACCGAGGTCGAGCACCACCGCATCGTAATTCTCGGTCGTGCCGAGGTAGTGGCCATCCTCGCCATCGGTGGCGAGATCGACGGCATAGCCCGCGCCCTCGAGGGTCGAGCGCAACTGGCGGCCAAGATTGGGTTCGTCCTCGACGATGAGCACGCGCATATGATGTCCCTTTTGGATCGTTTCGCCTGTTCAACCCGCATCGAGCTGAACGGTTGCTTGTCCGCAACGAACTGGGGATTGCACGAGAAATGTCAAATCCCGCGGAGGGTCAACCCTCGCGCTGGTCAGTTGCCCGACGAACGGCGGACAATGCGGCCGGTGGCGGCATCGACGTCGACCCAGATGACATGCCCGTCCTGCATATATTTAAGGCGGTAGGTTTCGCCCTTGAGCTCGGGACCAAGGTAATCGGCGCCGCCCATGTGGGGGCGGACACGGCGCTCGATCTGCGGCAATGGCATCGAGCGGCCCTCGCGCGTGTTGCGAAAGGCGCGATCCTGATCGCGCGACTGATGCTGCGCTGCGCCAACCAGGCCAACGCCGGCGAGCACCAACGGCGACGCCTGTACCGGAGAGGCGGCAAGAAGAGCCGCGGCCAGGACGCTGATCAGGGAGAGGGAGGACGACTGAAGCATTTCGACACTAATCCTATGCCCAAGGCTTTGAATGCCTTATGAATGATCCCGCCGGGCACGGTTCACCACAATGAGTGACTGGTGCGCGATGCTAGGCTAGGGGCCGCGGCATGGCACCCCCTATTTTGAGTTTCGAGCATCTCGGTTTGATCCAGGGCGAAGGCTGGCTGTTTCGCGGGCTGGACATTCACGTCGGCCCGCGCGACCGGCTGGCGCTGATCGGGCGCAATGGCGCGGGCAAGACGACGCTGCTGAAATGCCTCGCGGGGATGATCGACACCGACGAAGGGCTGCGCAAGATCGTGCCCGGAACGCGGGTCGTGCTGATCGAGCAGGATCCCGACATGCGCGGCTTCGCGACGCTCGAGGATTGGGTATTGGGCGGGAGCGACGCGCCCGAGGCTTATGAAGCGGCGGCGATCGCCGGGCAGATAGGGATCGACCTCGCCCGTCCGATCGCCAGCGCCAGCGGGGGCGAGCGGCGCCGGGCGGCGATTGTTCGCGCGCTTGCAGTCGAGCCCGACGTGCTGTTGCTCGACGAGCCGACCAACCACCTCGATCTGGGCGCGATCGACTGGCTCGAGGAGTGGCTCGGGCGGTTCAAGGGCGCGTTCGTCGCGATCAGTCACGATCGCACCTTTCTCGCGCGGCTGACGAAATCGTGCCTGTGGCTCGACCGAGGATCCGTGCGGCGCGCGGAAATCGGCTTTGGCGGGTTCGATGCGTGGACCGAAGCGGTCTATGCCGAGGAGGAGCGTGCGGCGGACAAGCTCGATGCCAAATTGAAGCTCGAGCTGCGCTGGCTCCAGCGCGGGGTGACCGCGCGGCGCAAGCGCAACCAGGGGCGGCTGGCGAAATTGAAGGAAATGCGCGCGACTCGCGCGGGGATGCTGGGGCCCCCGGGCGCGGCCAAGCTCGGGCTGGCGCGTGACGACGTAAAGACCAAGGTCGTGATCGACGCCGAGCATGTCGGCAAGAGCTTTGGCGAGCGCCCGATCATTCGCGACTTCTCGCTCCGCATCACCCGCGGCGACCGGATCGGACTGGTCGGGGCCAATGGCGCGGGCAAGACTACCTTGCTCAAATTGCTGACGGGTGAAATCGCGCCGGATGAAGGAAAGGTGACGCTCGCCAAAACCCTCGATGGCATCGTGATCGACCAGCAACGCTCACTCATGGCGCCCGATAAAAAGGTTCGCGAGGTGCTTGCCGAAGGCGGCGACTGGATCGACGTGCGCGGGGTCAAGAAGCACATCAAGGGGTATTTGAAGGAATATCTGTTCGACCCGTCGCTGGTCGATGCCCCGGTCGGGACGTTGTCGGGGGGGGAGAGATCGCGGCTGTTGCTGGCGCGCGAATTTGCCCGCGCGTCGAACTTGCTGGTGCTCGACGAGCCGACCAACGACCTTGATCTGGAAACGCTCGACCTGCTCCAGGAAGTGATCGCCGATTATAACGGCACGGTACTGATCGTCAGCCACGACCGCGACTTCCTCGACAATACGGTGACGGTGACGCTCGGACTCGACGGGTCGGGCAAGGTGGACATCGTCGCCGGGGGCTATGAGGATTGGCTGCGGCAGCGCAAATCCACCCCTACCGCCAGAGCGGGCGGGGAAGAGCGCGCAGCGCGAAGGGGAAGGCGTGTCGATGGGGCTGGCGACAAGCCCTCCCCCGCTCCCGTTCCGGGAATCGACCTCTCCCGCTCCGGCGGGAGGGGCAAGCTGAGCTTCAAGGACCAGCGCGACCTTGACCGCTTGCCGGGGGAAATCGAGCGGATCGAGGCCGCGATCGCCGACGACGAGGAGGCGCTTCATGATCCCGACCTTTATGCGAAGGATCCGGCGAAGTTTACCGCGCTGACCGCCGCGATCGACGCCAAGCGCGTCGAAAAAGACGCCGCCGAACACCGCTGGCTCGAAGTCGCCGAGATGGCCGAGTCACTGGCGAACTAGGCATGAAAGAAAAGGCGCGCCGGCCAACACCGGCGCGCCCTGTCTCGAGGTCGCAAGCTTATTGCTTGTTGGCGTCGAGCTTGGTCTGGACCGCTTTCTGAAGCGCCGACGTGCTGTTCTTGGCGGTGCAGGTCGATCCACCGGTCTTCTTTTGGCCGGCGAGGACATTGGCGTTGACGTCGCAGATCGCGGCGGCAAGGCCGATCGGCACCGAGACGTTGTTGAGCGCCGAAATGTCGCTGACGTTGACCTTCAGATTCTGGGCCAGATTGTTGAGGACGTCGGCGTTGGTCAAATCGACGACGACCAGACCGCTGTTCTGCGCCAGTGCCGGGGTGGCCGACAGTGCAAGGGCGGCTGACGCCACAATGGCAAGGGTAAAACGCATCATACTCTCCTGAATTGATCTGACCCCATCAAGAGGTCCGGATTAAAACGGATGGACAATCCGGGCGTTCCCCGGCCCAACGGAGCGCCGCAACGCTTCGACGCTAAGTTGGTACGCGACCGTTCAGACGACCGCCACATCAGGCGCCGAGCCGATATTGCCTGATCAGGTCATAAAGCGTTGGTCGACTGATCCCGAGCAATTTGGCGGCTCCGGAAATATTATGCTCGGTCCGGCTAAGCGCGCTGTGAATCGCCTTGCGGTCGGCGACTTCGCGGGCGGCGCGCAAGTTGATCGCGAGGGGCTCGTCGGTCGCGGGCTGGCGCAGGTCGAGGTCGGAGGCAGCGATGTGCTTGCCGTCGGCCATGATCACCGCGCGCTTGATGCGGTTTTCGAGCTCGCGGACATTGCCCGGCCAGCGGTAGGCGGCAACCGCCTCGATCGCGTCGGGGGCAAGGCCCTGCACCACCACCCCATAATCGCGCGCGAAGCGGTTGGCGAAGTGGCGCGCGAGCAGCACCGCGTCGCCCGAGCGATCGGCCAGCGCGGGGATGGCGACGACGATCTCGGCCAGGCGGTAATACAGGTCCTCGCGGAAGCTGCCCGCGGCCTGCATCGCGTCGAGGTCCTGGTGGGTGGCGCAGACGATGCGGGTGTCGACCGCGATCGCGCTGCGCCCGCCGATGCGCTCGATCATCCGCTCCTGGAGGAAGCGCAGCAATTTGACCTGGAGCGGCAGGGGAATGTCGCCGACCTCGTCGAGGAACAAGGTGCCGCCCTGCGCCTGTTCGATCTTGCCCGGGGTGGTCTTGACCGCCCCGGTGAAGGCGCCGCGTTCATAGCCGAACAATTCGGCCTCGAGCAGGTTTTCGGGGATGGCGGCGCAATTGATGGCGACGAATTCGCCTTTGGCGCGGGGTGATTTCTCGTGGACGGCGCGCGCAAGCAATTCCTTGCCGGTGCCCGATGCGCCGAGCAACATGACCGAGACGTCGGCGCTGGCGACGCGTTCGATGGTGCGCGCCACGGCGAGCATTTCGGGGGCGGCGGTGACGATCGAGCCGAGCACGGTCTGCGCCTCGCCCCCGGCCTGCGCGAGGCGGCGGTTCTCGGTCTCGATTCCGGCGAGATGAAAGGCACGGCTGACGATCAGGCCAAGCTCGTCGATATCGACCGGCTTGCGGTAGAAATCGTAGGCGCCGAGCGCGATCGCTTTCAGTGCGCTTTCGCGCGCGCCGTGGCCCGAGGCGACGATGACCTTGGTCGCGGGCTGTAGCGCGAGGATTTCGGTCAGCGTGGCGAACCCTTCGGTGGTGCCGTCGGGGTCGGGCGGGAGGCCAAGGTCGAGCGTGACCACGGCCGGTTCGTGGAGGCGGAGCAGGTCGATCGCCTCGGCGCGGTTGGTGGCGGCGACGACGCGATAGCCTTCATAGGCCCATTTGAGCTGGCGCTGGAGGCCCTCGTCATCCTCGACGATGAGCAGGACGGGGAGGGTCGGATCGGTCATGCGGCGAGCTTTCGGGCGAGGGGAAGGGTGATCAGGAAACGGCTGCCGCGGCCGGGGCGGCTATCGACGGCAAGACGGCCGTGCATGGCGGCGACGAGCGAGCGCGCTTCGAACGCGCCGACCCCGAACCCGCCCTCCTTGGTCGAGGCAAATGGCTGGAACAGGCGATTGCGGATGAAGTCGGCGTCCATCCCCTCGCCCTGATCGATGATCGCGATGATGAGCTGATCATGGTCGCGATCGACCCGGACCACGACCGGAGCACCGCGCGGGCTGGCGTCGATCGCATTGTGGAGCAGGTGCCCGATCGCCTGGCCGAGCGCGTCGCCGTCGGCATGGACCCACTCGCCGGCGTCGCCGAGCAGCTGGACGTCATGGGCGTGGCGGTGCGCGGCGATCGCGGCGCCGAGCAAAGGGCGCAGCTCGACCGGACCGAGCGAAACGTCGCGGCTGCCCCCCTTGGGCGCGATCCGCAACATCAGGTCGTTCATCTTGCCGACCGAGCTTTTGAGCGTGGCGACCATGTCGGCGCGAAATTCGGGATTGTCGGCATGGCGTTCGGCGTTGCGCGCGACGAGGCTGAGCTGGCTGACGAGATTTTTGATGTCGTGGAGGATGAAGGCGAAGCGGCGATTGAAATCTTCGAACCGCTGCGCTTCGACGAGCGCTTGCTGGCCGTGGGCCTCGGCAAGCGAGGAGGCCGCCTGGCGCCCGGCGGTGCGGAGCAGGTCATAATCTTCCCAGTCGAGCGCGCGATTGTAATCGGGCGCGGCGAGCACGACCAGCGCGACCAGCCGCTCCTCGTCGATCAACGGAATGCCGGCCCACGCATCGGGCTCGGCGAGGAGCGCGGCTGGGATCGCCAATTGGGCGTCGCGCGGGTCGTCCCAGCCGCCCCGGCGGGCCTCGAAATCGACGATCCGTCCTTCGAGCGCAATCGCGCGCCAGAACGCCGCGGCGGCGCCATGTCCGACCGCGGCGCCGGGTTGCGCGGTGCCCGGCCAGTGCCATTCGGCGGCGGGCTCGAACGCGCCGCCTTCGTCGAGCGTGATCAGGATCCCGCCCGGCGCGTCGAGCATGTCGGCAAACGCCTTGATGACGCGCTCGCCGAGGGGCGCGGCGTCGGGGCCCCAAACACCCAATGTTTCGGTAAAGCGCAGCCATTCGGTGCGATAATCGTAGCGATGTTCGAACAGATGCTTGGCGAGCTTGACCTTGGCCCAGCCGCGCGCGCGCGGGCTGGGCAGAAGCACGATCGCCGCGACCGTCAGCAGCGCCATCGCGATCACCGCGATGTTGCGTGTCCAGTCCACCCCGCTGCCGCGAAGCGCGGTCGCAAGCACCGCCATCAGCGCGAAGTAAGCGCAGATTGCGAGCAGCGACAGCGACTGGAAGGTTGCCGCGCGCGACAGCCGGATGCGCCAGCCTTCGCCGCGCGCGCCGCCGAGCGCGAACAAGGGCGCCGCGAGCGCGGCCGCGAGACCCCGCCAGTCGAACAGGCCGCGCGCTGCGCCGTGATCGAAATAGGCCACGGTGTAGAGATTGAGGTCATAGACCCACATGCAGGCCAGTCCGAGCATCGCCAGCCGGATGCTGGCACGGCTCGCCGGGGCGGCCTGGCCGTAGAGGTTGTGGACCAGCACCAGCGCCCCCGCGGCGGCGGTCAGGCGAAGCACGATGGCGGTCGATACCAGGGCTCCACCGGCCTCATGCGGATTGGCCATCAGGGGCAGGGCATCGAACACCAATTGCGTGCCGAGCACACCCGCGACCGCGGCGTAGACGGGTTGCACACCATGCTGACGAAACTCCCGCGAATCGCCTTCGGCAAGGCGGTACAGCACCCCGATCCAGACCAGATTGCGCGCAGTTTCGGCATAAGCGGCAAGCATCGACAGCGGCGCGACGGCGGTCAGCCACGCCCAGCATGCGGTCAGCGCAAGCGCGGCGAGGAGCATGCGATGGCCGCCGCCGATGCGGATTCCGCGCCGCAATTCCCACAGCACGAGCGCGGCATACAGCGCCGCGGCGAGGGCGTGGGACCAGAATGCGAGCGCCGCTTCCATCAGTTCGTCGCTGTCGATAGGCGGGCCATGAACGCAGGTGTCGCAAAACTTTACAAATGATTGGTGAACGCTGCGACGGAACATTTGCCCCGGCGCGGCTTTGCCCCAGGAAAGGAGCATCAACCCAATGACCAATGACGGGCGCGTTCGCGCCGTGATTCTGGCGGGCGGGGCCGGGACCCGGCTGTGGCCGATGTCGACCCCGGCCAAGCCCAAGCATCTGTTGCCGCTGATCGGGGATTCGAGTCTGTTCGAGCAGACAATCGAGCGATTTGTCGATCCGGCGCTGTTCGGGCCGCCGATCATCGTTGCCAATGAAGCGCAGGAAGAAGAATTGACCCGCCTGCTGAGCGGGATCGAGGGGGCGCAACTGATCCTCGAGCCGATGAAGCGCGACAGCGCGCCGGCGATCGCGCTCGCCGCGCTGGTGGCCGAGCCCGACGATTTGCTGCTGATGAGCCCGAGCGACCACCATATCGCCGACCTGCCGGCGTTCCACGCCGCGATCCGAGCCGGGCGCGCTGCGGCCGAGGCCGGCGACATCGTCACCTTCGGGATCGAGCCCGACCATCCCGCGACGGGTTTCGGCTATATCGCGGGGGCGGCTGGCGAGGGGGTGCGCCGCGTCGAGCGGTTCATCGAAAAGCCCGACGCCGAGCATGCGGCGACGCTGCTTGCGATGGGCGGTCATTATTGGAACGCGGGGATCTTCCTCGCTCGCGCATCGAGCTGGATCGAGGCGATGGACCGCCATGTCCCGGCGATCGTCGATGCCGCGCGCGCCGCGCTCGACAGCGCCCGGCGCGAGGGCGGCACGATCCATCCCGGGAGCGAAGCGTTCGCGCGGTCGCCATCGCAATCGATCGATTATGCGGTGATGGAAAAAGAAAGCGCGATCTCGGTCGTCCCGGTGACGATGGGCTGGTCGGACATCGGCAGCTGGCAAGCCTTGTTCGACGCCGCGATCCGCGACGCTGGCGACAACAGCGTCGGCCACGGCCATGTCGCGCTCGACAGCGCAGGCACCCTGATCCGATCGTCGGGGCCCAAGGTCGCGGCGATCGGGGTCGAGGGGCTGGTGATCATCGCCACCAAGGACGCGGTGCTGGTCGTCCCGCGCGACCAATCACAGCGCGTCCGCGAAGCCGCCGCCTGGTTCGACCAGGAGCATGGTCAATGACGCTGCGGCAAGTCGGCACTAGCGACATGATGGTCGCGCCGCTCGCGCTTGGCGGCAATGTGTTCGACTGGACCGCGGACGAAGCGGCGAGCTTCGCGGTGCTCGATGCCTTCGTCGATGCCGGGGGGACGATGATCGATACCGCCGACGTCTATTCGGCGTGGGTCCCGGGGCACAAGGGCGGCGAGAGCGAGGCGCTGATCGGGCGCTGGCTGAAACGCGATCCCGCCAAGCGCGACCAGGTCGTCATCGCGACCAAGGTCGGGATGATGGCGGGGTTGGCGCCCGAGGTCGTCGCTGCCGCCTGCGACGGGTCGCTCGAGCGGATGGGGATCGAGCGGATCGACCTTTATTATCAGCATCAGGACGACCCCAAGGTGCCGCTCGCCGACAGCCTGGGCGCGTTTGATCTGCTGGTGAAGGCGGGCAAGGTCCGCGCCACCGCGCTCAGCAACTTCACCGCCGAACGGGTCGAGGAGGCATTGGCGGCGTGCCATGACAATGGCCTTTCCGCGCCGGTCGCGATCCAGCCGTGGTACAATCTGGTCGAACGCGACAAATTCGAAGGCCCGCTGGCCGACGTCGCGCTTGGCCAGGGCCTCAGCGTGTTCAATTATTACAGCCTCGCCAATGGGTTCCTGACGGGCAAATACCGATCGAAGGAGGATCTTGGCAAAAGCCCGCGGGGCTTGCGCAGCGTCGACTATCTCGAAGGCAAGGGCCAGCGCGTGCTCGCCGCGCTCGATGCGGTGGCGGCCGAGACCGGAGCGAGCCTCGCGACCGTCACGCTTGCGTGGACCAAGGCTCAGCCGGGGATCACCGCGCCGATCGCCAGCGCCACCAGCCTTGCCCAGTTCAGGGATTTGGCGGCGGCACTGACGCTGGATCTGACGCCGGGCCAGATCGAGCAGCTTGATCGGGCGAGCGAATAGCCCTCTCCCCTTGGGAGAGGGTTGGGTGAGGGTGAGGGTGATTGCGATTGTCGGTTGGTCACCCTCACCCTTCCGTCGCTGACGCTCCTCCCTCCCTCTCCCTTTGGGAGAGGGAATAAGCCTCAGGAAGCAGGAATCAGCTCAACCACGTCGGTCAACGATTCGAAGCGCGGGGCGGGGAGGATCAGGCGCCAGCGGCCGGGTTCGATGCGCTCGACCCAGCCGGCGAGGTCGCGGTCGGGGTCGGCCGAGTAGCGCATCGGGCGGGTCTCGTCGCCGAGCATCAGGACGCCGAGGAAGATGCTGCGCATCGCGTCGGCGGGGTAGATCTTGCCGTAGGGCCTCTGGGAGCCCGTCAATTTGGCGAAATATTGCAGCCCGCCGTCGGCACTGACGCGGCATTTGAAGGCGGGGTAGGCGATATAGTCGAGCAATCCGGGACCGCGCGCGCCAAGCTTGATCACTCGGCAGCGATAATCGCCATTGGGCAAAGCGCCGGGGATCGCGGCGTCGGGCGCGAGCAACGTGCCTTCGCCATCGATCTGCGCCCCGTGTCCGGCCTCGCGGGCCTTTTTCAAGGCCGTCGCAAAATCGCCGCGCCAATTGCGCAGGCGTTTGCGATCCGTGTCGGTGACGACCGTGCGCCAGTCGCCGGCAATGGCCGGAGCGGCGGGGCCGGGGGCGCGCGGATGGGCCGCGCAACCGGCAAGCACGAAGAGCAAAGGGGCGGCGAACGGGATACGCATGGCGCCGATCCTAGGCCGCGGTCCAGCCGCCGTCCATGCTGAGGTTGGCGCCGGTGATCGAGGCGGCTTCGTCGCGGGCGAGGAACAGCGCCAATGCGGCGACCTGATCGACGGTGACGAACTGCTTGGTCGGCTGCGCGGCGAGGAGGACGTCGTTGATGACCTGATCGCGCGTAAGCCCCCTCGCTTTCATCGTATCGGGGATCTGGTTTTCGACCAGCCCGGTCCAGACATAGCCCGGCGAGATGCAATTGACCGTCACTCCATCGGCCGCGCATTCCAATGCGACCGCCTTGGTGAAGCCGGCGACGCCATGCTTGGCCGCGACATAGGCCGACTTGTTGGGGCTGGCGATGAGACTGTGCGCCGATGCGGTGTTGATGATCCGCCCCCACCGCTTGGCGCGCATCGCCGGCAGCGCGAGCCGCGTGGTGTGGAACACCGCGGACAGATT
>CAXSCF010000024.1:0-20203 GCA_964235815.1 uncultured Sphingomicrobium sp.
CCGCCAGCCAGAACTTCATTGCCCCGCCCTGCGCCGCGGGCTGAAACAAACTCGCCGCCGCCGCACCTGCGGGAGGGAGCAATGTCAGACTTCCCTGCGGCGCTTCGTCCCCGATCGCATCGGCCACCGGGCTGACCGATTCGATCGTCCCCAGCACCGCGTCCTGCGATTCGAAGTGTCCCCGTCCCGGCCAATCGACGAACGCCCCGTCGCACAATCGCACCGTCCGCGTCGGAAGCACGATCTCGCACAGCCCGGCGAGCCAGATGATCTGATCGGTGAGCATTATTGGCTTTCCGACAAGCCGTACTGAAACCCGACGTGATGGTTGATATTGAGGTTCCACGACATCTCGTCGCCGTCGATGAAGCCTTCGATCATCGGCTTTCCGAAGTAGCAAAGGTCGTTGTCACCATGTGGGCGGCGCAGCATCGGAGTGATCGGCAAGCTGGCGTGGCCCGTGCTGTCGGCGATCGTCTCGGCTGCGATCAGGTAGAGGTGGTGCTTGCCGGCCGTCTCGATCGAGAAGGGCTGACCTTCACGAAATACATAGTTGGGCGTTGCTCCGTCGACGATCAGCATCGATCCGGCCTGCCCCACCCCGTTGATCCGGACTTCGCCCGGCGAACCGGGATTGAAGCCGAGCAGCGGGTACGGCATCCGCGCGCCTTCGAACTTGCCGCGCACAAGGCGAGCGATCCACTTTCGACCATCGGCGACGTTCATCGGGGGCAGCGTCACCATGATCCGAAACCGCGCGCCCGTGCGATTGACCCGCTGCACCGGCCCGCCAAGCGAAGGCGTAAGCGTGGCCCCAAAATCGATCAGTCCGACTTCCGCACCGTTCGGCGACGGATAAAGCGGAAGGTCAATCATCGAGGCAGCATCCGGGCACCGCGGCGGGAAATGGCTTGGACGCCACCCTGCGCACCCATTACGGCAGCTTGCCCAGCCATCGGCGCCGCGACATTACTGGCGCGATGATCAACGATGACATCGAACAGGTCGCCCTTGATGACCTGGACGCGCATTCCGCCGCCGTTGGGCGAAACGGAGAAATGCTCGCCCTTCGAAACCTTAGCCATCGGGCTGCCGTTGAGGCTCAAGACGTTGTTGTCGTTGCCCGCGCGGCCGCCGAACACGCCCGAACCGCCCGCCGCGAGCTTGGGCAGGGAAGTGAGTGGTCCGCTTCCGCCCGACACGTTTGGCAAGGACATGCCTTTGCCGAACAATGGGGCCAGCGCACTTGCGAAACCGCCAATCGCGCTGATAATGCCACCAGCCTTTTGGCCGAAGACACTGCCGACCGCTTGGCCAAGCGAGCTGAACAGGGCGGCAGTTTTCTCCGTGGCCGTGGCGGTCGGATCGACCAGCACCTTTTGCAGTTCCGAAATGCTGGACGCGATGCCTTGGATCATGTCGGGAATGTAGCTGTGCCCGACGACCCGGTCGTAGAGCGTAAAAAAGTCGTTGCCAGCCTCCCTCGCCTTGGACTTGATCGAGGCCCAGGCGCCGGCCAGCTTGTTGGTCAGATAGTCGCTGACCCTCGTCACCATCGTCAACGTATCTACACTGACGCGGCTCCACGCACTTGAGAAGGCGTCCGCGACCTCGCCCGGCAACGACTTGAGCGACCTAAAATTGGCAGATACTCGCGCCGTATATTCGTCCTGCGCGATTTGCGTGTCGGTCATGTTCTTGCGAAAGCGATCGAAATAGCGAGCAATCGCAGCGTCGCCGGTGACGAGGGCGGCTTGCAGCGCTGCGCTGCCAGTGTTCCAGTCAGTGTAGAAGCGGTTCCACGCATCGCGCAGCGTGTCCGATTGAGTGGTCGGAGGTGCCGTTCCCGATTGGGCATCAATCGCCTTGACCTTGACAATGAAGTCGTCGAGATTCTGGTTGAGGGTGTCGAAGCGGCTGCCCACCTCGGAAAAATAGGTTGTCGTCTTGTCGATCGCGCCGGGAATCATGTTGCCGATGCTGGTGAGCGAGGGCAAGAGTTTCTCGCCGACTTTGTCGCCGAGCTGTTTGATCGCGACGGTTGCCTGATGCCACGGGTCAGTATTGGCCGCCGCAGCCGCCGCCCCCCCGAACTGGCGTTCTAGCTCGCCAAGAATGATCCGCTGCGCACCGGCCGTATCGCCGGTCGCGACCATTGCCTTGATCATCTCTTTCTGGCCGTCGGTGAACTGGATACCGACCCGCGCCAGCGAGGTCAGTCCCTTAATCGGATCGTTGAGCGCCTTTCCGACCTGAATTGTTGATGCCTGCAAGTCCTGCCCAAGCCGCGCCGAAAGGTTAACCGCAGCCTGCTGCGCACGGTCGAATTGGGTGCCGGCAACATTGCCAAAGGTCAGCAGGTTAGCGGTGACTTTCTTCAATATCTCGTCGCCGTCGAACAGGCTCTTCATTTCAAGCTTGTCGGAAGCCGCCAAAAGCTGCCCAGCCGTGCGCCCGGCACCGTCACCCATGCTAGTCAAGGCTGCTGACACTTGCGCCATCGCGGCTGCTTGATCTTGCGCGCCCCTGACGCTCTTTCCGACCAGCGCGACCGCGCCGGTGATGGCCGCAACTCCGGTGAACGCGCCGGCGAACCCGCCAGCCAACCCCTTGAGCGTCCCGCCAAGCCCGCCCAGTTTTCCACGCAACGCGGCAGCGCGCTTTTCGGCCAGGCTGGCACCTTTTTGGAAGGCGGCGGTCTCCAAACTCAAATTGACAGCAAGGTTGCCCACCAAGGCGCTACCGACCATAAGTTACCTTTCTAATGGGAGTTCGTCGCCATGTTGCTAATTGCGTTAGCCCTCGCCCAAGCGGCACCCTTCGACGTGAAAGGCAACTACATCGAGATGGCAAAGGAGCATTGCAGACGAGAATGGCCAGACAACTTTTCGATGCAGTCCTATTGCTTGAAGCGCGAAGCGGAGGGGATGATCGCGTTCAAGCGGGTCAACGACGAATTAGGCAAGCCACTGGAACGAGCCCTAGAGAAATGCACCAAAGAATGGACGAAGGACCGTTTGCCGGATTGGAGCATGATCGCCTATTGCGCCAAACGGCAAGCCGAAGGCTATCGCGAGGTCAATTCGCCACCGTCGCCTTAATCGCCCGCAAGGCCGCGATCATTTCCGCTGGGCTTTGACGACGGCGCGGCTGTTGAGGTTTCAGCGCATCAAGATATTTGCCCAGAGGCTCAAGCTTGTCGGTGAAAGTTGAGAGACGGGCGGTTTGCCAAGCCACGAACATCGCGACTTCAATCTTGCGATCCGTCGCAGCCTTGGCGCCCTTCATAATGGCGATCCGGGTTGCGAAGGTCTGATCCCAGAACGTCTCGGCAGGCTGACCCGCCGCAACCCAATCGCTTAGGAGCGCGAGCCAGTCTTGCTTGCTCGGCTCCGTCTGGGAGGGTTTTTCGGCCCGTCCTCGTCAGCCTCCCCGGCACAGAGAGACGCGGCCAGTGCCTCGCCCAGCAATCTACTCGCCTCCCCCACGCCGATGTCGTCGATCAACCCATCGACATCATCCTCGCTCAAGTCGTGTTGATGTTTTCCAAGTCCAAACTCAAACAGCTTCGCGATGTCTCCCAACCGGACGCTTGCCGATGCGGCGGCGACCTTGGCCTTGTCCGCCATGTCTTCGGCGCTGAGTGGCGGCATGACAGACTGGATGGCGAGCATGAAGGCACGGTCGTAGTGCCGCTCGATTTCCTTCATCGCGCGCATACCGAAGAACAGGCGGTAGCTTTTTCCACCAGCGTCGAAGCCGACGATGCCTTCAGGATCAAGCAACATCGGCGCCAGGCGTCCAGGTTTCGACGATCTCGCTGACCCATTTGACGGTGAGCTTGCCAGTGCGCTTGTCGCCCATCGGGTTGACCCTCATATAGTCGCGCACCAGCAACGATCCGGCAAACTTATACTCGCCACCGGCCTGAGGGAGGGTGATTTCGAAGCGCCGCCGCTTGTTGCGCGCATCGATGCACAAGGCGTCGGTGGCTGAACCAGGCACCCAATTCATCTCGAGGTCGGCCTCCTCTCCCTCGCGCAGGCGAGAGGTGATATAATCCTTGAACTCGACCGTGTCGAAGCTGCTCGCCTCGATCAGGTCGGTAGATCCATTGGGAACCGGAATATTGAACGGCTCACCGATCTTGACGAGCGTGTCAGCCGCGTCCGCCAACTTGAACTCGCCCATGCCCTCTTCGACTTCGGTATCCATTGTGCCCTCCTTCAGGCCGGGGAATGCCAGATGATCAAATCGATCACTGTTCGGTGAATGAACTGCGTTTCGGTGCGCTCGTTGAGCGAGCGCGGACGAATGTCGGCGGCACGACCGAACCGCACCCCATTCACTGTCGCGGGCGGCGTGACGGCGGCAATCACGGTCTCGGCCAGCGCCTTTTTTTGCGCAAAGTCGGCAGCGCGGACATCGATCTGGACTTGCGTTGGCCGGAACGATTGGAACCCATCCATCGTCTGCGGCCGCGCATCGTCAATAATGGCCAGGGTAATGTCGGGAAGCGTCTTGTCTTGCGGCCTGTCCTCCCAATAAATCCGATCCGCAACAAACGCGACGACGGGCGTTGCGGCCAGAAGCCGCGCGCGAAGGGCTCCCTCCATATCCATCTAAAGCCCCGCTTTCGCCCTCTTCACCGCTAGCTTGCGAGCCGACTTCTGGATTTCGCTGCCGAGGTTGGCCTTGATGAAATCCAGTGCGGCGTGAGCACCTGCATTGAATGCAGGGCGCATGTAGGGCTGAGCCGGTGTGTCGATGGTTCCGAACTCGACGAAGCTGGCGTATTGTAGGACGCCAGGAAGCGTGTTTCCCGGCCCCATCGCCATCTCAATCCCGTTCTTCTTGTTGAACCCCGTCCGCACCCGGCGCGTCCGCTTTTCTCCAACCGAGATGCTGAACGCCAGTTTGCCCTCATCGCGTGGAGCCTTCGCTGCGGCGCTGTCTGCCATTGGCTCAAGCGCGCCCTTCGCAATCCGGCGCAGGACGTTCTTGCCGGTGGCTTTCGGCAACTGAGCAAGGGCGCGCTCCAATTCCTTGAAGCCGGATAAGGTAACAGTGCGCGTCGGCATCAGGCCGCCCTTGTCGCGGAGAAATGAAGTTCATCATTATGACCGACCCGAGCCGGCGGCGATGCGATGTCCCAAACCGTTCCGTCGAATGAGGCGCGATCTTTGGCGCCTATGCTGGCCAACGCAGGCGTCCAATGGACCATGACGGTCGAAGGCTGGTCCGAACCTTCCTGCGCGGCCTGGCGCCGCTCCTGGCCGGTTCCGTAAAGCACTTTGGCCTGCACCGTCGCCACCACGCCCCACGCCAGGCTTTCGCCGCCGTAATCGTCGGTCGTCGCCACGCCTCGCTCAAATACAACCCTCGTGGTGCGCTCGCCTGCACTAATAGTCACAGAACCGGGTTCCTGTGCCCGTCAGCACAGCGCATGGCGCCAGCAAGGTTCGGATTGGCGCGATCTTCGAAGAAACTCGTCATCGCAAGTTTCACCCCAGCCAACAGCATCGGCGGAATATCGGCAGGCAAGGCATATCCAGCCTTGAAGGTGATCCGAACGCCGCCCGGCAAGCCATTGGCGTGTGGCCAAACCGTCCCCGCCGCCGCAACCACGCGCCCGCGACCGATGAACCAGTCGCCATCGACCAACGCCGTATCGACGCCGTCGCTGCCGTAATAGCTGATCGCAGAATCTTCGGGAACGACCGGGCCAATCGGCAAGTCGATAACCGAAGTGAAGCGATCCAGCGACCACTCGAACAGGCGCTGCGACAATGCCTTGCCCGTGTATGTCTCAACGAAATCAATGGCCGCGTCACGAAGCGCGATCACCGCAGTGTCGTGATAGCTTTCATCGGCGGTCAAATTGAGATGCGCGCGCGCGTCGGCCAGCGGGAGGATGCTGTCTCCGTCTGCTGGCCCGATCGCGCGCAGCATGGATTACTTCTTGGCCTTGGCGGTGGCCGAGTTGGCGCGCTTGTCGGCGATAACGACCGAGCCAGCGGCGGCCGACGTGTAATCGCCAACGGTCGATTTCTCGGCACCGAAGGTGTGGCGCACTGCTGGCTCGCGCTCGGCAGGCCTTGCGCCCTTTTCCGAAATCGCGCCGGACGCAAGCAGGGTCGCTGCATCGACCTCGTTCAACTGGCGAGTGTCGCCGCGCGCATAGCTCACGGCGCCGTCCTGCATCGCGCGATTGACGGTGTAGTCCTGCTTGTCAGCCATTTTGGGCTCCTCAAAAAAGTGAGGGCGAGCCCGAAAGCCCGCCCTCTATGCGCCGTTAAGCGTTGGCGAATGCGCCATCGACGAACGCCTCGGGACGGTACACCGCCAGCGCGAGGCGCTCCTCGGCGAGCACGGTCACCATGTTGCGACGGAAGTTGTCGCCGTCCTCGGTCGAGACAAGGACGCCCGACTGCTCGCGATCGAACAGCTGCGCGCCCATGCGGAACGCGCCAACGGTGAACTCGCCGACTGTCTGTGCCATCGACGGGACCACCGGCAGACCCCAGAGGGTCGGCGCCAGAGTGCCCTGAGGATTGCCGATGAGGTAACGACCTTCGCCGTCCTTCATCATTTCGATGATCGCCCAATCGATCGGGTGAAGCACCTGGCCATCGGCGGGGTATAGCGCGAGCGCAGCCTGGAGCTGGGCAATGCGCAGCTTGTCGATCATCGACGGCGTGGCAAAACCCGTGAGGCCCGCGGGAACGGCGTAGTCCGCCGCCTGCGGCTTGATGCCCAACAGGTTCTGCCCGGTGCCATCGCCCTTGAGCAGTTGCACGTCCTCAACGAACGCAAGACCGTAGCGCAGGCGGTTGTCGATCATCGAACGCAGCCCCGGCGCGTCGGCGAGAATCTCGGCCGATGCCAGGAACCAGTGCGCGATCTTGCGAACCGGTGCGTTTTTCAGGTCGAGCTTCAGGGTAGATTCCGGCTTGAGAGTGCCTTCCGCGACCATGCCGGCGTTGTTGGTGAAGCCGGTTTCCTGCACGTATTCGATCGCGCTCGACGACGTTTGGCCGGGCGCGATTAGATTGCGCACGGTCATTTGCCGGTCGGGCAACATCGCCATCGGCGACTGGACCCGCTGGGTCTGCACCGCATCGCCCGCCGAGCCGTTGGCGTCGGTGGTCAGACTGGTGATCGCCTTGACCTCTATGCCGACATTCTGGCCCTGCCGCGCGCCGTTGGCGAACGCCGACTTGTATTCGTCGCTCTCAACGTACTGCTCACCGATCGAAAGGACGCGCTCCGACTGCTCGCCACCGCGGCGCGCGAACTTCTGCTCGAGCTCGTCCATGCGAGCCTTCGCCTCGTTCATGCCGGTCAGCGCCTGGTCGGCGAGGTCCTTGGCCGTGGTCGAAAGCGGAATGCCACGCTCGGCTTCGGCGAGCGCCTTTTCGGCAATGGCCTTGACCTCGTTGTGCTTCGTTTCGAACGCGGTTTTGGTTTCGGCGGCCAATTCGGCCACCGACTTCTGTTCGTCTGCCATGTGAAAAATTCCATCTAAGGGAGGGGCGGCGTCTCGCGACGCGGAAACCCGGTTGAGATCAGGCGCGCAGGCCCTCGTAGAAGGCGCGCACGTCATCATTCGCCGTGGCGTCAGGAGCCCCCTGACCACCTTTGAAGTTGAGACGCACGGCGCGCTCAGCCTCTGCATTGGAAAGCTCAAAGCTCTTGCGGAGCAGGCCTTCCCAATCGCGCGCCGTCAGCCGATCCCCGGCTGCCAAACGGTCGCGCAAATCTCCAATATCCTTGACGCTGATCACGCGTGTCCGATCGTTCATCGGGATCGTCACCAGTGAAATTTCGTGAAGGGCCACTTCCAACAGCTGGCGGGCCTTCCCCTCCATGCGCTGCTTGATGGTCTTGAAGCCCATCGACAGGCCGCCAATCGCGCCGTCCTTGGCGAGGCCGTGCGCCTCCTTGCCGGTCGGCGACGACATGGCAAAGCGGCCTTTGACCAAAAGGCCATCGGCAGTTTCCTGCCAGCTGCTCCAGATTCCGGCCGGGCGCTTTTGGTCATGGTAGAGAAGCATCGGCAGCGACTTACGCCCTGCAAGTGATGCGGCGATGGCGCCAGGCATGACCTGGTCGCCGCCGTGATCTACGTTGCCATATCCCACTGCCAGCCCCTCAATCGAGCCGTCGTCGCCGATCGCCTTGGTGTCGAGCTCGAAATCCAGTTCGTTCATCGCTGTCCTCCGACGGTTTCAACTGTTCCGTCTTCCTCGTCATCGCGAAGGAAGTCCGGGCGCGGGACGCCTGCTTGCGTCGCTCCAGCAAGAATTTCTTCCGCAGTCATCGGGACGCCGCCGGTTGCCGCCATCTGGATCCGGTGAGCCGTCAACTTGTCGTTTTCGTCCGCTGTCATGCCGCCTTCTCCGTTGCCCCAGCAATCGCGTCGGCGAGCGGGATATCCTGCATCTGAGCAAACATTACATCGCCGCCTTCGACGGGTGCCAGTCCTTCCAGCGCACGAATCTCGTTCTTGGTCATGAACTGCTTCATGATGTGGTAGTAAGCCGCGCGACCCGCACTATCGGCGCGCAGAAAGCCTTCAACATTAAACTCAATCGAGACCCCGGCATTGCGGTCGGCACGGGAAAGCAACTGCTTTTCTAGCGCCCCTTCGATCCGCTTGAGGCGCTTGCGCATTTTAAACTTTAGCAGCGACAGCGTTTGATCGCCGATACTGCTGCCGAGCATGGTGTTGCCAGTGGTGTGCCCGACCAAATGGGGATCGACCTCGAACACACGGCAGACATCAGCGACGCTAAAATTCCGGCTTTCTAGCATCTGCGCGTCGTCGGGGTTAATGCCCAGTGCCTCGAACGCCATGTCGGAATTGAGCACCAGCGGTCGGCCTGCATTGCGCGCCCCGGTATATTTTTCGGTGATAATCTCTTGGGCAAGCTTCATTTGCGCGGCGTCGAGCGGCCGTGCCCTCTTGGAAACGAAAGCACCCGAAGTCATCACGCCATTGGAAAACATCGTTCCGGCCGCCTGATCAGTGGCGAGGGCGGTGGCGAACGAACGGCGGCAAACCGACAGCGGTGATAAACCACCAAGGGGGCCGCCGCCGAAGCCGCGGATATGTAAAATTTGCGCTTGCTTGGCGATCGTGAGGCTACTGCCGTCATACCAGCGATATTCCAATTCGCCGGTCGATAGCCTCCGCACAGTCACCAGCTCGGGACGGATCGGCGTCAACGACACGATCATTCCGTCATCGCGGCGCGCAATTTCGGCATAGGCATTACCGTGCAATTCGATGCAAGCGCACATGAATTCCCAAAAGTCGTAAGCCGACTGATCGTAATTCGGGCTGTCGTGGAGAATCCAGAACAGGGGGTGCTCGCGCGCCTCGACTGCAACTCCTAACGGACCTCGTCGATAGACCGTCAGCGGGAGGCCGGCAATATTGCCAGCCCAGAAGTTGACGCACGCCCACGTCGCCGAAAGTCCGATCGCATTGGCCTCGACACTGGCGTGACTGTCGCCAGCACGCTCTGTCGTAATCTTGCCAGTGCGCAGATTGTCTCCATCTTGGCTCCCGGTCGGAAAGGCCCAGTTCCAAGCACTTTGAAGCCAATTCACGCGACAAAGCCCGCTTGCCTGAGCTTCGTTTCGAACCATTGGGGAATTTGCACAGTAACCCCCCGATCCACCCGGCCCAGATCGACCGTGTAAAACTCATTTTTTTCGGGCCGAAAGTCGATCCAGCGCAGCCGCTTATTGCTGCGCGTGAGGGTGACTGTCGTCATCGTGTAATCGTCGCCGAAGTGAACGCTCACGCGGCGAGGCTCGCAAGCCAGTCGTCAGTGCCGTTGCCTTTAGGCATAGCTGCGGCCACTCCTACGGCCATCGCCAGGGCGACAGCACAGTCAATCTTGTTCGTTGCCCGCTCCTTGGCGAGCCACCTGTTTTCCCAGCGGTCCTCATCCGTAACCGCTGACATCATCGCCGAGATCAGCACCGGGTTGCGGCGAAGGCGGATCCTGCGTTCGAGCAGCGCTTCCTCGAGCAGTCGAAGCGACCCGGGCATCCACAAGCCCTCAGGCTCACGTCCCTCGACGAGCGCCGCATCCTTCATCGCCTCGGTCGGCTTGCCCTTTTTCGTGCCGCCTTGAGGATGTTCGACGAACGGGATCGACAGACCAAGCCGCGCGACCTCTTCTTCGAATCTTCGAAATGCGTACCGATCATAGCCGACCATGCCGATGTCGAAGTCGCGGTCATCGTCGGCCAGCGATTGAGCGACGTGATCGAAACGGATGCTTTGGCCAGGCGGCGCCGCGATGAATCCTTGCCGCGCCCACACCTCGTAAGGCGTCTTATCGCGCGTGGCGCGTTCGGCAATCGTGTCGCCCGGCGTCCAAGCCTCGACCCAAGCATCATACGTCGGTTTGCGGACGATCTTCTTTTCGCCCTCGACCAGCACCTCGACCTCGATCGACCCGGTTTCAACCACCGATGCCTTGGCGGTGATGTCCCGCGACTGCGACAGATCAAGACCTTGAGCGATGCGCTTGCCGTGATGGATGACAGGGTCGAAATCGGCGAGGCAGGGTTCCAGCACCGCGCGTGACATCCAAGCCGTGTCAGCATCTGTCCAAACGCAAAAGTGAAGGCGAAGAATGCCATTCAGCTTGCCAGGCAGTGCCTTGGCCTGCGCGACCACGCCCGCGAGATATTCTTCGGTTAGGATCGTACCGAGCAGCGGGTTGGCTTTCGGCCAGCAGCTCGGGTCCTTGAGCGGATCGTCCTTGGGATCAAGACTGCAAACAAAAGCAAACGTCGTGTCGTCGATCGGCTCGCCGACATAAGCGAAGTCCTCGCCCGGGGTGAGCGTTCCCGCAGCCACCTTCACCGCGTGTTCGTGTTCTTCAAAGCAGATCGAATTGCGATCCGACCCACTGTTGGTGATCATCAGCAACAACGGCTGCCGGCGAAACTTGAAGCCGCGCTCGACCATCTCGACCGCATCGCGGTTCGGATGTTCGTGCAGCTCGTCGGCGAGACCCATGTGAGGGCGGAGACCAGACCCAGACTTGCCGGCCGATCGCGACAAAGGCCGCATGAACGAGCCCGTCGAAAGCTGCGCCAGGTTGAACACGCGTCCCGGCCCGCCGCTTTGCGTGATACGGCGTTCAAGGTCGGGTGACTGATCGACCATAGCGACCGCATCGCGGAACAGGATCATCGCCTGGTCGCGATGTGCCGCCACCGGGTAAATCTCCGCTCCGGGTTCGCCGTCCGCCATCATCCCGTATAAGCCGACACCAGCGGCCCATGGCGACTTCCCGTTACCCTTGCCTTCCTCGATGTAGGCCCGGCGAAATCGGCGGGTGCCATCAGCCCTTAGCCATCCGAACAGCGATCCGACCTTGAACGCTTGGCTCGGCGCCAGAATGAACGGCTTGCCTTCGAACTGCCCACCGTTCAGCCGTAGCTTCGTCTCGAAAAACCGGATGGCTCGCGTTGCCGTCTCCGGCGAGTAGGTCAGTCCGCGCCCGCCGCCGTCTTTCAGGTCGTCGAGATGACGGCGGCAGGCGTTTCGAACATGGGGCCCTGCGACAATCTCGCCAGCAATCACCGCCGAAGCATAGCCAGTCGCGCGATCAGTCGCCGAAGAACTCGTCGAGCTCGTCTTTCTTGCCATCCGCCACTCGATTCCGTTCGTCGGTCAGACCAAGCTCGCTCATGTAGGCGCGCATCTGGCCGTGCTTGGCGGCGGGAAACCCGGTCGGACAGAAGCGAAACTCCTGCCACAATTCGCAGAAGGCGATCGCCGCGGCCTCGCGTGACGCGTCCAGCCATGCGGCCGGTTCGATGAAGCGCTTCCACGCCCACGCCGCCTGGCCCTTGAATTCCTTTGGCTTGGCGGGTTTGCCGAACGCTTCGTTCGCCGCCTGAACCTTCTCGCGGGCATCGGCCTCGCTGCCGTGGCGGGTGATATTGTTCGTGCCGTCGACCAGCCTCAGCTTGATCGGTTTCGGCTTCGCACCGCGCGTCGCCATATTACTAACCTCCGGACATCAATCCGCAAATGTGTAAATTTTAGGTCGCGCCGGTGTCCGCTTGGACGACCTTCAGACTTTCGAAGTCCCCCCGGTCGTCACTGGCCATCCTTGATCATCGATCGCGATCTTCTGGACGTGCCCGAACTGCTCAGCCGTCCGCTTTGCGTTGTGCTCGTCGCAGAGGTTACGCGTGTTCGTGTCGTCGTCGGATCCGCCATGGGTCAACGGGATGACGTGGTCAACGATGGTGGCAATACGCGTGCGGTGGATGGCGAGGCAGTCTTCGCAGAGCCCATTGGTTCGATCTAGGCGGCGCTGACGTTGAGCCTGCCCTGCCCTGCCTCGGAGCCTCTCGACCATAGCGGGAGCCTTGTAGGTATCCGCCGCTCTCCTGTCGCGCCGAGCTGATGAGGCGTGCCTGCGGATTGAGGGGCGGCGGAAGGGGGCACTCTAAAACACTCGAAAGCGGCTTTAGAGTTGAAGAGGTGGCGTACCCTGTCCGCCTCGCACGGACTGCTGCCTGATCGCGTGCAGCCCAGTGTGTCGGGCTTTAAGCGCCGCTTTGACGGAGGGCACATACGAGAGCGCCCGCGGGTTAGGGCGGGCCGCGTGACGAGCTTTAGACAACCTTACAGAGACCCGCTCAAGCGCACCTTGCGCCGCAGCGGTCTCCCGTTTGGCACCGCCCTTACTACTCTTGCGAGGTTCCGGAGTCAGCACCACGGCGCGCGTATTTCGCGGGCCGATCCCATCAGGGTTGACCGTCCCCTATATCATCCAGCGACAGAATGGAAGTGGAAAACGTCATAATAAAATTCGGGCCGATGCAGATCGCCGTGCTCTTGCGGTTGGACCTGGTGACGGACCCGACCAAGCCGCCCGCAATGCCGCTCCCGACGCGAACCCGCACGCCCTCAGCGAACACGACATCAGCCCGCTTGCTTCGGGCGCGTCGCCCTTCAATGTGGCGCAGCGCAACGAATTGGCAATCCTCGATGGTGACTGCCCCATCCTGCCGCATCATCACCCGGAACTCGGGATGCGCCCATCCGACGCCATGCCGAGCACGCTCCTCGGCATCCGCCAGACGCAGCAAATCCACCAATCGATCGGCCTTGGCGAAGGCATAGCTCGCCATCATCGGCACGATGATCTGGCGCCGGACGTTTTTGCGCGGGACACGGATCATCTTCGGCTCGACCGGCGTCCAAGCCTCGATGCCAGCCGCGTTCAGCGTACCGACGAGGCGGATGGTGTGTCGGGCGGGCGTGCGGAGGATGCACCACGGCGATGGCTCGAATTCCGAGTTCGTCAGCATGCCCTGAACCCGCATGGGGCGCTAGGCGCGCGGGGCGATCCTAGCGCAGCTGGTCGCCGCCCATCAGGCTGGTGACGTCGGACGTCGTGGCGCTTGGATGATCGATCGAATCGCCGACCTGAAAGGTGATTGAATGCCGGCCATCCTCCTCCGGCGAGATGACGATGAGGAAACGTGGGTTGATCCAACCGACTTTGGTCTTGAGCAGCTTCATGATGCGTTCCTTGCAGCGGAGGAAGGTAAGGCGCGACGGGGGCGCAGGGGCGCTCTATCCAGTTAGAGCCTCGCGCACGTATATCCTTTATTACGGCCTTATTTCTTTCTTCTTCTCTTAAAGAGAAAAAGGTAGATAGAAGAAGCTCCAAGACATTGAGATCATTGCAATATCCACCAGCTAACCACCCGCTAAAATACGGTAGATAGTTGGTGGCTAGGCGGGGGTGGATAGAGGGGGCGGCATGCGCTGAGGGCGCAACTATCCACCTAAAGGTAGATATATATCCACCTTCTCCCCACCTTTGGATTTGCCGGTCGGGCGGCTCGCTCATTGGATCCTCACCCATATCTTTCGAGGCTTCCCAAGGCTTGGAACCCACTCCTGATCCTTCTTGTAACCGAGCGATTTGAGCGCCTTTGTGGCGCGCATTTCCAGCGCGCGGGTGCGCCGTTCGAACGGGATCGCGAGCAGGCTCATCGCATCGTTGGCCGTCATCTTCGGCCAGCCCTTCTCGCTCAGTTTCTCGGCAAGCGGTTCGGTCCACGCGTCCTGGTCTTCTCGATCAACCTGCACTTCGACGGCGAGCTTCTCCTCTTCGTGCTCTAACCACCAATGCTCATGGTTGCGGTAGCGATGGACCGCCTCTGCCCATAGTTGGTCCCGGTGCTTCCGGATGCCATCCAGGTCGGCGTGCGCGACAGGCACGGGCCAATAGCGCCGGTTGCCGGTGCTGTCCTCGAGGTAGCCGTGATCGCCGGGATTGATCGTGGCGAAAAAGACGCAGCGCCGCTGATGTTCAGAAGCCATTTTGGCATAGGGCAGGACAACTCGATCCTTGCGCATCGAAATCAAGCCTTTGACCGCCGCACTTTTCCGCTCGACGAAGGCCACGAACTCGGCGAGCTCGACCACCCACGCGCCCATCATCTGGAGCACCATTTTGTTGTGCTGATCGAAAAGGCTGACTGATTCGGCGGTATATCCCTCGCCGAAGAGAGCGGCGATGCCGGTCGATTTTTTCACGCCCTGATCGCCTTCGAGGACCAGGACAGTATCCACCTTGCATCCCGGATCGAGGGCGCGCGCGACCGCGGCAACGAGCACCTTTGGCCCGACAAGGCGGACGAAGGGTGTGTCGGGGGAGCCGAGGAGCCTTATCATCCACCGTTCGAGACGGGGTTTCTGATCCCACGCAAGGCCGTTGAGATAGTCGGCGATCGGATTGTATCTGTTCTCGCGCGCCACGCGCTCGACCGCGGGGCGTACATCGCGCTCCGTTGGCGGGAAGCCTTCTCGCTCGAGGATCAGACGGATATCGATGAGATGCTCGTCCTCAAGTGGCTTGCCGCGCCACTCCGTTTGATAGGCGAATTCATTGAACCGCAACTGCTTCCCGAACTCGCCAAGGTTGCGCAGATGCAGGACGAGGTTGGTGAGGCTCTTCCTGACGCCTTGCTTGTCGTCTCGTTGGAGCTGGCCCTTCCAGGCATTGAGGGGGATGACGTCCGCCATCATGCGGCCATGCTTTCGACACGAGGAAGATACGCGGATCGGATCACGGCGCGGTTGAGCTTCTTGGCATCGATCCCGGGCCCGGCGACGAGAACGGTGGCGCCGGTGTCGCGCCAGTGGATGTCCTTGAGATCGCCGATCGCCAGCGCGCCGGGAATGGCGCTGTCCCTGGGCTCGCCGGATGTGACCAGATGGGCCTCGTGCGCGATACGAATCCGCGCCAATATCTCGGCGCGGCGATCGGCCCATGCGCGGAAGAATGCGAAGCCGTCGGCATAGACGGTCAGGCGAGGCTCGGGATGATCGGGCATTACCAGGCCGGACCCGATGTCATCGAGAAGCCGAACCTCGTTTGATCGCGGATTCCACAGAATCACGTCGGAGATGTCGTCGACCGACCAAGGCTTCGGATCTAACGCGCGCCAGATGCCGACCGCGCCGGCGATCCAGTTGGCGCCGTCCTCGGCCATGATCGCGAACGGGCCGGTGGCGTAGGTCGCGCCCGGCTCGGCGGGGTCGATCTTGAGTGCGCGGCAGATCGTGGCCCGGTTCGCGGACCAATTGGCTTGGAGCCATGCGCGGCCGGCCTTCATGCCAACCCCTCGAACTTGAGCCGGTTCGCGACGTCGTCGACCGACCATGCCGCGAAGGCAATTCCCCCTGCCCTCGTCACGGCTTCGACGAAGTTGGCCTGGTCGGGCTTGAGCCGGTCGCGCCCCATCTTCGCATCGATCGCGACGAACCGGCCCTTGATGGAGGCCACGATGTCGAGAACGCCCTTCTTGCCGATTTTCACCGGTGTGCCGTTGCGATCGTAAAGCAGGCCGGGCGTGTCGATCTTGATCGACAGGCCGCCGATTTCGGACAGGTAGAGGCGGATCGACCTAACGAGGTCGTCGTGGGGGACGGACATCAGGCGGCCTCGACCTCGCTGAACAAGGTCGAGTCCCGCACGAGCCGGCCACGCGCCATCTCTGCATATTCGGGATTGAGTTCGATCAGGATGGCATCGCGCTGCAGGCGATCCGCGACGAGGCCGGTGGTGCCGGCGCCGCCGAATGGGTCGAGCACGGTTCCGCCGGCGGGACAGCCGGCCATGATGCAGGGCGCGACCAGCGCGGGAGGGAATGTCGCGAAGTGCGCCTCGCTGAAACCGGCGGTGGCGATCTGCCACACCTCTGGCGGGACGATCGCAGCGAGGTCGGGTTCGAAGTTGCGGAGCAAACGACCATCGGGGATGCGCCCGCTCATTTTCCCCTCGACGATCCGGCGCTTGATGTCGGACGGGTTCTGCATATCGCCATAGTCTTTGCGTGACTCACCCTCGTAGGCTTTCGCATATTGGCCGCCGACCGCTTTCATCTTCCCGTTCGTCTTGCCGCCCGCGTTCGCGCGGTCGCTGCCTTTTTGGCCCTCAACGTTCTGCGCCCAGCGAGCGATTGATGCGTCACTCGCCGGCATCCGCACAGCCTCGCTATCGTAAAAGCTGTTCGCCGATTTCGTCAGCAACCAGATTTTCTCGTGCGCGGTCGACGGGCGATATCGCCCCGATGAATCAGGCATCGGGTTCGGCTTGCCCCACACAATCTCGGACCGGACCCACCATCCCGCGTCCTGCAGCGCGATCGCGAGCCGGTTAGGGACCATGCAGAGGTCTTTGGGCTTGAGCGTTCCGCCGGCGATAATCCGCGCCGGCGTGTGATGCGGCGTCGACCCGCCGAAGGTGGAGCGACCGCCTCGTCGGTTGTCATCGCGCTGATCGGGCGCGCAGATCGGCCCCACCGTCGAAAATGGCTTATCGCGGAAGGTGCGATCGTCGGTTCCCGCCGCCTTCGTGTCCGCAGCCGATCGCCCATTGGGCTTGGTCGCGTAACAGTCCCCGTAGTTGAGCCACAGCGTGCCCTCTGGCTTCATGACCCGCCGAACAGCGTCGAACACCTCGACCATCACCGCCAAATGCTCGCCCAGCGTGGGCTCCATCCCGATCTGGCCATCAACGCCATAATCTCGCAGGCCCCAGTACGGCGGGGACGTGACGACGCAGTCGATGCTGTCGGCCGGCAGTTCAGCCAACTTGGCGCGCACGTCGCCGATGAGAATACGAACGCTCACCTCGCCTGCTCCCCAAGCCGGTCACAGATCGCGCGGAACAGCCGTTTACCCCAGCTCGCCGACTGGCCAAGCTGTGCCGCGGCGCGCGTGATGTCGCCATGTTGCGACAGGCGCTCGGCGAAGCGATCGAGCAGAGTCGCGCTCATGGCGTGTAACCCATCGCGTTAAGCGCTTTGCAAACTAGGTTATGAACTGGCTCAGCAAGGCGCCGGTGGCCCAGCACGGTTGCATCACGTGTCGGCTTCGCGTTGGCCAGCATGGCGCGCGCGCAGCCTCCCGCGCGCTCGATCGCGCCTTTACGGTACATGCGGACGCGATAGTCGCCTACTCGGCCGTTAGCGCGGCATCCGATGTTATCAATGATGAGGGTGCCAAGGTCAGTGTCTCGTGACCGACTAATCGCCGAAGCGAGTTCTACGCGGACTACAATCATGCCACCCGCCGATCATTCGCCGGGTTGCGACGCGAATTCTGCCAAGCATGAAAAGCCCAGCCCGGTTTGTAACCAAGCTCGGCGGCAATGCGCTTCATGTCCTCGAGCGACGATGCTGACCGCATCAGCCCCTTGCGGCGCGCCACCAGTTCGGACCGATCGACCTCGACCAGCTGGCCGTCGCGCTGCTCGATCTCGCGCGGCGCGCCAACCAGAGCATGGCCACACCCCGGGCAAGTCGGCGCCGGCCGATAGACCCGGAAGCATTTCGTGCAGGTCCGAACCATCACCTCCGCCTTGGCACCCTTGCGGCGCTTTTCCCGATCGTCGAGCGACCATTCGCGGTCATCGTCGGGCAAGCCATGACGGGCGCAATTTCCGGCATGATCGAGAATGATCGCGCAGTTGTGGACTAAGAGTCCTTCAGCAGTGAAACGATTACGGGGTCCGGCGTCGAGAATGTCCCATACTTGCCTTTTGGTTTCGCCGACGGCCTGTGAAATTGCTCCACGATCTGCTCGTCCGTCATTCCCAGCCCAAGCATTCGGGTGAGCGTCGAATCCGCATAGTTGATCGCGGGATGTGCTAGTCTGAATTTGTGCATCCGCGCGGTATTCGGCGACGCTCGCGTGTGAGACTGATTTTGCTGCCGCGACGACCAGCGAAGGTTGCCCGGCGCGTAACCCTTGTCGTTGTCGATGCGATCGATCTCCACGGTCTTCGGGTTTTCCGGAAGACCCAGATGATCCTGCACCCAGAGCGCCCCTTCCGATGGCGAGGCGAAATCGAAAGTGATTCCGCGCGCGCCGTAGTCCGCCCAAGCAACGTGGTTGGGGTTCGAGCAACGCTGCTCGGCTCCCTGCATTCGCGTGTAGAGCCACTTGGGGAAGCGCACCGGCTGATTGCAGGGTCTGCAACCCTTCGTCCGCCCGCGCTGCAAGTTGCCGAGCGAAATCCAGCGTTCGGCGGCGCAGCCGTTGCAGCGGGTGAGGACGTGGACCTTCCTGTTCCACTCCTTCCCGGCCCATTGAAGATCGGGGGAGATGATCGTCACGGTGCCAAAGTGCTGTCCGACCAAGTCCGGTCTGGACGACGGGGATTTGTTCGCGGGCACACTGCCCAAAGGTGCGCCAACCTTCCGCTGTCCAGACTTTGTGGTCGGGAGTGGCGGTGAGGCCTTGGTAGGTGACGACATTGCGAAATCCCTTTGAGATTACGCCACCGTGGCGCACCCAATCTATGCCATCCCAAAGAAGATCATTCAACTTAATTTGCTCAATTGGCACAAGTCCACGCCGGGTAAGAAGGCGCGTTCCCGAAGCAAGGCAATCCTTCCCTGGGAATGGCCTCAAAGCCCGCCCCATTTGCTGGAGATGGAGGGACAGCGACTGCGTCGGGCGGAGCAGGATCGCGGCCTCGATCGCGGGCACATCGAAGCCCTCACCGAGCAAATCGCAGTTCGACAGCAGCAGGATGTCGCCGGCAACGAACGACGCAACGATGGCATCGCGTGTCGCATGGTGCATCTTGCCGTCGACGTGCGCGGCGGGGATCCCCGCGGCAATGAACTGAGCGACGACGTGCCGGCTATGCTCGATCGACACGGCAAAGGCGACGGCGCGCTTTCCTCGGGCGAGCTGGAGATAATGCGACACCGCGTCCCCAGTGATCGCGGGCTTGTCCATCACGGCGGCGAGGTCGCGGTTCTTGAAATCGCCCATCGCGGACTTGACCGCGCTGACATCCGGCGTCGACGGGGCGAACAGCCGATAGGTCGAGAGCGAGCCCTGGTCGATCAGCTCGCCGACGCTCGGGCCCTGGATCATGGTCTCGAACCAGTTGCCCAGCCCCTTCCCGTCCAGGCGCCACGGCGTTGCCGTCAGCCCGACCTTGATGGCGTCGGGGAAGCGATCGTAGACCTGCTGCCATTGCGCCGCGCCGAGATGATGCGCCTCGTCGAACACGATCAGGTCGGGCGCGGGCAGATCGTCTAGCCGGCGCGCGACGGTCTGGATCGACCCGATCTGCACGCGCTGTCCGATATCGGTCGACCGCCCGCCAGCGATCATGCCGTGGTCGATGCCCATTTCGTAAAAGGTCTTCGACGCTTGGGACGCTAATTCCCTGCGATGAACCAGCCACCAGCAGATCAGCCCGCGCTTCGATGATCCGTCGACCATGAAGCTGCCCAGCACGGTCTTGCCGCCGCCGGTCGCGAGATGGATCAGGACGGCGCGGGTCCGAGCGCGGAATGAGGATCGGGCCTCGTCGACGATCTGGCGCTGGTAATCGCGCAGCTGAAAGCAATGCGCGGTCATCGGAACAACCGATCGTTGGCAATGATCTTGGCGCCCTTGCGCAGGGCCCTCTCCTGCCGTTCGAACGGCGAGAGGTTTTCGGCCCGCGCGCGCTCGGCGGCGATGGTGTCGAGGATGATGCGGCGCGCGTCGGCGGCTTTGATCCGCTTGTCCCTGGTCAGATGCCGATATTCGGCGCGGCGCTCCGGCGGGCACCAGCCCAGCACGGTTTCGGTCCGCTTGGCACCAGATGCCGGCCGTGTCGCAAGA
>CAXSCF010000024.1:20213-29133 GCA_964235815.1 uncultured Sphingomicrobium sp.
AAGAACCGCGGCGCGGCTTCGGGGGGTGTTGAGGTACTCGGTATATTGACGCCGCCCATGCTCGACCAGGCGGGCTTGGAATGCCGGGTCGAGCCGCGCGGTCTCGCCGTTGCGCCGCGCAACGGCCTGCATCTTGGCGCGGTGTGCGGGGTCGGCGAATTTGGCGCGGATCGCTTTGGCGCGCGCGGCCTTGACGTCGGCAGATCGGTTGACTGCGCGAACGGCGCATGGCCGGCAGCGGGTTGCCTTGGTGCTGATCGAGGTGGCGCATTCGGCGCAGGTCCCACTCATGCCGCCTTCACCCTCAACTGCCGACCGCACTGGCGAAGCTCTTTGTCCTCAGTTGGGCCGATGTCGGTTCCGGCCTCGCTCAGGGGGTGACGGGCGCGGGTATATTTGCCGGTGAAATCGACACAATTGTCGGCGACAGCGGCGTGATCGCCATCGTCGGTGCTGTCGTCCGCGATATGGCGCCCGGTTCCGTCAAAGATCAGGCTCAGCAAGCCAGGGGGGAAGTCCTCGACCGCGGCGATCCGGATATAGCCGAGCAGGCTCAACTTGGCCTTGCCGAGTGCCCAATCGCTGAGCGACGTCGTGGGCAGGTCGGTCTCGGCTCTGATTCGCTCTTGAGAAAATCCTGCCAGCGCAGCCTGCCGAAACATTGCTTTCTGCTGCCGGAGGAGGCGATCCGAAAATACGGAACTGTCAGCCATGATTCCGTTGACCCTTCTCGACATATGAAGCGTCATGAGACGAGCCCACCCCGCCCTGCCCGATGTCATCCTCCCCGAACTCGTCATGCTTTTCGGCATAGCGAGCAGCGAAGACGAGCATGGCCAGGGTGACGAGCATGGTGATGGCGAGGGCGAGGAGGATGGTCATGCTGCGGCCTGCTCATCGGCGGGTGGTGACGACTTTCGGACGGGGGCGCTGGACGCCAATTCTTTTAGGGTGGCCACGCCCATGTCGGCGAGCCGCGCCCAGCACTCGGCGGGAATTGATCCTCGCTGCCGCCACGAACGAACGGTGTGGGCAGATTTGCCAGTCGCGAGAGCAATTTCATCAACTCGGCTCGGCTCGATGATGTCGGTGTGATTGCGCATGGAGAGCTCCATGCATTATGCACAGATGCCGCGCAAGTGCCTTTTGCATAGCGGCTCAATCTATGCTCGTTGCATGACAGATGCAGGCGAACGGTTAAAACAAGCCCGGACAAAGGCGGGTTATTCTTCGGCCGCGATGGCAGCAGTGGCGATGGGTATCTCGTCAGCCACCTATGCGCAGCATGAAAATGGGCTCCGCGGTTTCCCTGCGGGCAAGGCAGAGCGGTACGGGCGCTTCTTCCGCGTCGCCCCCGAATGGCTTCTTTACGGAAAAGTGAAGTCAGACGCGGAGCCAGCTTCGCTGGGGCCGCGCCTATTCGTGAAAGGGGAGGTCGCCGCCGGGGTTTGGCGTGAGGCGTGGGAGATGGAGGCCGACGAGTGGGAGGTTTTCACCGGGCGCGCTGATGTCGCGGCACCGCTGCAAAAGCGTTTCGGCCTTCGCGTGGCTGGCGAAAGCATGAACGAGGTTTACCCCCTCGGCAGCATCATTGAGTGCGTCCACTACGACCAAGTGGCCGCGATCGACAATGGTCGTCGCGTTGTGGTGCTTCGCGAACGCCTGGATGGATCGATCGAGACGACCGTCAAGGAGTATGTCCGCACCGGCGAAGGCGAGGTCTGGCTTCGTCCGCGCTCGACCAATCCTGGCTTTTTACCGTTCCGCGCTGACCAAGTTGACGACGATCAAATTGTTCGCATCGAAATTTTGGCGGTTGTGGTGGGTTCTTACCGGCCAGAGTAAATTATTTTGGGTCATATGCATTTTGCACTTGCACAAGTGCTGTGCATTTTGCATATCTCCCCATCGGCCTTTCGCCGGTGGAGACTTTCGATGGCTTCCCAACCTTCATTCGCTGCTTCGGCATGCAGCCTTCCTTCCGGGCGCGCAGACGACAAGCGGGTCACCATGTCCGCCGATCGCCCGGCATCTATCGGCCTGCACGAGGGCGGTGAGCACCTTCTCCCGCTCGGGACGAAAGAGATTGCGACCCAGCATCGCCCGTGCGGTGATTTCTACTGCTTCATCCACGGCAAAGTTATGGTCAGCGCGATCGGGGAGACGCTCAACGAAGCGTTCCTCAACGCCCTCGCCAAGGCGCGAGCCTCGGCATGACCATCCACCTCCCCATCGCTGCCTCGACGAATACGCCTCACCGCGTCGGCGACAACCAACCCGCGCCCGATCGAGGCGGACGCGGGTCGACCCTCCCCGCATGGGCGCAAAGCGAAGAGGCCCGCGCGATCCTCGCCGCGATTCGCATCGAGCGTCCGTCGATCAACGTCTACGATGACGGCCTCTCCGCATGGAATGGTCGCCGCTACGCCGGTCGCAATGCCACGCGGCTGCGCGCCCTGTTCGTGCCGACTTACGACACGATGATCGCATGGGTCGATGCCGCCGCGGTCAAGGTCGAGCCGGGCCGTCCGCAACCCGAGCTTTACTACCAGCGCCATGACGCCGTGGCCGCATGGGCGCGGGAGTTTGGGCCGGATCGGGTTATTTCGATCGTGCTGGGGGAGGGGTTGTGAAGAATTCCACCCGCCTCTGGCTGCTCTTCTGCCTCGCGGTGGCCTCGCCCTTTCTCGCCTGGCTGATCGGGGGTCTTGCATCATGAACATGCATGCGCTGATTGAAGATACCGCCCAGGCCACGCTCGCATGGCAAGAGGCCCCCGCCGCACTGCGCTGGCTGGCCGAGATTAATGCGGCCGAGCGCTCCGCCGACACCTATTCCGGACGCGGTTGGCACAATGTCGCCGAGTCCTTTTCGAGCCATGCCGCCGATGCGGAAATGGAGCTCGAGCAGCTGCGGGATGATGCCTGCAATGCCGCAGCGAATTCGGTGGTAAAGTTCGGCGATCCGGACACGGCCGATGCCTGGCATGACGCCCATGACGCGGCGAGCGAGACAATGACGTCGGTGAAGGATGCAATCAAGCAGGCTCGCCGCGATTGTGCCGGCGACGCTCTGTTCGAGCAGGCGGAAGCGGCATGAACGCCTACGCCCATCGCCACGGCGAGCGCGCACCGACGCGCGGCCCTTCCTTTGATCCGGATACGCCGGTTCCGGGCTGCTACCGCATTCGAATGCGCCGAGGCGGCCCGCCTGTCGCGCTCCGCATCTGGCTTGGCCCGTCGATCGATCCTGCCACTGGCGAGGATGTCCAGGAGCGAGGCTTCCGCTGGCAGTGCACCGTCAACGGCGGCGATCGTGTGCCGGTCGAGGACTATTGGCCCGGTTGCGCGCGCGATTCCATCGGCCGCGCCGAGCACGATCGCATCGTCGCCGCATCCGCGACGATGCACCCCGACGACCCCTTCTTCGACCCGCGTAAACCAATCAACCGGCTGACCGCCGCAATGCCCTTTTGAGGAGAGAGACGATGCAAAAGCCGATCTACGCCCTTCACCGCGACTGCGCCGAGCAAGTGCTTGCCGCGAGTTCATTCACGCACATCTTTCAGTTGAACGACTGGATGCGCGGCCTCGACGTTAGGCCCGGCGACAAGGTTGAGTTTCACGAGACCTCCGTGCGGCCCAACATTGACGACGCGCCTCCCGCGCCTCCCGCGCCCGCCGCGCCGCCCGCCGCGCCCACCGCAGAACAGCCCCTGTAGCCGACCACGCTAGGAGAAAGAACATGGCAACTACATTCGACAACGTGCCCGCATGGCCCGCCCATGCCGGCACCCCCGATCGCCACCACAACCAGCCGCCGCTCGAAGACCGCCTCGTGATGGATTTCGAGGGCGACCTTCGCGACGCGGGCCTGATTGGTCGCATCGAAGAGATTGTCGCCAGCTCTGGGCGCGCGCCGGAGATCAATGACCAGACCGTCGCTGGCAAGGTCGGCGACCTCATCACGCTGGCGCGGACGTGCCGCAAGGAAGTCGAGACGCGGCGCGAGACGCATAACCGCCCGCTGCTGACCGCCCAGCGCGCGCTGAAGGGCCGTGCCGATGCGCTGCTACAGCCGATGGACGATGCTGTCACCTCTCTACGTCGCGGGCTCGACGCCTACATGGCCGACGAAACTCGCAAGGCGCGCGAATCGCAGCGCATCGCCGACGATCACGCTCGCATCGCCCGCGAGGCCGCTGCGAAGGCCGCCGAGGCTGCCGAGCGCAACGAGCCCGCGCCGCCGCCCGCTCCAATCATCGAACCGACAAGTATCGAGCAGCCGGTTGCGCGCGGCGACATGGGCGCCCGCGTCGGCACCCGTACGGTGTGGAAGCACAAGATCGAGAGCCTGCGGCAGTTGCCCGACGCCATCCTCAAGAACGAGCGCGTCGTCGAGGCAATCGACAAGGTCATCGCCGCGCAAATTCGCGGCGGCGCCCGTGCGATCAAAGGCTGCATGATTTGGGATGAACAGGTCGCGGACATCCGCTGACAGAAAAGGAATATCTGATGATTCAATTTGTCGAGTGCCGCTTCAACGCCAACGCGACGCGCGGATACACTTATCACAACGACGGCGAGCCCGTGGCCGTGGGCGACTTCGTCGAAGTCGATTCCGCGCGGGGAGAAGGTAAGCAGCGGATCGAGGTCGTTGCCCTGCTCGATCAAAGGCCGCCGTTCGCCACCAAGCCCATCCTGGGGAAAGCGCCATCCGCCGAAGCGGACGCCGTTCCCGAATTCAACCTCGAAGAAGGCAACTGACATGGCCACGCAACTCGCGACCCGCACCGACAACCCGATCGCCGTGCTCAGCACCCAACTTGAGCAGCGCGCCATCGAATTTCGCAAGGTTCTGCCCGCGCACATCACGCCCGAGAAGCTCCAGCGGACTATCCTGACCGCCGTCCAGGGCAATCCGGCCCTCCTCGAAGCAAGCCGCCAGTCGTTCATCATGGCGGCGATGAAGTGCGCTCAGGACGGGCTCCTCCCCGACGGCCGGGAAGCGGCGCTGGTCGAATTCAAGACAAGCGTCAAGGAAGGGTCGAACTGGGTCCAGAAGCGCCTCGTCCAGTTCATGCCGATGGTCTACGGCCTGCGAAAGAAGATTCTCCAGTCGGGCGAGATCAGCGCGATCGAGGTCGGTATCGTATATGCCGCCGAGGTAGCCAAGGGCACCTTCCTCTATGAGGTTGGGCTTGAGCCGCCGCTGCGCCACCGCCCGTCACTCGATCTGACCGCCGAGGAAACGACCGACGATCAAATCGTGGCTGCATATTCGATCGCCACCATGAAAGATGGCACGCGCTCGTTCGAGTTGATGCGGCGTTTCGAGATCGATCGCGTCCGCGAAGCTAGCCAGACCGGCGCGACCAAGGATCGCAAGGGCCAAACCCGTCAGCCGAAGGGTCCTTGGGTCGATTGGTTTCCGGAAATGGCCAAAAAAACGGTCATGCGCCGCCACGCTAAGACGCTGCCGATGTCGGGCGACATTCTGGACGTCGAGGCGCGCGACGAAGCGGCTTACGCGACGTCGGCCGTCAGCGTCCTTGGTAGTGCCCGGGAAGAGGAGCCGATGGCGATCACGGGTCCCGATGAGCAGGGTCAGGGGCACGATCCGGAAACCGGCGAGATCACCGACCAAGACGACGACTTCACCCCTCACCCCGCGTCAGCCGTCGCCGACCAGATCATCACCGACACGCGCGCGGCACAGACCGTCATCGATCTGCAGAACCTCGAGAAGGCGCGCGAGCTCGATATCGCCGCGATGCCGGATGAGATGGCGGAGCCGGTGCGCGGGGCGTTCGAGACGGCTCGGGTTCGGCTTGGGGGTGGGAAGTGAATCGGCTGCTTCGTGCTCAGCGTGCTGAGAAGTCCGAAGGCATGACGTTCGCGCGCGAGTGGCGTGATCGGCGTCGCGGAACCGACCGGGCTCACTTGGTCGCGGGGTGTCGCTGTCCGCTCTGTGCTGGCAAATCTTCAGATCAAGGAGCAAAATGATGGCCCGCAGCGACCCGAACACGACCACCCTACCTTTGGGCGCGGCGGTGAATCTCGTCGGCATGGCGATCGAACGCCGATCTACCATCCCGATCTTGTGCCGCGCCAAGATCGCGGCTGATCGGTCCGGCGCATCAATCGAAGGCACGGACCTCGACAACACGGTGCGAGTGGCACTGGCGATCGGCCTGCCAAAATGCGCGACGACCATCGATCATCAGGCATTGTCGCGTGCGGTAAAAGCCACTGGCGCTGAAACCATCGCGCTCGACGTCGCAAAGAAGGTCGTCACCATTGGCGACAATCCAACCGTTACGCTTCCGCTCGTCGACGACGCGGACGAGTTTCCAGTCGTAAAGCTGGTTGGCGAAACGAAGGCGTTCGCACTCGATGCGGCAGACCTGGCCACGGACCTTGCGCGAGTATCTCCCGCGATTTCGACCGAGGAGACGCGCTACTATCTCAACGGTGTGATGCTGAATTCGTCCGATCGGCTTCGTCTTCACGCAACCGATGGACATCGGCTTCACCTTGCCACTCGCGCTGCACCAGCTGGCATCGA
This sequence comes from uncultured Sphingomicrobium sp., assembly GCA_964235815.1. GTDB lineage: Bacteria > Pseudomonadota > Alphaproteobacteria > Sphingomonadales > Sphingomonadaceae > Sphingomicrobium. Next base: position 26,781 of record CAXSCF010000024.1, read on the forward strand.
TGCGCTCCCGGAAGCGATCATCCCGCGCCGCACCGTCAAAATCATCCGCGCCGCGCTGGCTGCACAACCGAAGGCGGCGTCGGTTGAGTGCGAGTTCGGAGTGTCGGCCGCGCGATTTGTCATCGGTGCGGTCGAGATCATCGCAAAGTTGATCGACGGCACCTATCCCGATGTGACTCGCGTCATACGCAAGGAGCATGCCGGTTACATCGATGTCGCGCCGTCGGCGATCGCTCGCCCGGCGAAGGTCGCTCAGGACGTCATCGGCGACCAGACAGTCTGTGTTGCGCTCCGACCCCTTGACGGAAAGGTGCACGCGAAAAGTCCCAAAGGTGTTTCACTCACCGCCGAGTTCGACCGCGAGGTCACAGGCAAACCCTGTGAGGCGATCGGCTTTCGGCCCCAATATTTGATCGACCTGCTGAGCGGCTTCGAAGCTGACACGGTTCGCTTGTCGTTTGAAACGAGCGCGGCCGGGCCAATGGAGGTCACCAGCGAGGACGAAAGCTTCATGGCCGTCCTCATGCCGATGCGGATTTGAGCATGACCATCATCCCCAACACCCGCTGGCCCGACACCGACACGCCCCACGAGCCGAAAATCCGAAGCACCGAACGCCTGCTGCTCCTCAAGCTGTCCGAGCATCGCACGGCCATGCTGAACCTGTCGCGGATCGAAGCCGAGATCGCCGACCTGTCTCGCGCATGGGCTGACGATCGCGGGGAATTCATGCTGCCGGGGATTCAGAGGCTTCGGCGGGAATTGGGGGCCGCGTGATGGGCCTGATCGTCGACAATTTCGCCGGTGGTGGCGGTGCCTCGACCGGGATCGAGGCGGCGCTCGGCCGTGCGGTCGACATCGCCATCAATCACGACGAGCAGGCGATCCGCATGCACGAGGTCAATCACCCCGGCACGCACCACATCCGCAACAATATCTGGCAGATCGACCCGCTCGACGCGACCGGAGGCAAGCCGGTCGATCTCGCCTGGTTCAGCCCGGACTGCAAGCACTTCAGCAAGGCCAAGGGCGGCAAGCCGCGCGAGAAGTCGATCCGCGACCTGGCATGGATCGTCGTCCTGTGGGGCAAGCGCGTCCGCCCCAAGCTGATCCTGCTCGAAAATGTCGAGGAGTTCCGCACCTGGGGACCGCTCGACGACGAGGGGCAGCCGATCAAGGCGCAGGCTGGCGAGACCTTCGACAAGTGGTGCCGCGAGCTGCGCAAGCTCGGCTACAAGCTCGAGTTTCGTGAGCTGCGCGCCTGCGATTATGGCGCGCCGACGATCCGCAAGCGCTTCTTCATGATCGCGCGCTGCGACGGTCAGCGGATCGTGTGGCCGACGCCGACGCATGGCAAGCCGGACAGCGCCGAAGTCCTCTCCGGCAAGCGCCTGCCGTGGCGCACCGCGGCCGAGATCATCGACTGGTCGATCCCCTGCCCGTCGATATTTACGCGCAAGAAGCCTCTCGCCGACAAGACGCTGCGCCGGATCGCGCATGGCACGGTCAAGTTCGTGCTCAACAATCCGAAGCCGTTCATCGTCGGGGTCGGGGGGCCTAGCTACGGCGGCAAGCCTCGATCGGTTACCGAACCGCTCAGCAATGTCTTGGTCGAAAATCACAAGGCAGTCATCGCGCCGATCGTCGCGCGGGCTCAGCATGGCGGCGGCGTGCGGTCGCCCGATGAGCCGATGCACACCATCACCGCCAGCGATGGCGATCACAACACCGTCGTCGCGCCCTTCTTCGCCCGCACCGCGCACGGCGAGGTCGACAGCAAGGGCAAGCGCCGCGGGCGCGGATCGCACGAGGCAAGCGAGCCCTTCCCGACGATCTCGACCAGTCAGGACAGCGCGCTGGTCGCCGCGCATATCACCAAGTTTCGCACCGGCGCGGTCGGCCATTCGGTCGATGACCCGCTCGCCACGATCACGGCCAACAGCTTCGTCAAGCGCCCCGGCGGCGCGGCGCCGCTCGGGTTGGTGGCGGGACATCTGTCGAAGATGGCCACCGGCAACGTGCCGACAGGGGCGGATGAGCCGCTGCAGACAGTCGAAGGCCGTTCGAAGCACGCTGCCATCGCTGCCTTCCTCTCCCACCAGTACGGCTCGGCGACCAACGGCGGGCAGGGCAATCCGGAAAAACCGCTCAAGACGGTCACCACCGGCGGGCACCATGCCGTCATCGCTGCGCATATCGAGCAAGCGAATGGAAGTCCCGCCGGCGAGAAGCCGCTAGCCGGCCGCGCCGCCGACGCGCCGCTGTCGACGATCGTCGGCAAGGGCTGCACCCAGCAGATCATCCAGACCACGCTGGTCACCGGCGATGCGCTTCCCGCCGATCTGCTCGACCG
>CAXSCF010000025.1:0-28182 GCA_964235815.1 uncultured Sphingomicrobium sp.
GATCGGGATGGCGAGCCGTTCACGCCGCCGCAAGCTGGTCCGCGCTTCGGCCTGATGTTTCGCACGATGGCAGCGGCGCGGGTGACCCATGTCATCCGCGCCGTTTGCGTCTGCGGTCCGGGTCTTGCGATGCTCGGCAATAGCGCGCGGCTCATCAAAAGCGCGTCGAAATCCCGACGTAAGCCTGGATATCGGGGGTCGCACGGTTGAGCCCGATATTGGCCCCGGCGTCGAACTGGAGCGCTTTGGCCACGAGCAACGCTGCCGCGACGTCCGCCGAAACCTGGCTTACGTGCCCGCCGGGATCCAGATTGCGCGCGGTCCACAGCTCGCCATAGACGGTCAGCTTGGGCGACAAGGACTTTCCGACATTGATCACGCCGACCAGCTGGACGTGACGCCCTTGGCCATCGCCGTCCGCCAGCACGTCAATCTCGGGTGATGCCGTCATGCTCAACCCGGCGGGCAGCGCCATCACTCCCGTCGCGATCAGCCCGCCTTCCACCTTGCCATTGCCGATCGGCACCTTGGCGGTGGGGATTTTGACGAACGGCTCGATCGCGAACAGCGCCTTGGCGTCGCTCGGGGTCAGCCGCTGCTTCACGCGCAGCGTCAGGTCGCCAATGCCGTGCGCCCTGCTCACTCCGGACGAATCGCGAGTCCGCAGCGTCACGTAGGGCGCGATGCCGGCCTCGATATCGGTCGATTCGCCAAGGCCATATTTGATCAGCGGATTGGTGTAGAGCCATGTATCGGTACGCTCACCAGCGTCGCGATTGTGGGTCCAGTTGGCGAGGTCGCTCTCGATCTGGATCATTCCGCTGGGCACCGTGCACGCCGCGGTCGCCTTGGTCGGGCGGTCGGTGCACAGCGCCGGCGGATCCCCGCCAGACGGCTCGGCCGAAGCCGCACCTGCGATCAGCGCGCCGCTTGCAACCAGCACCGCAGCAACGATCATCCGCATCGGCCGGGTTCCTTCATTCGCTCATGCCGAGGGCGTAGCGCCCAGCGCGACGCAGCGGCAAGCCCGATCGATCATTCGTCGTCCTTGGCGCTGCCGAAGCTGATCCGGATCCGGACCCACGCGCCGACCATCGGCTTGCCGTCGATGCGCGGCGGGCGGACGAGGAATTGCCACGCGGCGAGCCGCATCGCTTTCGACAGTCCCGATCCGCGCGGACTCTCGCCTAGCTGCTCGCAATTCTCGACATGATAATGATCGATCGTCTGGCACGCGATCAGCGCCCAGCTGCCGCTGTCGACCCGCCCCGGCAGGAATCCGCGCAATTCGGCATCGCTCGGCTCGCGCACCCATTCGGCGCTGTACAGGGTGACCCCGCCAGGTCCGGTGCCGACCGCCGCGCTGCTTTCCCCGGCACCCGCCGAACGCCCCGCCGCCGGCGCCCCGCCCGCGGTCCCGAGCTTCGAGATATCCCCCGCCGCAAGTTCGCTTCGGCTGAGCGGAATGAACGGCAGGTCGGGCTTGAGCCGCGGCAGCACGGGTGGCGGGTGCTTGGGGGTGGGGACCGGCGGCGCCGGCGGGACCGGCGCGGCGGGCTTGGCCGGTTGTTGCTCGGCGCGCTGGAGCGCCCGAGGCGCCGGCGCCGGCGTGGGGTTCGGAATGAAGACGATCGACGTCGGAGGCCCGAGCTTCACGAAGCGCCGCACTCGCTCCCCGCCAAAAGCGATCACCAACAGAATAAGCAACAGCTCGACCGCGATCGTCAGCCCAAGCGCGCCGGCGCGTTGGCGCAGGCTCGGGCGTCGCCATCCGCCCGCCGCGGCTCCACCATATCGCTTCATCGCGGTCCTCGAGCCAAGCCGTTCGACGTCACCGCCGCCCCCGCGCGCCCGTCCCGCCCCCCATTGTCTCGAACCGCGCGCCAAGGCAACGCCGCCGTTCGTCGGCCCGTCGAAGCCCGCCTTGCTGGCGCAACGGCGCATCGCTACGGTTGACCATCATCCGGGGGGAAATCATGCTCGAGATCGCGCATCTGTCACACACCTATGCCAATGGCACGGTGGCGCTCGACGATATTAATCTGTCGATCCCGCGCGGGATGTTCGGGCTGCTCGGCCCCAATGGCGCGGGCAAGTCGACCCTCATGCGGACCGTCGCGACGCTCCAGGCGCCGACCGCGGGCAGCATCACCTTCAACGACATCGACGTCCTCGCCGACCCCGCTCGGCTGCGCCGCACGCTTGGCTATCTGCCGCAGGATTTCGGCGTCTACCCGCGCGTTTCGGCCTATGCCATGCTCGACCAGATGGCGGTGCTCAAGGGCATCACCGCCAAGCCCGACCGCAAGAGCATCGTCGAAACGCTCCTCAACCAGACCAATTTGTGGAGCGTGCGCGACAAGGCGATCGCCGGTTTCTCGGGCGGGATGCGGCAACGGTTCGGGATCGCGCAGGCGCTGATCGGCAATCCCGAACTGATCATCGTCGACGAGCCCACCGCCGGGCTCGACCCCGAGGAGCGCAACCGTTTCCTCAACCTACTTGCCGGGATCGGCGACAATGTCGTCGTCATCCTGTCGACCCACATCGTCGATGATGTCGCCGATCTGTGCCCGTTGATGGCGGTCCTCGCCGACGGTCGGCTCCAGCTTCAGGGCAAGCCTGCCGACCTCATCGCCTCGACCCGCGGCAGGGTGTGGAAAAAGGCCATCGCCCACCTCAACCTCGGCCTCTATCAGCAAAGCCATGAGGTCATCTCGACCCGGCTGTTCGCGGGCAAGACCATCATCCACGTCCTCGCCGACAAGCAGCCGACGGGGTTCGAGCCGGTCGAGGGCGGGCTCGAGGATGTTTATTTCTCGACCCTCTCCACCCTCCGCCGCGCCGCCTGAGCGGGGGCCGGTCCATGTTCTTCGGCATCACCCGCTTCGAAATCCGCTATCAGCTCAAGAACCCCGTATTCTGGGTCGCGATCGCGGTCTTCTTCCTGCTCGGCTTCGGCCTGACCGCGAGCGAGAACGTCCGCATCGGGACGCCCGGCGGGGTCCACGAGAACGCGCCCTCGGCGATTGCCATCGCGACCGTCATTTTCAGCCTCTTCTATATCTTCATCATCACCGCCTTCGTCGCCAACGCCATCGTCCGCGACGAGGCGAGCGGCTTTGCCCCGATCATCCGCGCCACCCCGGTGACCAAGTCGCAGATCGTCCTCGGGCGCTTCATCGGCGGGCTGCTGATCGCCTGGCTCGGCTATCTCGCGCTCCCGCTCGGGATGGCGGCGGGCTCGTCGATGCCGTGGGTCGATCCCGAGACCGTCGGCCCCCAGAAACTGGCTTATTATGCGTGGAACTTCGCGTTGTTCGGGCTCCCTAACGTGTTCCTGTTCAGCGCGCTGCTGTTCGCGCTCGTGACCAATCTGCGCTCGATGATGGGCGCCTATATCGGCGCCGTGCTGCTCGTCATGGGCTATCTGGTCACCAGCGCGACCATCGCCGAGAAGATCGAATATCGCGAAGCGTTCGCGCATTTCGACCCGATCGGGATCGGCGCCCTCGCCCGCACCCAGCGTTACTGGACCCAGGCCGAGCTCAACAGCCGGCTGGTCGATTTCTCCGGCTTCATGGCCTTCAACCGGCTGTGGGCGATCGGCCTCGGCCTCGTCTTCCTCGGCTACACCGTGTGGCGCTTCTCGATGACCGAGCGTGCGCCCTCGAAGCGCCGCTTGCGCAAGCTCGCCAGGCGCGGCGCGCGCGACGCGCGGCTTGCCGCCACCCCCGCGCTGCTCGACGGCGGCCGCGTCGTCGCGCGCGATGCCGCGCCGTCGCGCCTCGTTCAGTTCATGACCCGCTTGCGGATCGAGGTGCGCCAGGTGCTGACCAGCCCCGGGCTGATCGTCCTCACTTTGTTCGCTGTCGGCAATACCGCGGCCGGATTATGGCTCGCGCACTCGGCCTATGGAACCACCGACTATCCGACGCTGGCCGGCACCATCGGCACCGTTCGCGGCGGCTTCACCCTCGTCCTGCTCATGGTCGCCGTCTTCTACGGCGGCGAACTGGTATGGCGCGAGCGCGACCGCAAGCTCGACGAACTGATCGATTCGACGGCCGTACCGAGCTGGGTGATGACCGTCCCCAAGATCGTCGCCATCTTCGTCGTCCTGCTGACCCTCAACCTCGCGGCGATGCTGGTCGGCATGTTCTACCAATTGGTCGGCGGCGGCAGCAACCTCGACATTGGCGCCTATCTGTCGTGGTTCATCGTCCCCGCCGCGCTCGACGGCCTGCTCCTCGCGGTGCTCGCGGTGGTGGTCCAGGTGCTCAGCCCCAACAAATATGTCGGCTGGGGGATCATCTTCGTGTGGTTCGTTGCCAGCACCTTCCTCGAGAACATGGGCTATGGCAGTCCGCTCTACACCTACGCGCAGGCCCCGAGCGTCCCGCTCAGCGATTTCAACGGCCAGGACAGCTTCTGGAAGGGCGCGCTGACGCTCAAGCTCTATTGGCTGTTGTTCGCCACCATCCTCGCCGTCATCGCGCATCTGCTATGGCCGCGCGGCACCGACCTTGGCCTCAGCGGGCGCATTGGGCGCCTGCGCGCGCGCACCGCCGCCGTGCCGCTGGCGATTGCCGGGGTCGCCGCGGTGGCGATGGCCGCCACCGGGGCCTACGCCTATCACAACATCAAGCAGCTCAACCGCTACCGCACCGCCGACGATATCGAAAAATTCCAGGCCGCCTACGAGCGCAAATATCTCAAATATGAAAAATTGCCCCAGCCCTCGATCACGCATGTCGCAATGAAGGTCGCGCTCTACCCGGCCGAGCGGCGGATGCTCGTCGATGGCCATTACGACCTCGTCAACCGCACGTCGGCGCCGATCCGCGACGTCCACGTCCGCCAGGCGGACATCGACCTCGACGTTCAGCGCCTTGCGCTCGCCGGGGCGCGCGAAATCTCCGACGACCGCGAATTCGGCTACCGCATCTTCCGCTTCGACCGCGCGCTCGCCCCCGGAGCGACCAGCCGGCTCGACTTCCGCACCCAGATCTGGCGGCGCGGTTTCCGTGCCTCGGACCCCGCCGTCGACGTCCTCGAAAACGGCACCTTCGCCAACAATTTCGGCTTTGCGCCGATCATCGGGATGCGGCGTCAGAATTTGCTCAGCGACCGCGCCAAGCGCCGCCGCCAGGGCCTGCCCCCCGAACTGCGCCCCGCCAAGCTCGAGGACCTTGGCGCCACCCGCCGCAACTACATCGGCTCGGACTGGGTCACCTCGGACATCACGCTTTCGACCTCGGCCGATCAGGTCCCGATCGCGCCCGGCAACCGCGTCTCCGACGTCACCGCCAACGGCCGCCGCACTGCGCATTTCGTCAGCACTGCGCCAATCAACAATTTCTTTTCGATCCAGTCGTCGGACTATTCCGTCGCGCGGCGCGCCCACAACGGCATCGACCTGTCGGTGTATTACCATCGCGGCCACGACCGCAACGTGCCCAAGATGCTGACCGCGATGGGCCTCGCGCTCGATTATTACCGCAGCCACTTCGGCCCGTATCAGTTCGACTACGCCCGGATCATCGAATTCCCCGGCTACGCGAGCTTCGCGCAGGCGTTCGCCGGGACCATGCCTTACTCCGAATCGGCGGGTTTCAACGCCAACACCAGCGATCCGACCAAGATCGACTTCACCACCTACGTCGTCGCGCATGAGATGGCGCACCAATATTGGGCGCATCAGGTGATCGGCGCCGACATGCAGGGCAGCACGCTGACCAGCGAGACGCTGGCGCAATATTCGGCGCTGATGGTGATGAAGCACCTTTACGGCCCCGACAAGATCCGCCGCTTCCTCAAATATGAGCTCGATAATTACCTTTCGAGCCGCAAGAGCGAGGCCGTCGAGGAGGTTCCGCTCGAGCGCGTCGAAAATCAGGCCTACATCCATTACCGCAAGGGAGCGGTCGCGATGTACCTGCTTCAGGAACGCCTGGGCGAGGCTGAGGTCGATCGCGCGCTGGCGCGCTTCCTCGCCAAGTTCCGCTTCAAGAACGCCCCCTACCCGCGCTCGACCGACCTCATCGCCGAATTCCGCGCCGAGGCGAAGACCCCCGAGCAGCAGCAATTGATCACCGATTTGTTCGAGCGCATCACCCTCTACGACCTCAAGGTCACCGACGCCGCGACCCGCCGCGATCCGACCGGCTGGACGACCACGCTGACCGTGTCGGCCGACAAGTTCTACGCCACCGGCAAGGGGGTCGAGAGCAAGACGAGGCTCGCCGAACCGATCGAGGTGGGGCTGTTCACCGCACGTCCCGGCGTCGGCGAATTCGCGGCCAACAACGTCGTCGTGATGGGCCGCGAGCCGATCCGTAGCGGGGTCCAGAAGCTGACCCTCCACAGCAAGGTCAAGCCACTGTTCGCCGGGATCGACCCTTACAATACCTACATCGACCGCAACAGTGACGACAATCTCAAGGAGGTCACGGGGGGGTGACGCCGGTTGAGCCTGGTTTAACCCGCTCATTCTGGGGATGAACTGAGTAGCTCCTTGGGGCGTATCGCAGGCCTGTATCGAAGGACGCGCTATATTCCCCCCGCCACCACCTCATAGCCCTTGGCCTCGAGCGCCACGGTCAGCTCGTCGATGCACCCCTGCGCCACCCCCTCATCCTCCGACCGCACGACGAAGTTGGACCCCACCCGTCCGTCGCGGAAGAACGGATAGCTGCCGATCGAGACCCCGTCGTGCGCGCGCTCGGTGTCGCGCAGCAGTTCGAACACTTCGCTCTCGGGGACGAACCCGCCGATGCTGAGCGACACCACCGGCCGCCCGCCCTCCAGGGTCCCGGTCAGCGAATGGAGCATCCCGGCGGTGATGTGCGGCACCCCGGCCATGATGAAGATGTTCTCGATCCGGATGCCCGGCGCGCCCGACACTTCGTTGCGGATCAGGCTGGCGCCTTGCGGGACCCGCGCCATCCGCAGCCGGGCGTCGGTCAACCCGCCGCGCGTGGCATAATATCGCTCCAGGATCGCCCGCCCGTCGGGATGGATGACGACCGCGACCCCGAGCGCGGCGGCGATGCTGTCGACCGTGATGTCGTCATGCGTCGGCCCGATCCCGCCGGTCGTGAACAGATAATCATGACCCGAGCGAAGCGCATTGACCGCCTCGACGATCCGCGCCTCGACATCGGCCACGACGCGTACTTCGGACAGCCGGATCCCCTGGACATTGAGCCAGGTTGCGAGCTGGGCGACGTTGCGGTCCTGCGTCCGCCCGGAAAGGATTTCGTCCCCGATCACGACCAGCGCCGCGGTCCAGATTTTCGCCACCTCATCACTCCCGGTTCGACATCGCCGGTGTGCTAACCTATATTTGGCGCATGACCGAATATATCCAGGTATCGCCCGACGACCGCGCCGAGCCGCGCAGCCATGTGATCAAGCTTCACGGCCTCGAAGGCTTTGCCGGAATGCGCAAGGCCGGGGCGCTTGCCGCCTCGATCCTCGACGCCCTCGCCGCGCGGATCGCGCCCGGGGTCACCACCGGCGCGATCGACGCCATCGTCCAGCGGATGACGCTCGATGCCGGCGCCGTCCCCGCCACGCTCGGCTATCGCGGTTACACCAAGAGCTGCTGCACCTCGATCAACCACGTCGTGTGCCACGGCATCCCCGGCGACAAGCCGCTCAAGGACGGTGACATCGTCAATGTCGATGTCACCCCCTTGCTCGACGGCTGGCACGGCGACACCAGCCGCATGTTTCTCGTCGGCGACGTCTCGATCAAGGCGAAGAAATTGGTCGACGTGACCTACGAATGTTTGATGCTCGGGCTCGACCAGGCGCGCCCCGGAAACCGCCTCGGCGACATCAGCCACGCCATTCAGAGCCATGCCGAAAAGCATCGCTATGGCATTGTCCGCGATTTCTGCGGGCATGGCGTCGGGCGGCTGTTCCATGACAGCCCCGAGGTGGTTCACGCCGGCCGCCCCGGCACCGGTCCCGAGCTCCGGCCCGGCATGTTCTTTACCGTCGAGCCGATGATCAACATCGGCCGCGCCGACGTCAAATTGCTCGACGATGGCTGGACCGCGGTGACTCGCGACCGCTCGCTTTCGGCGCAATTCGAACATTCGATCGGGATTACCGAGACCGGGCACGAGATTTTCACCAAAAGCGCCAAGGGCCTCGACAAACCGCCCTACGCTTAGGCCGCCGCGGCTTCCTTTGCCTCGCCGGCCGCGTCCCACTCGACGCACAGCGCTTCGGCGCTGGCCAGATCGTCGGGGAAATCGACCTCGCCCCATTGTTCGCCGGCGATGTCGAGCGTCCACACCTCGCTATTCTGCGCCAGATGGTGGATCACCCGCAAATACCAGATCGTCGTTCCCTCGGTCGTCCGCATCGCGCTTTCGATCGCCGAGCGGAAACGCCCCGCGCCGTCGCCGCGAAATGCGAGCAGCCCGATCGATTCGGCATTGACCCCTTGCGCGATCCGCTTGCCGATGGCGCGCAGGCGACCATCGTCGGCGGCGATGACCTTCATGTCGTCGTCGTCATAGCCGTCCTTGCGGTCGATCGTGACGCAAATCCCGCGCTGGCCGCGATTGGCCACCACGCGCCGCATCAGCGTGTCGCTGACCAAAGTGTCGCCGTTCCACACCAGAACGTCACCCGCCAGCTCTTCGCGCGCCACGAACAACGAGCCAAGATTGTCCGCCACCTTGTAGAACGGGTTGAAAATGGTCCTCACCCGCGGTCCGCCGTGGCGCCGCGCCAGCGCCGCCTCGATCTGGTCGTCGCGAAAGCCGGTCACGACCACCACCTCGTCGACATTGTTCGCGGCGAGCGTGTCGAGCTGGCGATCGAGCAACGATTGCCCGGCGAACTCGATCAGGCATTTGGGCCGGTCGTGGGTGACGTTTCCAAGGCGCGATCCCTGGCCCGCGGAAAGGATGATGGCTTTCATGGAACCGCCTTTGCCCGCCAATTGCGGCAGACATTTGGCAAGCCTTCATGATACGATGCCCCATCAAGGGAGCACGCAGTCCAGTGAAAAAGATCGAAGCGATCATCAAGCCGTTCAAGCTCGACGACGTCAAGGACGCGCTGCACGAGGTCGGCGTCAGCGGCATCACCGTCACCGAGGTCAAGGGCTTCGGTCGCCAGAAAGGCCATACCGAGCTGTATCGCGGCGCCGAATATGTCGTCGATTTCCTGCCCAAGGTGAAGGTCGAGGTCGTGGTCGAGGACGAACAGGTCGCGCGCGCGGTGGAAGCAATCGAAAGCAGCGCGCGCACCGGCCGGATCGGCGACGGCAAGATTTTCGTCATCCCCATCGAGCAAGCGATCCGCATCCGCACCGGCGAACGCGGCGAAGACGCCATTTGACTCCATCCCCGCCCCTTCAGGGGCGGGGACGACTCGCCGCAGGCGAGCGGGGGTGGGGGAGTCTCCCCTTCGCTGCCTATCCCCGCTACACCCATCCCCAATGCCCGCCCCCGCCCCCGACCTCATCGCCTCGATGCCCCCCGACGAGCTCCGCACCCACATGCGCAAGCTAGGCTATCGGACCCAGGCCGACCTCGCCGCCGCGATCGGCGTCAGTCGCTCGGCGGTCAGCCTGTGGCTGGAGGGCAAGGTCGGGGTCCCGCGCCCGGTCGCGATGCTCCTGCGGATGCTCGTCGCCGCCCAGCGCCGCGCCTTCTGACCCACCGCGCAGTCGATTCGGCGCGCGGGGGTTCCGCGCTGCCCGTTTGGCGCTAAGCGTTCTCAATGCCTCATCTGAAGTCCCTCCTGCTCGTCGCGATCGCCGCCGTCGCCGCTTCCTGTGCCAAGCCGGCGCCGGCCGCCACCACCTGCCCCGCGCTCGCCGGCGTCGCCAATTCACCGCGCGATGCTACCGCCGCCTTGCGCGACTGCATCGACCGCACCGCCCCCGGCGCCCGGCTCGACCTGCCCGCCGCCGCCTACACGCTGCGCCAGCAATTGCGCGTCCTCAGGCCGATCACCATCGCCACCGCCGGGATCGCCGACAGCGCCGCGGGCTGCGCCACGCTCGGCGCGACGCGCTGCGCGATCCTCCATGTCGATCTCGATGGCGCGCCCAATCCCAACATCATGCCGATCGAGATGGCGGGCGACGGCATCACCCTCACTCACCTCGTGATCGAGGGCAGCTCCAATGCCACGCGGCGCGCCGACTGCGCCCTGCCCGACCGCCGCCCGCTCGGGGGCGGAATTCGCGTGCTCGGTTCGCACTTCACGATGCGCAAGTCGGTGCTGCGCAACTTCACCTGCTACACCACGATGGAAGTGCTCGCCCGCTCGACCTTTTTGACGATCGAGGACAATTTGATCGGCCCCAACGGCGACCATCGCCCGGGAAGCATCTGGAGCGACGGGATCACCATCCACGACAGCGCCGACAGCGTCGTTCGCCGCAACCGCTTCATCGACAATACCGATGTCCAGCTGATCCTCGGCGGGTGCCGCCGCTGCCGCATCGACCACAACCGCTTCAGCCACGGCGGGACCTTCGCCCGCGCCTCCTTCGCCGAACTGATGCTTCAGGCCTTTCCCAGCACGACCGGCGACTATACGGGCACGATCGTCACCGCCAACAGCATCGATTGCGGCGCGGCCCGGTTGTGCGGCTATGGCATCATGATCGGCGCCGATCCGTGGAAGGCGGGCGAGGACCCGCATTACCCCGGCGCGATGTTCGGCGGAACGATCACCGCGAACAGCATCCGCAACGCGCTGATCGCGATCAACGTCGACACTCCGACCGGCCCGGTCGAGATCCGCGGCAACACCGTCGCCGCCTCGGGCGGCTCGCGCCAGTCGGACTGCGGAACGCACGACTGGCCGGCAGTCAACGTCTCCCCCCGCGCCGCCCGCTTCGTCCGCGGCGATCCTTCGAACCTTACCGAAGGCCACGTCTCGACCACCAGCTGCATCATCAACCGCCAGCCCCGCTGAGGCGCTTCCTTTCCCCTCGCGCGCGGATGTTGAGGCTGAGGCTGCCATAACCGACGGCGTGACCGAGACTAAACTGAAGCCCCTACATGAGAAAATGGAGCGGTTGAGGGAGGTGCTGGATGTGCGTTTTCAACAGATGGCCGACTTCATCGACCGTCGATAACCGTCGCGTCCGCTTATGTCCGCAATGGGCGGAAAGCGGACACTGTTTAGCGCGCTCGTCTGCGACGCACGTAAGCCACCATCTGCGTAATTACGCACGCTAAGGCGCTCAGCGATCCGAGAAGCATGGCGACTATCGCCGCGAGCATCGCCGCTTCAGCATCCATAAGCTGCCAAGTGCTCAACGCGAGCGCGCCCAAGTAGACGAGGATGCACATAGCCAATGATGTGCGAGCGATTAGGACAGCCGACATTCATGCAGTCTACGCGCAACCCTAGTGTCTGCAATGGGTCGATAACCGACCGTCTGTTAAGCGCGGAACGCGGACGTTTTCTCCTCATTGACACCTATACCCTCGTCCGCCCTCGCTACACCTGAGGTATTTGCCTTCGGTCGTTGGACACAGACGGAACCTAAGTTCGCGACCCTGTGGCAAATCCGTGTGCGTGATGGTGCGCATGGTAAGGCTGGGTGTTGGCGAATGACCGCTCTCGACGCGCGTGATGAAAAGGCGCGCTTCCATGACGATGTTCATGCCCAGGTCGTCCACGAAGTCGATATATTCCTGCCGTTCGATCTTGCCGAATACGACAAGCTGATCCTCGCGCGGGCAGCCGACATCTGTCGCGGCGGCGCGTTCGGCCGCGCTTGTGAATGAAAGCAAGCTCAACAGGTAAACCAGCAAGCGCATGCGACCTTCTAAGTCCGTCGAGAATATTCGCAATCGGTCGATCGTGGACATCGGCCGAGCTCTTCGGGGGAAAGCGCGGCAGGCAAGAAATCGCTTTCCTACTTGATCGATCTGTGTTCCAATTGGGTTCTTGTTGTAATGATTGGACGAACCATGATTGCAAGTTCATCGGATGATCCGCCGCTCCCCATTGCTTATGCGGCGGCGCGGCACGATGGCTGGACCGCCGCCCGCCAGGCGCACTTTCTCGCCTGCCTCGCGCGCCACGGCTCGGTTACCGCGGCTTGTGCTGCGGTCGGCAAGCGCTGCACCAGTGCCTATCGCTTGCGCCACCGCCCCGACGCGGCCGTTTTCGCGGCGGCATGGGACGCCTGCCTCGTGCCACGCTTCGTGGCGAGCGCGACCCGCCAGGCAGCCGCACCCGGGGTTGAAGGACGCAAAGGAGGCGAACGTGTCGAAGGGCAGGATTTCGCATCGCCGCGTCAAGATCATCAACTTCGCCCCACCACTTATGATTTCGGCGCCTTCACCCGGGCGGCCCTGCGCTACCGCGCGCGGTGCCCGCGCGACGACGCTCCGACCGGCTCGGCGTGAGCGCAGAGGGGATTGCCCCACAAAGACGCTCACCCGCCCCCCTTCCGTCGCGTGAAATCTTCACCCGCGTCGTGACTCCGCCGCGCCGCCGCTGGAAAGGAGGGTCAGGCCGCAGCCGGGGGGCGCGGGTGATTCTTCAAGCCTCAGGAGCCCGTCATGGCCAATGCCGCCGCCACTGTCCTCAAGCTGATCGAAGACAGCGAAATCGAATATGTCGATCTCCGCTTCACCGATCCGAAGGGCAAATGGCAGCATCTGTCGATGGTCGCCTCGGTCATCGATGAGGACATGCTGACCGACGGCTTCATGTTCGACGGCTCGTCGATCGAGGGCTGGAAGGCGATCAACGAGAGCGACATGATCCTCATGCCCGATCTCGACGCGACCTACGTCGACCCGTTCAGCGCGACCCCGATGCTGATTCTGGTGTGCAACATCGTCGAGCCTTCGACCGGCGAGCTTTACGCCCGCGACCCGCGCTCGACCGCCACGCGCGCCGAAGCCTATCTCAAGGCGACCGGGATCGGCGACACCATCTTCGTCGGCCCCGAGGCCGAATTCTTCATGTTCGACGACGTCCGCTTCGAGGACAGTTATGCGACCAGCTTCTTCAAGCTCGACGACATTGAACTCCCGGGCAATTCGGGGCGCGAATATGACGGCGGCAACCTCGCCCATCGCCCCCGCGCCAAGGGCGGCTATTTCCCCGTCGCCCCGGTCGACTCAGCGGTCGACATCCGCGGCGAAATGGTCTCGACGATGATCGAGATGGGGCTGCCGTGCGACAAGCACCACCACGAAGTCGCCGCCGCCCAGCATGAGCTTGGCCTGACCTATGGCAAACTGGTCGAGACCGCCGACCGCATGCAGGTCTACAAATATGTCGTCCACATGGTCGCCCAGGCCTATGGCAAGACCGCGACCTTCATGCCCAAGCCGATCGCGCGGGACAATGGCAGCGGCATGCACACCCACATGTCGATCTGGAAGGGTGGCAAGCCGCTGTTCGCCGGCAATGGCTATGCCGGCCTGAGCGAAATGGCGCTCTACTTCATCGGCGGCGTGATCAAGCATGCCCGTGCGCTCAACGCCTTTACCAATCCGACGACGAACAGCTACAAGCGCCTCGTCCCCGGGTTCGAGGCCCCCGTACTGCTGGCTTACTCGAGCCGCAATCGCTCGGCCTCGTGCCGCATTCCCTATGGCGCGGGCGAGAAAGCCAAGCGCGTCGAATTCCGCTTCCCCGACGCGATGGCCAATCCCTACCTCGCTTATTCGGCGCTGCTCATGGCCGGGCTCGACGGGATCCAGAACCGCATCCACCCGGGTGAGGCGATGGACAAGAATCTCTACGATTTGCCGCCCGCGGAGCTGGTCAACGTCCCCACCGTGTGCGGCAGCTTGCGCGAGGCGCTCGGCGCCTTGTCGGCGGGCAAGGACTTCCTGCTCAAGGGCGACGTCTTCACCGCCGACCAGATCGACGCCTACATCGAACTCAAATGGGAAGAAGTGATGCGGTGGGAAACAACCCCGTCGCCGGTCGAATTCGACATGTATTATTCGGGCTGAACGGATCGAAAAGTTACCATATCTTCAGACCTCGCGCGTCATGGTCGGGGCGACATGGCATGCGAGGTCCTTTCGATGAACAAGTTCCGCTCGGCGATCCTCGGCGGCGCGGGCACCGTGCCCTCGACGCCGCTCGTCACTGCCAAGCGCGGTGGCAAGGCCGAAGGTGACAAGCTCAACTCGATCGAGGTCGCACGCGAAGCCTCGCGCAGCGCCGACCATCGCGACGAGGACCGTCACCGCCTGGCGAGGGAGACCGCCACGATCGGCTACAAGGGCAAGAAACTGACCGCCGACTTGGTCAATCTGTCAGGCGGCGGGGCGATGGTCGAAGCCGACATCAGCCCACGCTTGTGGGACAGGATCGACCTTTATCTGGGTGAAGGAAGCGCGATCGAATGCGCCGTTCGCTGGCTTCGCGGCGGCCGCATCGGGCTGGAATTCGCGCATGAAACGCGGATCGAATGCGGCGCTGAGGAACGCAACGCTTTGCTGCTCGACGTCATCCGTCGCAGCTTTCCCGACCTCGTCGGCGCAGGCGCGCCGCCGGTCGTCGAGCCCGCGCCGGCCCCCGAACCCGCGCCGACCGATGCGACCCGCCGCGGCGACATTCGCCATCCCTTGATCTGGAATGGTGCGATCCTGTGGCAGCACGACGTCCACGTCGTCCGCCTGCGCAACATCAGCGCGAGCGGCGCCTTGATTGACGCTCCGCTGACTCTTCCCGAAGACGTCGAACTGATGCTCGACCTGGGCCATAGCGGACAATATTTCGCCAACGTCAGCTGGTCGCGCGGCGGCCAGGCGGGACTGGTGTTCAAGGTTCCGTTCGATCTTGCCCTCCTCGCCGCCGCCAAGCCTGAAATCGCGGCCCGGCACTGGAGCAAGCCGAGCTACCTCAACCTCGCGTCGGGACAAGCCTCGCCGTGGGAAAGCGAATGGGAACGGCGCGACGTCGCCGAACTGCGCAGCGACCTCGAGGGGTTCCTCAAACGCTAGCCTGCTCATCCTCGTCGATCCGGCTGTCGGTCCGCGTTTCGCGCATCATCATGTAAACGATCAGGCTCAGCCCGATCATTCCGGCGACATAATAATAAAACCACCGCTCGTGTCCGGCCGTCTTGAGCCGCAGCGCCACGACTTCCGCCGTCCCGCCGAACACGGCATTGGCGATCGCATAGGGCAAGGCGACCCCCAGCGCCCGGATATGGCTCGGAAACAATTCGGCCTTCACCACCGCGTTGATCGACGTGTAGCCGGTGACGATCACCAGGCTCGCCATGACCAAAGCGAAGGCGATGGTCGGATCGCGTGTCGATTCAAGCGCGGTGAAGATCGGCACCGTCAGCAGCGCCCCCGCGACTCCGAACCCGATCATCACCGGCTTGCGTCCGATCCGGTCGCTGAGCAGCCCGCCGAGCGGCTGGAGCAGCATGAACACGAACAACGCTGCGGTCATGATCCGCGACGCCACGGCGCGGTCGAAGCCGACCGTGTTGGCCAGATATTTCTGCATGTAGGTCGTGTAAGCGTAGAAGGCGAGCGTCCCCCCGGCGGTCAGCGCCATGACCAGCAAAGCCTCGCGCGGATGGTCGCGCACCAGCGCCAGCCCGCTCGACGTTTTTCCTGAGCTGGCGGCCGCCGCGAAGCTCGGGCTTTCGCTCAACCGCCGGCGGATGAAGAACACCACGATCGCCAGCAAGCCGCCGACCGCGAACGCCAACCGCCAGCCCCATTGCTCGATCGCCGATTCGGGCAGCAATGCCTGGAGCAGCAACAGCAATGCGAGCGCCAGCAATTGCCCCGCGATCAGCGTGACATATTGGAAGCTCGACCAGAAACCGCGCCGCTCCTTGCCCGCCATTTCGCTCAAATAAGTGGCGCTCGAGCCATATTCGCCGCCCAGGCTCAGCCCCTGGATCATCCGCGCCAGCACGAGGATCGCGGGCGACAAGAGTCCGACGCTGGCATAGGTCGGCGCCACGGCGATCATCAGAGACCCGAAACACATCAGGCTGACGGACAGCGTCAGCCCCGCCTTGCGCCCCTTGCGGTCGGCATAGATGCCCATGACGTAGGCGCCGATCGGCCGCATTCCAAAGCCGATCGCGAACACCACACCATAGGCCATCAGCTGCGCCGTGCGGTCGCCTTCGGGAAAGAACACCGGCGCGAAGTAGAGCGTGAAGCTGGAATAGACGTACCAGTCGAACCATTCGACCAGATTGCCCGCCGACCCGCCGACGATGTTGCGCAGGCGGTGCTTCGCGCTCGGCTCAGCCACGCGATGCCCGCGTCCGCTCGGCCAGCCGCGACGAATAGACGCCATACACTGCCAGCCCGACCAGGTTCCACAGCACGAAGTAGAGCTGCGTCCGCGACGGCAGCGAGGCGAACAGCCACAGGCACCCGCCGATCCCGACCAGCCCGACCAGCCACGGCAGCGGCGTCGTGAACTTGCGCACCCGCCCCGGCTCGCGCACCCGCATCACCAGCATCGCCGCGCACACCGCGACGAACGCGCACAACGTCCCGGCATTGGCCAAAGCGGCGATCTCGGCGAGCGGGAACAGCCCGGCGATGACCGCCACCACCAGCGCCGTGAAGATCGTGATCCGCACCGGGCTGCCGCGCTTCGATACCCGCGCCAGGGCCGGCGGGAGCAAGCCGTCGCGCGCCATGGTGAAGAAGATCCGGCTTTGCCCGAAGAAGAACGCCAGGATCACCGTCGGCAGCGCGATCACCGCCGACAAAGCGAGGAACCACGCCGCCCACGGCTGATGCAATTGGCGCAGGATCAGTGCCAGCGGTTCGGGGCTGTCGGCGAACCGCGTGTAAGCCACCGCGCCGATCGCGGTCGCCGCCACCGCCATGTAGATGATCACGCACAGCACCATCGACCCGACGATGCCGATCGCCAGGTCGCGGTCGGGATTCTTGGTCTCCTCGGCGGCGGTGGCGATCGCGTCGAAGCCGTAGAACGCAAAGAAGATGATCGCCCCCGCCGCCATCACTCCGACCTCGCTTCCCGGCGCGCCGCTGCGCGCAAAACCGAACGGCATGAACGGATGGAAATTGCCTGCGTCGAAGAACGGCAGCGCGACGATGATGAACATCGTCAGCGCCAGCATCTTGATCACCACCAGCCCGGCATTGAGGTTGGCGCTCTCCCGCGTCCCGGCGATCAGCAGCCCGGCGACGACGACGATGATCCCGATCGCGGGGAAATTGATGATCCCCCCCAGCTCGGGCCCGTTGGCGAGCGCGAACGGCACATGCAGCAGCGGCGCGGCATAGCCCGACCAACCAACCGCGACCGCGCTCACGACCAAGCTATATTCGAGGATCAGCGACCAGCCCACGACCCACGCCAGCATCTCGCCGAACACGACATAGGTATAGGTATAGGCGCTGCCCGATGCGGGGATCATCGTCGCGACCTCGGCGTAGGCGAGCGCGGCGCAGGCGCAGATCAGCCCGGCGATGGCGAAGCTGACGATCACCCCCGGTCCGGCCTTGCCGGCCCCGACCCCGATCAGCGTCAGGATCCCGGTTCCGACGATCGCCCCGACCCCGAGCGCGATGAGGTGCGGCCACGACAGCGACTGCGCCAGGCGATGCTCCGCGGGCATGTCGTCCCGCGACACCACCGTCTTGCGATAATTCCAATGCTTCACCGATCCGCCCCCCCGATCGTCACCCCGGGCTTGACCCGGGGTCCACGTTTTTCTGTCGCGCCATGCATCAAGAAGAAGGTGGATACCGGGTCAAGCCCGGCATGACGAATTAGTAATCCTTGCTGACCCGCACATTGGCGCTGGTCCGCCCGATCGTCGAAACCGACGACAGCAGCGACAGCCAGCGGGTTACCTGATATTCGATGCGCGTCGCCGAATAGCCCTGCCCATCGCTGATCACTTCGACGAACAATTTCCGACCGATATATTTGCCCGCCGAGATCGCCGTCTTCTGCCCGGTCGCAACATCGGCGGGAAGGATCCGCAGGCGATCGAGCCCGACCGCGCGGCGCACCGCGTTGATCGGGTCGAGGCTGCCCGACCCCGATTGCAGTGACGCCACCGCCGTGGCCAGTTGCAACGCCTCGGGCGCCGACAAATTGGTGATCCCGGTGCCGAACAGGATGCGCGACAGCAATTCGTCCTGCGGCAATTGCGGATTGCTGGTGAAGGCGATTTCGGGCTTGAGGCCCGTGCCCTGGACGGTGACCGCGGCGTCGACCCCTTGAACCTGGGCCGCGGCGCGAATGTCGAGCGTCGGATCGACCGGGCTTTCCCCACGAAAGCGGATCGTCCCGCGCTCGAGCCGGAACGAGCGCCCGGCGAACTCATAATTGCCGCGAACCAGCGTCGCCCGCCCGGTGAACCGCGGCGCGTCGGCGGTCCCGCCAATGACCAGATTGGTGCTCCACCGGCTATCGATCCCCAGGCCCTGCACCGTGAGGTCAGCCCCCTTCAACTTGAGGTCGAGCCCCCACGGCTTGAGCTGGTCGAGCTCGATCACTTCGGCCTTGTCGGCACTGGCGCGAGTCACCTCGAGCCGCGGGACGCGCGACGCGGCCGACGCGCGGCCCAGCGCGAAGCGGCCGCTGTCGAGGTGCAAATCGCCGCTGATCGACCCGCCCCCGCCGTTGCGCGAGCGAATCGCGATCGGTCCGCTGACGTCGGCGCGAATGTCGTCGCGGTCGAGCAGCCGCGCCTTGGCGGCATCGAACGCAAGGTCGATCGAGGGCGATCCCCCCCCGAAATCGATCGTCCCGCGGCCAGTGATGCGTCCACCGCCGGGTGTCCCTCCGCCAATCTCGCTCAGCGCCAGTCGCGATCCGCTGAACCGCCCACTCGCCTGCAAACCGTCGATCACCGTGCCCGTGACCGCGCTTTCAAGCCGCGCCCCTTGCGCCCGCAGCGAGCCGCGGATGACCGGATCGATCAGTCGCCCGCCAATATCCGCCCCGATCGCGATCGGCCCCGACAGGTCGAACAATTCGATCCCCGATAAACGCCACAGCGTATCGACCGGTCCTTGATAACGGACCTGCATCAGCATCGGCGCATTGAGCACTGCCGCCAGCGTCGGCCCGCCGCCGAGCGGTGCGAAACGCGCCTGCGCCCGGCCGATCGTCTTGCCGTCGCTGACCGCGACCGCGCGCAGCGCCGCCTTCGTTCCGTCGAGCACCGCCGCGACCCCGACATCGATCGGCTTCGACGCGAGCACCAGCCCGGCACGGCTCAGGTTGCGCACGCGCAGGTCGGCGCGCCCGCTTGGCCGCCCCGCCCAGCGATAATCGATCCGTCCGCTGGCGACCCCGCCGAGCCCAAGCCGGGGATAGAATAGATCGAGCAATTGCATCGGCATCGCGGCAATGTCGGCATGGAGTTCGGGCGCGTTGCCGCTCTGGCCCGAAACCGTCGCGCGTCCGCCGCCAAACCGGATCCGGGTCGGCGCCAATGCCCAGCCGCCCGTCGCCGCGGTGAGCAACGCGGGGCTATCGAGAATCAACGCGCGCCGATCGATCTGGCCCTTCCCGGTCAGGCTTATCCGTCCCGGCGCGACATCCGCCAAGGTCGTGAATTCGAATGCATGCCCGCTGCGCCCGGCAAGCGCGGCGCGCACCTGACCCGCGCCGTTGATCAGCCGCGCCTGCGCCGTAAGCCGCGCCAGGCCAATTCCGCCCGATTGCAGCCCACTTGCGCTCAGCGTTCCCTCGATGCTCGTGCGGCCCGGGCCGAGCAGGATCGTCCCGTCGATCCGCCCGTCGCGCACCGCGATGAGCGGAGGACCCGGGAAGCTGGCGTTGTTCGCACTGAGATGAGCTTCGATCTGCTGGTCGCCGGCAACCGGAAGGAAGCCAAGCGTCCCCGAAAGCCCCCCGCCGCCGATCGTAAGCAGGCCCGCGAACCCGCCCGGATCGCTCCGCAATGCGCCCCGCGCCGTGCTCCCGCTGACGTTGAGCGCGGCAATGTCGATCGTCGCCCGCCCGCCGCGCGGGAGCAGGATTCGCCCGCTCGACGTGAACGGCCCGAGCCGCGACTGGCCCGTGCTGCGATAATCATAGCCCGCCGCGATCGGCGCGAGGAACAGCTTCATGTCGCGCACCCCGAGCGCGGGGTTGGGCGCGGCCAGCGTCAACTC
This sequence comes from uncultured Sphingomicrobium sp., assembly GCA_964235815.1. Lineage (GTDB taxonomy): Bacteria > Pseudomonadota > Alphaproteobacteria > Sphingomonadales > Sphingomonadaceae > Sphingomicrobium. The sequence continues at coordinate 20,127 of CAXSCF010000025.1, forward strand.
GACCGCCGGTCTTTCAATCTGCCCGTCGAGCCGCAGCTTGAGCGGTCCATATTGCGCCTGGCGCCCACCCGCCTCGATCAGCCAGCTGCCGTCCTTGCGCCGCATCCCGAGCCCCGACAGCCGCAGCTTGGGGGAATAGAGTTGAAGATTGGTCAGGTGGAGCACGCCGTCGGACCCGCGCTCAAGATCGCTCGTCACCCGCGGCAGCCCGCCGGTCAGGCTGGCGAAGAAGCTGTTGTCGAGCCGCCGCACCATCGCCGTCGCACTGCCGACAACGCGCGAGCCCTTGCCGTTCGGCCCGGGGACGACGTGCAATTCAGTGGCGACATCGATCACCCCGAGGTTGGGGATGAGGTAACGCTTGAGCCCGCCCGCCAGCATGATGTCGAACCGCCCGGTGGCGAGGTCGATCAGCAAGGAGACATTGCCACTGAGCTTGTCGCTGCGCAGCGCCAATCGGTCCCCGCGCACCAGCTTCGGCGTGATCGCCAGCATCCCCTCGAGGCTGATGTTGCGCAGGATTCCCCCGGCGACATCGCCAACCCCGGTGACCGCCGCCGCGCGCAGCCGCAGCGGCACCCGCATCGGCCACGGCCCCAGTCTTCCGCGCCCCTCGGCGCGGACATTGACGAACCCGGTCTTGCCTTCGAACACGACATTGCTGCTGGTCAGGCGATAGGCATAGGCCGCGCGCCCGAACGCGCCGTCGAGCGTCCACAGCATCCGCACCCCGCGCCCCGTCAGATTGTCGATCAAGGCATTGGGGCGAAGCAGGTCGATGCCGATGCTGACCCGGCGATAGGCGCGCGCGCCAAGGTCGATCCCGCCACGCGCCACCGCCCGCAACGACGGCGACGAGAGGCTCAGCCGCCCATCGAGGATGCGATCCTCGAGCGTCCCCTCGCCCTCGACCTTGATCGACGGGCTGGTCAGCCGCTGCAGCCGCCCTTTGAGGAACGGCGCCGGCACCAGCGTCCCCGACAAGCGATAGCGTCCGCTGTCGGCGGCCAGCGCCAGCGTTCCCGACGACCGCCCCGACAGCGAAAGGCGCCCGTTTCCGCGCCACTGCCGCCACGTCCCTTGGCCGTCGATCGCAAGGTCGATCGGGCGCTTGATACCGCTCAGCGCGGCGAGCAATCCATCGGCCGGGGCCAGCGCGCGCAAGCCAAGCTCGAAGCGATTGGCGTCGGGCTCGGCATCGAGCAGGAGCGCCACCCGATCACCGTCGAACAGCCCGGCGCGCAGATCGATCATCGCGCGGCCGGCTCGAAGCGTCGCCGCGCCGTGGATCGACCCGGTGCGTTCGCGCCCGCTGACCGCCCGCGCGACTTCGAAACGATGCACGGCAAGCTTCGCGATCTCGATATCGAACCGCGGCAACAAGGGTCCGCCGCGTCCCGGGCGAAGCCGCGGCAAGCGCTCGAGCCGCAGCTTGGCGGCCTCGATCCGGTCGATATGCAGATCGTTGTAGAGCCACGCCAGCGGCGCCCAGTCGAGTTCGATTTCGGGGCTGGTCAGGAACACGCCCTGCGGGTCCGCCACCGCCACCCCGCGCAACCGCGTCTTGCCAAAGATCGATCCGTCGATCCGCGCGACCCTGATGCGAAGGCCCGTGGCGGTCTCGATTCCCGCCAGCCGATCGACGATGAAGCGATGCCCCGGTGCGCTGTCGAGGATCAGCACCCCAAGCCCCGCGAGCAGCACCAGCGCGAGGATCAGCGCTGCCAGCTCGCGCGCCAGCCGCACCGGCCAAGAGCGCCGCCGTCGAACGATGATCGTCTCGGCATTCATGCGTGTTGGCCCATCACGTCAGAACGCCTGGCCCAGGCTGACCGTGACCGCGACCCGACTGTCGCCTGGCTTTCGGCTAAGCGGCGTGCCGACGTCGATCCGGATCGGGCCGAAACTCGAATAATAGCGCAGGCCCACTCCCGCGCCCAATTGCCAATGGGTCAGCGACGGCAGGCTGCCGGTGGTCAGCGTGCCCCCGTCGAGGAACGGAACGATCCCGAAATTGCCGCCAAACGTCTTGAGCCTGATCCGCGCCTCGAGCGCGAATTCGGAAAGGCTTCGCCCCCCGACCGGATCGCCATCGACGTCGCGCGGCCCCAGCCGCTGATAGCCATAGCCGCGGACCGACCCTCCGCCCCCGGCATAGAAGCGCCGCGACGGAGCGATCGCGTCGCGGTTGGCACCGACGATCGTCCCGACCCGAATCCGTCCTGCGGCGACGATATTGCTGCGCACACGGCGATAGGTGCTGGCGTCGAGTTGCGCGCGGGCATAGCCGAAGCTTCCGCCTTGGAACGATAGTTCGGGGCTCAACCGCCCGAGCAGCCGAAACCCGCGCGTCGGATCGAGCAGATCGTCGGTCGCGTCATAGCCCAGGCTGGCGGGGACCGCCCCGATGAAAAAGGTCCGCAGCCGCTCGGCGCCGGTCGCGATCACCGTGTCGCGCTCCTTGGTCGCGATCAACTCGGCGCCCAGGCTCCACGTCCATTTCTTCTGCCAGATAAAATTGCTCTGGCGCTCGATCCCGCCCGACAGCGAGACGGTGCGCGCCTCGAACGCCGCGCGATTGAGGTGGCTGACCAGCGCCTGGGCGCTGAGCACTTCGTCGCGGCGGGTAAAATTGTTGCGCCGGAACGACACCGCGGCAAGCTGCTCCTGCGTCCCCGCCACCCCGCGCAGCGTCAGCGCGCCTTCGGGGTTGAAGAAGTTGCGGTGCTGCCAGCTCGCCTCGGCGCGCACGCCCTCGCCCGTGCCATAGCCGATCTCGCCGGCGATGGTGTGGACCGGGGCCGGGTCGAGCTTGACCTCAAGGTCGATGACCTCGCCGCCGGCCACGGGCACCGTTCGCACCTCGGCCCCCGCCACCAGCCCGGTCGCGACCAAGGCGCGGCGCAAATCGTCGACCTCGCTGCGCTCGAAGCGGTCGCCCTGCCGGAAGCGCGCGATGAGCCCGACGTGCCGCGCCGAGAAGGGCGGCGTGCCGCTCACGCGGATCGTCCCGAATTTTCCGACCGGGCCTGGCATGACGGGCAGGCTGAGCCGTGCCGTGCCATGTTCGGGGTCGATCACGATCGCCTGCTCGCCGATCGTCGCGGTGGCAAAGCCTTGCTCGCCAAGCGCGACGCGGAGCGCCGTCCCCGCCGCGATGACTTCGCTGGCGACCACCGCATCCCCGGCCTTGACCGCGAAGGCCGCGCGCAAGGCGGCCGCCTCGCGTCCCGCCGCGTCGAGCCCTGGCAAATCGACCGCTGCGAACCGATACCGCTGCCCCGGGGTGGCGCGAAGCACGATCGCAATGTCGCTCGCGCCGACCGCGAGATCGGGTTCGACCGACGCGTCATAATAGCCTTCGGCGTGCAACAATTCAGTCAGCAATTCACCGTCCGCGCGCGTTCGCCGATCGATCTGCGCGGCATTGGCGGTCGTCTTGCGCCCTCCGGCGAGCGCCGACTGCTGCTCGAAACCGCGCGCGATGCTCTCGCCGCCCTCAAGGCCGTCGATCCCGACGAGCGACACGCGATAACGCCGCGCGGCCTGCGTGTCGGCGACAATCACCGCTTCCTCGCGCGGGGCAGGCTCGGCCGTGGCATCGGCGGGTTGCGCGGCGAAGTCGGGCAGCGGCTTCAGATCAGGAAGCGGCTTCAAATCAGGAAGCGGCTTCAGATCAGGAAGCGGCTTCAAATCAGGAAGCGGCTGGGGGTCAGGCGTGGCGAGGTCGGGCCATGCGACCCCCAGATCGGGCATCGCGTCGAGCGCCGCCGAAGGATCGATCTCGGCGCCACCCGCCATCGGCACCGGCACCGGCACCGGCGTTGGCACGGTCCCGGGGGGTGCCTGGGACCGGGCCGGGGTCGCGGCCGGCTGGGACAATGCCGGCGAGCCCGCCCCCATCAGAACCGCCGACCCCAGTCCCGCCGACCTCAGCACCGTCGATCTCAATCTCGCCAAGCGTGCGGCGCCCCGTGGCTTGCGCTTCGCTGTCATGGCGGCAAGCCTAGCCATGCTCCCTGAACCGCGCCAGTATCGGCGACGTTTATTAGTGGACCGTCCCGCTGACCTGGTCGCTGCTCAGCGTCGCGATGACACGTTCGATCTGCCGCCAGTGGCAAAAGCGCATCACATTGCCGGCATCGCGGCTATGCTCGGCGCGGCTCGCCGCCTCGAACCCCGCATCGTCGCCAAAGGTGTCGATCAGCATCGCTGCGTCGCTGAGCGCGCGGCGGCCGGAAATGAACGGGGTCGTCATTCCCCGCTGTTAACCCGCTGAGCCTTTCGATCCGCCGCATGGATGCGGTCAATGCTTCGTCAACCATGGCCGGGGTGGCGCTCGTCGTTGTGCTCTGCCATGCCGCTGCGATGACCAAGCCAACTCCCGTCGCGGGGGGATTCTTCCTCGTTTTGCCGCTCATCGTCGGTTTCATCTGGGGGCTCGGCGCGGGGCGCGCGATGCAGGGAACGCTGATCGGGTTCGCGATCGGGCTGGTCCTGGCGGGGCTGGTCTGGCTCGTCGATCGCGTTCGCCAAGGGCGTTGATTCGTCCTGATCCGGACCTGCCGCGCTAGGCGATTCGTCGCCCGGTCCAGATCACCCGACCGATGCAATCGAGTTCGGCCAGGCGCCGGTCGGGCCAGTCGGGATAGGTCGGATTGTCCGACTGGACCGTAACTCGTCCTCCGAACGGATGGATCGCCAGTCGCTTGACGAGCAAGGCCCCGTCGACCCGCAGCACATAAATCCCGTCGCGCAGCCCTTGCCCCGGATCGGCATGGTCGACCAAAATGTCGTCTCCCGCGCTCAAGGTCGGGGCCATCGAATCGCCCTCGACGCGGATCATCGTCAATTGTTCGCTCGGCGCCGCGGTCAGCGCACGCAGCCATGCCGCGTCGAACGCGAAATAGGGCCGCACGGCTTCGTCTTCGACGATCGCCCCCGCCCCCGCCGAAGCCCGCACCGCGCATCGCCGCACCGATATCAGCGGCGCCGCGCGCTCGATCGGCTCGGCCGCCGGCGCCCCGAGCATCGTTTCGGCTATCGCGAAATAGCGCGCCAAGGTCCCACGCTCGCGCTCGGGCAGGCGGCGCGGCGTTCCCTTGCGCAGATATTGCTGGATGTAGGCGTCGTTGCGGCCGAGCAGCCGCGACAGGCCGGCCAGGCTTTCGCCTCGTTCCGCGCATAATCGCGCCAAGGTGGCTCGAGGATCGTCAACCGTCATGGTTAAGGTTTAACACAGGATAAAGCCTAGACAAGTAGGAAAGCGATTGGGATGACCGAGTCGCCGAGTCGCTGCTGGAGGGAGAATTCCAGTGCACTTACTTCGTAACGTAGAAAATTTTCTGAAAGCGAGTGAAATGTCGGCGGCGCGGTTCGGGCGCGACGTGATGCGCGATCCGCGCTTTGTCTTCGATCTGCGCAAAGGGCGCGAGCCGCGGCGGCAAACCGAGCTTCGGGTGCGCGCTTTCCTGGAAGCGGCGTCATGAAAAACACGCGCATGTCGGCGGTGGCCGCGCTTCTGTTGCGCGCCATGCGGGAGCGGGCAGGAATCGCGAATGATAGGATGATCGTGGGCAATATCCGTTCAGTTGATTGGCAGTCTCTCACGTTCGTCGGGGAACGGCACGAGTTCAGCCTGTCGATGGCGCCGCCCGATGGCGCGGCAGCAGCGGCGCGTCTGATCGACAATCTGGCCGCGGCCGAATGGTCGCTTCCCGGGCATCTCGTCGCCGATATCGTCATGGTCGCGCACACACAGGCCGACGACGGGACGGTCACCGTCGCGTTCGAGGCCCTGACCCTCAACCATTGATCGTCATGCCTGGCGCAGCGATCGGCGAATATCGGCAAGGGCAGCATGGAGCGCGGCATTCGCCTCGCCTGGCGGAACAGGACGAGCCGCGCCCGATCCCGGTTCGGCCCCCGTCCCCCCCGCCGGACGCAGAAACTGTTCGATCCGCGCGATCATTTCGCCCGGGTCGGGCATGTCCGCCTCCGCCGCCACGCCCGGCGGCCCGGCCGCGAACAATTGCACCACCCGCGACGCGCTCGCCTCGGCAACGATCGGCGCTTCGAGCAGCAGGACATCGTCGCCGTCGGGGCCCGCCGTTTCCTCCGCCGGCGGGTCGATCCTCTGTGCGTCGGGCATCGGCAGGTCGAATGCCATCGTTTCGGGCGCACGGCGATCGACCCGCGCCATCACGAGCATCGCCAGGCCTCCGGCGATAACCCCTGCGGTCGTCGCCAGGGCCAGTCCTGCGGCCGTGCTTCCCGCCGGGATCAGGCGAAGCACGGCGAAGGCCACCGCCCCGCACAGGCTTGCGATAGCAAAAGTTTCGAACGCGATCTCGATCGCGGGGCGCGGGGCTTTCCAGGTCATGGCGGCAAGCTTAGCGCAAAATCGTGAAAGCCCGCTTAATCGGCCTCGATCACCGCGATCAGCGCTGCGGTAAAGGCGGGCACGTCGTCGGGCTTGCGGCTCGTCACCAACTTACCGTCGGTCACCGCCGCCTCGTCGACCACCTCGGCCCCGGCATTGCGCAGGTCGGTGCGGATCGACGGCCAGCTCGTCGCGCGCCGCCCGTCGAGCAGATCGGCTTCGGCGAGCAGCCACGGGGCATGGCAGATCGCGCCAATCGGCTTGCCCGCCTGGTCGAAGGCCTTGATCAGGGCGATCGCCGCCGGCTCGGTCCGCAGCCGGTCGGGATTGCTCACTCCCCCGGGCAGCATCAGTGCGTCGAAATCCTCGACCTTGGCCATTTCGATGGTCAGGTCGGGCGTGATGCTCTTGCCCGGCTCGTCGTGTACCGTGCCCATGATCGCGCTTGTGTCGAGCGACGCAAGCGTCACGCTGGCGCCTTTCGCGAGCAAAATATCGCGCGGTCCGAACAATTCGCTTTCCTCGAAGCGATTGGTCGCCATGATCAGCACTCGGGCGTCCGAAATCTGCGGCATAAGGTCTCCCTGTTTGGCGGGGGCGGAACGAAACCTCGTCCTCGCGCATCTGTCACCCGACCCAACGTGGAGAGCGACCAAAGGATGCTGCGCCATAGCAATGACAGCGAGCCGGGCTACACGCGCCAGAAAAAGGGACGCGCCTGGGCCTATTTCGATGACGAACAACGCGTCACGGACCGCGACGAGATCGACCGCCTCAATGCGCTCGCTTTGCCCCCGGCCTATGTCGACGCCTGGTTCTGCAAGGACGCCAACGGCCATATCCAGGCGACCGGCAAGGACGCCCGGGGGCGCAAGCAATATCGCTATCACGCCGATTATCGTGCCAAGCAGGATGCGTCGAAATATGACGGCTGCACTGAATTCGGCGAGGCGCTGCCCAAGATCCGCAAACGTGTCGAGGCCGATCTCAAGCGCCGCACGCTCGATCGCGACAGCGTGCTCGCCGCCGTCGTCCGCTTGCTCGACACCGAACATATGCGCATTGGCAACGAACAATATGCCAGGGCCAACAAGAGCTTCGGTCTTTCGACCTTGCGTTCGCGCCACCTCACCCGCAAGCGCGGCAAGCTCAAGATGCGCTACACCGGCAAGCATGGCGTGGTCCACGAAGCGACGATCAGCGATGCCAATCTCAAGCGCATCGTCGGCAAGTGCCAGGAACTTCCGGGCCAGATGCTGTTCCAATATCTCGACGATGGCGGCGAAGCGCATCCAATCACGTCCGCCGATGTCAACGCCTATATCCGCGAAGCATCGGGGGGCGATTTCACCGCCAAGCATTTCCGCACGTGGGGCGCGAGCGTGATCGCGTTCGACGCCTTGCTGGCCAGCGGGGACGCACGGATCAGCGTCAAGTCGATGATTGAACCCGTCGCCGAGGCGCTTGGCAATACCGTCGCGATCAGCCGCAAGAGCTACGTCCACCCGCGCCTGATCGACGCCGTGCGCGACGATCCGGTCGATCCGCTCGCCGGCCTCAAGCGGCCACGCGCCCGCCGTCGCCTGTCGAGCGCCGAAACGGCCTTTCTCGCCTACCTCAAGAAGAAACCGCGCGCACCGCAATCGAATCGCCCGCGCGAAGTCGCACATCGGC
>CAXSCF010000025.1:28192-29094 GCA_964235815.1 uncultured Sphingomicrobium sp.
CTTCCTCGCCTACCTCAAGAAGAAACTGCGAGCGCCGCGCAAGCGGGCGGCCTAGCCTCCGGACCCTTGCCCTCTCGCCCGCGCCTCGCCATGACGCCGCCATGCACCGAACCCTGCTCGCCGACGGCATCGCCTGGATGACCGCCAACGCCGACCAAGTCGCGTGGGGCGCCGTCGTTGCCGCGGGCCTCGTCGCGGTGATGCTGGTGTTGCGCGAAATCGGCCACCGCCTCGTCACCGCCGATCCCGAGTGCCGCGGCTGGCGCGGAGTGACCGGCCGCGTCCTGTCGCGCACCACCATATTGTTCATGGTCGCGGCGGCGATCGACGTCGTCTTTTATTATGCCGATGTCGCGCCCCGCCCGGCGCGCATCGCCGACATATTGTTCGTCATCGCCGCTGCCTTGCAAGGCGCGATCTGGGGCCGCGAGATCATCCTCGGCGTGATCGCCAGTCGGGTCGGGGAGGACGATCGCCGCTCGACGCTGAGCAATGCCATGGCGCTGATCCGCGTGCTGGTCAGCGTTGCTTTGTTCGCCATTGCCTTGATCGTCATCCTCGACAATCTCGGGGTCAATGTCACCGGCCTCGTCGCCGGGCTCGGGATTGGCGGCATCGCCATCGGCCTCGCCGCGCAGGGCATCTTCTCCGACCTCTTCGCCGCATTGTCGATCATGTTCGACCGCCCGTTCCGCCGCGGCGACACCATCCGCTACGGTTCGACCACCGGCACGGTCGAGCGGATCGGCCTCAAAACCACGCGCATGCGCGCCGTCAGCGGCGAACAGGTCATCATGGCCAACACCAAATTGCTCGAGCAGGAACTTCACAACCTTGCCGAAGCCAAGGTTCGCCGCGTAACCTTGCCCTTCGCGCTGACCTATCAGGTGCCGCCCGACGCC
>CAXSCF010000026.1:0-28333 GCA_964235815.1 uncultured Sphingomicrobium sp.
CCTCGGACGGAAGCCACGCATATACGGCGCGGGTCGAAACGTCGGCCGGGCAGCAGGGCCCGCTGTCGGCATCGTTCGCCTTGATCATCGACTCGACTGCGCCAGCGCAGCGAGTGACGGTGGCATCGGTACTCGACGATGCGGGAGCAATCACGGGTACGCTGCAAAGCGAGGCAACGACGGACGATACGTCCCCGGTCATAAGGGGAGGGTTGTCGTCCAACTTGGCAACGGGCGAGTCAGTGATCGTCTATCGGGACGGAACTCGCCTTGGAACGGCAAAGGTGACGAATGGTGAGTGGAGCTTTGCAGACACCGGAGTTGCAACAGGCGCACACGTCTACACCACTCGAGTAGAAGATGCCGCCGGCAACGTTGGATCCGTTTCCAATGGCTTTATGTTGACAGTCGGCGCGGACGCCCCTTCGCCAGTGGTGTTGACCGGTTCACTGCCGACTCAGTACGTTATCATCGACAATGTCCTTGACGACGTGGGCGGGGCGGCGGCCGTTCACAGCGGCGCGCTTATCAACGATGCGACCCCTACATTGCGCGGGACGCTATCTGGACCACTCGGCTCGGACCAGTTGCTAGCCATTTATCGCGACGGTCAGAAAATGGGGACGATCGCCAATCCGGGCAGTAGTTGGAGCTTTACCGATCAGGGAGCCTCGGACGGAAGCCACGCATATACGGCGCGGGTCGAAACGTCGGCCGGGCAGCATGGCCCGCTGTCGGCACCTTTTGCCCTGATTATCGACTCGACTGCTCCTGTGCAGCGAGTGACGGTGGCATCGGTACTCGACGATGCGGGAGCAATCACGGGTTCGCTACAAAACGAAGCAACGACCGACGACACGTCGCCGATCATCAGGGGCGGATTGTCGTCCAACCTGCTGACGGGTGAATCGGTGATTGTCGTTCGTGACGGGATCCGTCTTGGAACAGCGAAGGTCACGAATGGCGATTGGAGCTTTGCGGACAACGGAGTTGCAACAGGTGCCCACGTCTACACGGCGCGAGTAGAAGATGCAGCCGGCAACAGCGGACCCGTTTCGAATGGCTTCCTGTTGTCGGTCGGCGCGGACCCTGTGCCGGTGCCCGTACCCGTTGTTGCGCCGACGCCGGTCATCGGAGTACCGCCAGTCTTGGTCACTCCCACGATTACGGTCCCGGTTCCCGCTGTGCCCAATCTGGTAACCGTCCCAGCGCATGGTATCACGGTTAGCGGTCCGCGCGTTCTGGCGGGTGAAACGCTCCAATTGGAAGGCTATGGATCCAGCGTCGCCGCCGGGGGCTGGACGTCGGACGATCGCTATCCGCGGATGCTGGCCGATGTAAACGGCGACGGGCGCACAGACATCATCGGCTTCGGCAACGACGGCGTGTTCGTTTCGCTCGGCACAAGCAGTGCTACATTTGCTACAAGGACATTGGTCACGCCTTCGTTTGGAGCCGCCGACGGCGCCGGCGGGTGGTTTTCCAACAATATCTATCTGCGCACGATGGCCGATGTGAACGGCGACGGGCGCGCCGATATCGTCGGGTTCGGCAACAGTGGAACCTATGTATCCTTGGGAACCAGCACTGGCGGGTTCGGTCAGATAACGCTGGTCACCCCGGCATTTGGCGCGGCAGCGAGTTCGGGGGGCTGGTTCAACAACGACCTGTACTTGCGTCAGCTCGCCGACGTTAACGGAGACGGTCGTGCTGACGTGGTCGGATTTGGAAATGCGGGGGTTTATGTCGCACTGGGCAATGCCACGGGGGGCTTCGCCAATCCGTTTCTTGCAACGCCAGCGTACGGTGCCGCCGCGAGTTCAGGGGGATGGTCGTCCAACAATCTTTACCTCCGGCAGCTCGCCGACGTAAATGGGGATGGCCGCGCCGATGTCATTGGGTTCGGCAACACGGGCGTTTACGTCTCACTGGCCACCGCAGCGGGATCTTTCGCCGCGCCGATACTCGCGCTCAATCAATTTGGCGTGGCGGCGAGTGCCGGCGCGTGGGTGTCCGACAATTTGACCCCGCGTGAACTAGCGGACGTAAACGGCGACCATAAACTGGACATCGTCGGGTTCGGCAGCGATGGGGTGTACATCGCCCTTGGACATGGCGACGGAACGTTTAGCGCCGCCACACTCGATCTGCATGCGTTCGGGCTGTTGCCAAGTGCAGGTGGCTGGTCAAGCGAGGATCTCTACCCGCGCCACCTGGCCGACGTGAATTATGACGGCGCCGCCGATGTGATCGGCTTCTTCAATGATGGCGTCCATGTTGCGTTGTCGAGTTCGGACATGTTCATTTAAGGTCTCCTGCAACGCGCTGTGATGGTCGATGCGCGCATAGTGACGTCGCGTCAGGCAGGGGGGGTGGTGGTCGCGCTCAGCGAAGGCAAAGCGTCTCCAACGAAGAAACCCTCCCTGCGGGACGTCGTAGAAACGACCATATAAACCCATGTCACCCACAAACATCTGTCCCGGATCAGCGACCGTCCGGGTGAAGCAGTTGCAGCGCCCATGTCGCAGAACGGGGACTGGACGGACTGAAATCGTTGCACTCCCGCGTCGCAAGCTTCAGATCGCCACCAGCCTTACGCCATCCGCGCACCATGAGACGAGGATAGGTGTTGCCTCCCTTCGGCCTGCCAAATCCGATGTCTTCCACTTCCCAGAACCCGGGAACGTTGACGGTACTTACGCTCTTGTCGCTTGAGAAGAGCAAACCGTCGGGCGCGGCCTGAAGCAGTTCGGCGTTTCGGCAAGTGCGGGTGGATGGGTTTCTGGCAATCTGACACCCCGAAAGCTTGTAGACATGAATCGTGAGCATATGCTCGACATCGTCGGCTTTGGCAGCGACGGGGTCTACATCACGCTTGTAATTGCCGACGGGATGTTCGCTGCGCCAGCGCCGTGCATGTATTTGGGCTCCTGCCCATTGCTGGCAACGGGTCAAATGCCAACCTCTACCCGCTATTAAGGTAATACATAACCACGACTGAGCCGCGAACGTCGTCGGCTTTTTCAGCGATGGGGTTCATGTTTCCCTTTTGAGCTCAGACATTTTGATAGAATCACCACGGTAAAGAATTTGGAGATTGTGGGAAGAAGGCGTTAGTTGCGTTGTACGGCCGCTATCTGACGCTCTCGATGCAGTAGTTGGTTTATACTTCCCTTCTTTAGTATTATAACGACTATCGAGGTTCGAACGAGAGTCGCAGAAACGTGCCCCTTCAGGCTTGGATCAGGCGTTGCGCTTTGCGAAGCGCCAACTATCGGCACACATTTCAGAGAGCGAACGCGTGGCGCGCCAATCGAGTTCGCGCTCTGCTTTTCCAGTTGCCGCGTAAACGACAGCGACGTCTCCGGCCCGACGCTCAGCCAGAACGGTAGGAACCTTTACTTCGTTGGCCCGCTCAAACGTATTAATAAGCTCAAGAACGCTGGTTCCGCGACCGGTGCCAAGGTTGTAAATCTGTAACGGATCGCCTTGATGCAACGCCCCCAGCGCCGCAACGTGCCCGTCAGCAAGGTCCAGTACATGGATATAATCCCGCACCGCCGTCCCATCGTCAGTCGGATAATCATTCCCATGGACTTTGAGTTTCGCCAGTTGCCCGCTCGCAACGCGCGTGACCAGCGGCATCAGATTGTTAGGCATCCCCGTCGGATGCTCGCCAATCAATCCCGAAGGATGGGCTCCCACTGGGTTGAAATAGCGCAGCAGGGAAACCCGCCAATCGCGGTTCGTCCTAGCTAGGTCCGTAAGAATGTTTTCGCACATAAGCTTGGTTTGCCCGTAGGGGTTTACCGCTTGGGTCGGATGCTCCTCATCAATCGGCAGCCATTTCGGCTCACCGTAAACGGTCGCGCTGCTGCTAAAAACAATCCTGCGCACACCTTCGCATTCCATGGCCTCGATCAGGCTAAGCAAACCGCCGACGTTGTTCGCGTAATAGATCAGAGGATTCAAGACTGACTCGGCCACTGACTTGAGTGCTGCAAAGTGAATTACCGCTTCTATGCGCCGCTCCGCAATGACGGTCCGAACCACTGAAGTATCGCGCACGTCTGATGAAACAATCGTCAACGACCGTCCGGCAATGTCGTCGAGCTGCCTGCTAACTGTGGACTGGCTGTTGCTGAAATTGTCGAGTAAAACTGGCTCATGTCCCGCAGCTAACAGAGCGAGTGCGGTGTGTGTCCCAATATAGCCACACCCACCAGTTAATAATATGCGCATGAAATTCTCCAGACTTATTAAAAAACTTTAGTTGTATGTGATGGACTGTTAGTTATCCAGTATATGAAGACATTGTCAACTAAAAGTATGTCTATAAACTCTGTGGTTATTTTCTAAATTCGGTATAAACGCAGAACTCTTGTTACTCTGCGATACAACCATTGATCTGAATTAAGATGCATTATTGCCACATTGGCGCCAAACTTCGATGGACGTAGTTGCGAACGCCAACGGCGAAAGCGAGTTAGGTACCGGCAGCTCGTTTTGTGTAATTGTCCTGAATAGTCTTTTGAAATGGAAAAGCAGCCCCCCCGGAGGCCGTCAGGCTTTTGCGGGGCGATGCCCGAACTTCGTCAGCCCTACAGGCGCACCTCCTGTCTCACTACAATCGGCATCAAATCTGTCCGGTTCAGGCAAGTTGTTCCATAGCGCCGGTCTGCCAGCGAACAAGGCACTTCTTCTAGGTCAACTGAAGCTCATCGCTCCCCCGCTTCTTTGAAAGCGCTGGATTTGCGTTAAAATCAATAGCAAGATCTTTCAAGGGCGCGACTAACCCCCCCCACTCAGCACCGGTTTCGTGAGAGGGGATTGCGCTCAACTCGCTTTTGCCGCTGGCTTGGCCCGCTTTAATGCGTGCCTCCATGATTTTTTTTATTCATTCGGAGTGGCAAGTCGATACTAATTTGGCTACCGGACCGTCTAAGTGGGATGGGCATCCGTCCCGAAGGCGGGCATCGTGTCAGTCCGCAAGCGTACGGCTCTTCTTTCTGGCCGAAAAAGAATTTTGCGCTAAGAAGGTCTGACGTTCAATGACTTATTGCTCGATCCCAAGCTGGAATTTGGCAGTATGATTGCAAATTCAGCTCAAGGATTTTGGAATGCCTACGGAGTTAGCGTCCCGCTCGATGATATGCTCGCGCATTCAATCTGTCGCGTCGGGCATTCTCAATGATCCGAATTTAGTCTTCTCCGAGGGCACGACGGCAGGCGATATACCGGGCTGGGACTCTCTGACCCATGTACAGATCGTAGTTGGAGTTGAAACGGCGTTCGGGATAAGGATGACTTCAACCGAGGTAGCACAATTAGAGAACGTGGGGTCGATGATCGATCTTGTTGAGGCGCATCAGGCTAAATCGTCTGGTGCCTGAAACTCTTGGCTCGATCGTCGTTAAAATCGGACTCTCCCATGCCGATAGCCCTGCGCTCTGGGCAAAGGGAGAGATGCTGTCGTACGGAAAACTCATCGGAAGCGCCCAGAAGATTGCGGCTTCGCTTCGACACTGCGGGTTAACCACAGGCGATCGGGTGGCAATCTTCTCGGAGCGGAGCACAACCCCTTATGTGGCCATCCTCGGCACACTTCTCGCGGGATGCGCGTACGTTCCATTGAATGTGCGCTTTCCTGAAGATCGCAACCGGCGAATTCTCGATAGTTCAGGCGCAAAGGTGCTACTTTGCAGCGATCTTCAGGAAGCGAGCGCTCGGCACATTTTAGGTGACCGCTCGGAGATCGTAATGATGACGGCGAGCCAATCAATAGGCGGGCCGCAATCAACGATCAACCCCAGTGAAATTGCCACTGAGAACGATCTTGCCTATGTGTTTTTCACATCAGGTACAACAGGGGCGCCCAAAGGAGTTCCGATCACTCACGGAAACGTCCTCGCTTACCTTCGCGGCATCAAGTCTTGCATCGAAGTCGCGCCTGGCGACAGGGTAATGCAGGTGGTGGACCTGACTTTCGATCTTTCGGTACATGATATTTTTTTGGCTTGGACCGAAGGTGCTTGTCTCATTAGCATCCCAGAAAACGGCACGTTACTCTGCACTCGATTCGTGGAAGAACATTCAGGAACGCATTGGCTATCAGTTCCCTCGGCTGCCGCCCTCGTCAATCAAACAGGCCTTTTAACAGCAGGGAGTATGCCATCGCTGAGGTACAGCCTATTTTGCGGCGAGGCGTTACCGGGGGCAGTCGCTGAAAGCTGGGCCACTGCCGCACCCAACTCGGAGATTTTTAATATCTACGGACCCACGGAAGCGACGGTTGCTTTTAGCGCATCTCGCTACACGCCGGGGCAGCCCGACCCGCCTGCAATTGTTTCACTTGGCGAATCCTTTCCGGAGCAACGGATGGGCCTTTTCGACGAGAATAATGAGCGATCGCGTGAGCAACTTGGCGAAATTTGTCTTTCGGGAAGCCAGTTGACGGACGGATATTGGAATGCGCCGACGATCACTGGCGAGCGTTTTTTCGAAGCAGAAGGCCACAGATGGTATCGCACCGGCGATCTCGGCAAATACGTTCCAGGCGAGGGCTACGCATTCCTTGGGCGAGCCGATCGGCAAGTGAAGATACGTGGGTATCGCGTAGAACTGCAAGAAATCGAGAATGCCATTCGTGAGGTCACGGGAAGCAATCTTGCAGCGGTTGTCCTTTGGCCGTTTGACGAAAGCGGCGCCGCGATGGGGACCGTTGGATTTATCGTCGGTGGAACGGTCAACTTAGACACGAACAACCGTCTTGGTGCCATGCTTCCTGACTATATGATCCCCTCGAGCATCGAGCAACTTACTGACATGCCACTGAATGCCAACGGAAAGATTGATCATCGTGCTCTCGGCGAAGTTGCCCTTGGGTCCCAATCAGGCGTGCAAAATGGCTTGGCAAGTTAATCATGACGAATGAACTCAAACCTTGTCGAGACCTGTCTGAAGACGACAGGTTTGCATCGGCTGAACTTGCTGCCGACGCGATGTCGGAGCTTTATGATCCGGTTCGTGTGGACGTGATACCGGTCCTCGCGGCCGAATTTCTCGTACCGGAAAGCGAACTCGGGGATGCTTTTGTAAGCATCGGCTCAGGAATCACCGGAATCGTTGCGCATTATCCGGCAACGCAATTGGCCGATCGACAGACTGCAAGTCTTCATCATGCTCTCCGCAATTTGAACTCTGCCTCGGCGGGCATGTTGATCACCCAATTGCGTCGCCAATCGTCTAGAATGCCTCGCGGGGCTGCTATCGGAAGTTACATTGCCCGTATCGCTGTTCTAGGGAGTTTACGAGGTGACGGCACTGCAGATGACCTGATTTCTATGTTTGTCGCGTCCCGACCTGTTGTTAGTCTTCATGTGCTCAAAGAGAATTTGCGGGCAGTGGGGTTTTACCGCCGCCACGGGTTCATCGAGCGCGATGCGTCTGCAGAATTTCTACTGATGACGCGAGGCTGAGTAGCAAGTTTATGCAAGCGGTCGGCGGGGGCGCAGCGCCCGACACACTTCTCATAGCGACAACGGGATTCTGGCTGGTCGCGGCTGGTGCTATCGTTGCGCTCCGCGCAATCACGCAAGCCTCCGTTAGATCTTACGTGTGGGCCTGCTTCAATTTGATATTCTTGGCCCTAGCACTGGGAAAAGGCGTAGCCTGGCTTTGTGTTGGCGGGGTTGGTCTTTATTTAACTTTGCTATTTTATCGACAAGTGCATCTGAAGCTTATCCTCACGACGGCAATTATCGGCGCGGGCGCGTTGCTGTTCCTTGCAAATAAGTCTGCGTTTTTTGCCACCCATGATGCCTGGCTCCAGCAGCTTCTCGCAGGTATCGGCTTCTCGTTCGTTTTCTTGCGCGTCGTCGATTTAGCGCGCGCTCTGCAAGACGGACGGTTGCCAGTGCCGACCCCTCCGGAGTTTGTAAATTACCTCGTGCCATTTCACATGCTCGCCGCTGGTCCAATCCAGGCTTACAGCGAGTTTGCTGGACAACCTGCGATCCCTTCTCGCTTGACGGCACGCGAAACCTTAGAAGCAGCAGATCGCGTTGCTCGCGGCCTGTTCAAGAAATTCGTCCTCGCTTATGCGCTTCAGAAGGTTTTTCTGACTGACCTGCAAGCAGGAGGCGCTTGGTCGTTCGTGGAAATTCAGTTCTTGCTGATTTGGCTATACCTTGACTTCAGCGCTTACTCCGACATAGCGGTCGGCCTCGGCCGCCTTATGGGCGTAGCTACTCCAGAGAATTTTAATCGGCCTTGGGTGGCAAGAAATCTGATCGACTTTTGGGACCGGTGGCATATCTCGTTGTCGCTGTGGATCCGCAGAAACATGTTCATCCCTGCCCAGCTAAATTTGATGCGCCGGTTTTCCAAAGCGAGCCCAGTTTTGATTGCGTCAGTTGCGATCGGAGTATCCTTTTTCATGGCTGGCGTTTGGCACGGAATTTCGCCGGGGTGGCTGGTTTGGGGCTTGATGCATGCCTTGGGTTTGGTCACCGTTCGTCTGTACATGGGGTGGCTGCAGAGGAGCCGGACACCTGACAAGCTGGCTTCTTACCGAAACAACCTATTGATCCTGTACACCGCGAGGGTGATCACCTTCGAATATGTCGCGATCGCATTCGCGATACCGTTCGTCTTGAAATAGGTTCATGGTGGGACATGATGAATAAGCAGGCAATAGCGGACAACCGGGTATCGCGAGTGACATTCGCATTGCGCACATTGTGGCTAGTCCTGCAAGTCGGCTCGGCCTATCTTTTAGCCGAGCAAGTTAGTCCTTTTTTTTACCAGCAGTTTTGACATGGTAATTGTCCAGCCTTCACGACTTTGGCCCTTGATTCGGCTTGGTTCATGGATATTCATTTGGGTAATCTTGCTAAATATTTCACTCTATGAACTTTCAAATCATAACCTTCTCAAATGGTTACCCGATCGTCAGACTGGGACAGGGTTCGCCACCGACAATCGTGAGCGCATCCAGACGGCAGAAGAACAATACGAAGACCGGACAGTTTCGCCTGACAAGCGACTTGGCGCGATTGTCGGCATCTCGAACATCCGGGAAGCTGTGGACATGGACATATTAAATCAGCGGTTGACACGTAGTTGGCGGTTCATGGGGATTGCCGGTGCCGGAGCTGGGGCATTCAGTGTTGTCGAAAACATCAGGCTTTTGCAGGAGGAAAAAAGACTAAAACCGGATTTGGTCATCGTCGGGACTGCGCCAGTGCAGTTTCTCGACAAGTTGCTTCCCGGAAAATACTCAGTCCCCCAGCAGGATGGCATGTCTCGCTTCAAGCAGGCCGCCAAGAATGTTTTGTGGATGAAGGCAAGGCGAAGGGATGTCAGCGTTTCCTCGGAGCGCGCGTTGCTTGAAGCCCGGGCGCGTCTTTTCAACGCGTTTGGAGTTAGACTTGCCACTGCGGACACTCGGACACCTTGGCGCTCGATGCTTCGGGTTATGGGTTCGGAGCGTTTTCCTGATCAGGCATTTATTGATGGCCACGTTTGGGCGCGATCTGTCGGAGCCTTCGACATGCCGTCGTACGAGCAGTCCAAGACAGCTCCCACAATGCTGGCCACAGCCCTTCGAGAACTAGCGGTGGGAGGTTCTCGAGTGATCGTAGTATTCACTCCTGAGCATTCCATGCTTCGGAAAGATGAGCCCATCAATCTTGCACCGTATTTGCAACATCGCCTACGCGAAGAGAGCGGTATATCCAACCTTCTGGTTTTGGATTTCCGAGCTGCGATTTCAGACGAAGGATTTGTTGATCTCGTTCATCTCAATAAGGTTGGAAGTGAACGTTTCACACCTCTGCTAATCGACGCGATTCGGCATCAGCGATGGACATCAGCTCCGCTGATGTCGCAAACAGGCTAGCCCCTAGCAACTCCGAGTTGGACTGGTCTCGAGACGGGACGCATAGTCGAGAAACATGGACGCCATTTTAGCCGGAATAGTTGATGTCGCGATCTTCACAGCCCGCTATTTTTCGAAAAGAAATCTCACCGAGGTTTGATCAATAGGCGGGTTGGGGGGTGTGATAGATCAATCGATTGGAGCGTATCAGTCTCAAATTGGTTTTATTGTAATCCGTAGCGACTTTTGTAAGCGCGGGTCAGATTTGCGGCGGTTAGTAAAAAATCGGCTGAAGACTAATAAAAACGGCTTATCATAGACCAGGCGCTTCATAGCGCACCATGGCGCGCGCAGCACTAAATTCGTTCGCTGCTCGACCAGCGCCCAGACGACAATGAACACGATGGGTGCCGGTCGGGGGCAAAGGGACGCGGAATATATGGGGCATTTCCGGCACATGGGCAGCCGAAGAATAATTCTGCTACCCCATTGGAACCCCGCGCCAACGAGAGGTCCGCAGAGAACTGTTAAGTTATTGATAAGACTGGTGGACGCACTTGGGCTCGAACCAAGGACCCGCTGATTAAGAGTCAGCTGCTCTACCAACTGAGCTATGCGTCCCCATTGCTGGAGTACCGTCACCGGTTTTGCGCGAACTGCCGGAGCAGGGGCGCGGGGGGCCTCTAACAAGCGCAGCGGCACCACGCAACCCGCGCGCGCTAATTTCGTCAGCGCAGGGTCGATCTAGTGCGCTGCTGGCGCTCGAGGCTCATCAGCACGCCGAGGCACAGCATCACCGTCATCACCGCCGAGCCGCCGAAACTGACCAAAGGCAAGGGGATGCCGACCACCGGGGCAAGCCCCATGACCATCATCAGATTGACCGAGAAATAGAAGAAGATGGTCATCGACAACCCCGCCGCGGCGAGTTGGCCGAAGCGCGTCGGGGCGTTGCGGCTGACCTTCATCCCCCACCGCACGACCATCAGGAAGGCGATGATCAGCAGCGCGCCGCCGACCAGTCCCCATTCCTCGACCATCGTCGCATAGACGAAATCGGTATGACCCTCGGGTAGATAGTCGAGGTGGCTCTGGCTGCCGTGGAGATAGCCCTTGCCCCACACCCCGCCGGAGCCGATCGCGATCTTCGATTGGCTGATGTGGTAGCCCGCACCGAGCGGGTCGCTTTCGGGATCCATGAAGATCAGCACGCGCTTGCGCTGGTAATCGTGCATCGTCGCGAACAGGATCGGCATGGCCACCGCGGCGGCCCCCGCGGCGGAGAGGAAGTACCACATCGGCAAGCCCGCGATGAACATCACCGTGATCCCGCTCAACAGCACCATCAACGCGGTGCCAAGGTCGGGCTGGACGATGATCAAAGCGGCCGGGAACAGCACCAGCGCTGCGGCCGGCCACAGCCCGCGCCAGCGGCGCACGTCGCCGGCCGGGATGAGGTCGTAGAAGCGCGCCAGCACGAGCACGATGGCGGGCTTCATGAACTCCGACGGCTGGAGGCGGATGAAGCCGAGGTCGACCCAGCGCTGGGCGCCCTTGCCGACGAAGCCAACCATCTCGACCGCGACCAGCATCAAGATGATCCCGATGTAGACCGGGAAGGACAGCTGTTTGATGAAGCTTTCGGGGATCCACGACATGCCGATCGCCACGGCGAGGAAGAAGAGGATCATGATCGCCTGCTTGGTCGCCCAGGGCGACATCGAGCCTCCCGCCGCCGAATAGAGGGTGATCAGTCCGATCGAACAGATCGCGAGCACCAGCCAGATCAACCGCCACGGCAGGCGGGCCAAGGGTTGGGGGATAATCGCCGAGGAAATCAAACCGCGCCACCCGTCGCGACGGGCGGCAGGCCGTTAGCGGCACGCCAGCCCGAAACCCGCATCGCCTCGCGTTGCTTGAGCGTCCCACCAAGCCCGGTTTCGAAGGTCTGCAGCGCCGCCAATGCCTTGGGCCGATCGAACAGGAAGGTCATCGTATCGCGGATCAGGGGCGCCGCAACCTGCGCGCCAAATCCGCCATGCTCGATTACCGCGGCGGCGGCGTAGCGCGGTTTTTCGACCGGCGCGAAGCCGACGAACAGGCTATGGTCGCGCATTCGCCAGTTGAGACTCTCATTCGATCGTACTCCGCCCGAGGCGCGCTCGCCCATCGTGATGCGGCGCACCTGCGCGGTGCCGGTCTTGCCCGCCATCATGACGTCGGCGAGCGGAAGTTTGGCCCCCGCGGCGGTCCCGCGCTCGACGACACCGCCCATCGCGCGGCGCACGAATTCGAGGTGTTTTGGGTCGAACTCAAGGCTCTCTTGGACGGGGGCACGGCCGTCACTGACCAGTCGGGGAAGAAGCAATTTCCCGCTCGCCACGCGCGCTGCCGAAATCGCCAGTTGAAGCGGATTGATCAGCACATTGCCCTGGCCGATCGACATGTTAATCGTGTCGTAGGTCTGCCAATCGCGATGATATTTGCGCTTCATCCATTCGGGGTCGGGGACCGTGCCATAACGCTGGCTGCTCAGCGGAAGCTCGAATTTCTCGCCGAACCCCATCTGCTTGATGATCGGGGCGATCGCCTCGACCCCGACGCGGCGGCACGTGTCGTAGAAATAAATGTCGCAGCTCTTGACCACCGCGTCGTCGAGATTGACCGATCCGTGGACCGCGTCGCAGTGGAAGATATGATTGCCGAGCGGATAGCGCCCGGTGCAATGGACCCTGCGTTGCGGATCAACTCCGGCCTTGAGGATCGCCAGCGCCATCAGCGGCTTGATCGTCGAGCCCGACGGGTAGAGCCCCTCGGTGACCTTGTCGACAAGCGGCAAGTGATCGTTCTGCGACAGCATCTTCCATTCGTTCGAGCTGATTCCATCGGAGAAACTGTTGGGATCGAACGAGGGCATTGAAGGCATTGCAAGAATATCGCCATTGGCCACGTCGATCACCACCACCGACCCCGACTGGTCGCCGATCCGCCGTGCGGCATATTCGTGGAGATCGGCGTCGATCGTGAGCTTGGCCACGCCGCCGCTGCGATCGGGTTTGGCGGTCAGTTCCTGGACCAGCTTGCCCCGCGCGGTGACTTCGACCCGCTGCCCGCCCGGTTCGCCGCGCAGCGTCTCTTCCATCGTTTTTTCAATGCCTTCCTTGCCGATCTTGAAACCCGGAATGATCAGCAGCGGATTCTTTTTCTCGGCGGCATATTCCTTGGCGTTGGCGGTTCCGACATAGCCGACAAGCTGCCCGACGGCCGACCCGGCCGGGTAAAAGCGGCCAAAACCGCGTGATGGCGTCACCCCCGGCAACTCGGGCAGGCGCACGATGACGGCGGCATATTTGGCGTAATCGATGTTTTCGGCGACTGACACCGGCTGGAACCCTCGCGCCGCCGCCAGGTCGCGCTTGATGCGGTCAACTTCGTCGCTGTTGAGGGCAAGCAATTGAGTCAGGAGGGTCAACGCCGCTGCAGGATTTTCGAGCTGTTGCGGGACGAGGTCGACGCGAAAAATGGACCGGTTGATGGCAATCGGCTTGTCATGGCGATCGACGATCCACCCGCGACGCGGGGGGACCGGGATGAGCTGGACGCGGTTGCTTTCGCTGAGCAGCTTGTAATGTTCATTTTCGGCGACCGACAGATAGCCGAGCCGCGCCACCAGCGCGGCGCCAAGCGCGACCTGCGCTCCTCCCACCAACATCATTCGCCGCGAAAAGGTGATGGATTGATGCGCGCTGGTGTAATTGTTCGGCTTCACCGGCCCATCCTCCAGCGGTCGAGCCGCGCCGCAATGAAGGCGGCGATGGGGTAACCCACGATCCCAACAAGAATCGCGGGGGCGACGCTGCTAAACCGCACCGCGGCACCGTCGAGCGCGGCAACGCGCCATTGGACAACGACAAACAACGCGATGAAAATCGCAGCCAGCACCCACTCAATCCAGTAATCGCGCCACATCGTGCGACGATCGATGACGTCCAGCGCGAGCATGAACGTCGGCCACAGCGCAACCGACAGGCCGATCGGCGCTCCAGTAAGCAAATCGTGAAACAGCCCGAGCGGCGCCGCGACCCAGGTCGGCCATGCATCGGCGCGAAGCAGGCGCCACGCGATCAGCATCAGGAACCCGGCATCGGGCCACCAGCCATGCTTCGACACGATCGGCAACATGGATAGGAGCATCGCGAAAAGCACGCTTATCGCCGGAATCGAGAGCGACGCTGAACGCGGTCCATGCGTGGAGCTCGCGCCGCGCGACGGCGACAGTGCCGAGCGCCCCATCAGCGGGTTTCCTCGGGGCGCGCCGCTTCGGCGATTGCCGTCGGCTCGAACACCGGCTCGACCAAGGCGAAGCTGACCTTCGCCGGGTCGGCGAGCGGGACAGCAATCGCGCCATCGTCATCGAGCCGCACGATCCGGGCGATCGGCCATAGCGGTGGGTAAAGCCCCCCTGTTCCCGAAGTGACGATGATATCATTCTTGCGGAAAGGATTTCGTCCGACTTCAAGCGGGCGAACGTCGATCGTCCCGTCGCCGCGTCCCGTGGCGATCACCGGCAGCCCACCGCGAAGCAACCGCGCAGGAACGATGTTGGCGCGGTCGCTGACCAGCAGCACGCGGCTCGCAAAGTGCCCGGCATCGATCACGCGTCCGATCAAACCGTCGGCCGACCGCACCGGCATGCCGATTTCAACCCCATCGCGCTGCCCGACCGACAGAATGGCGAAGCGCCGCGGACTGGTGAAGGACGAACCGACCACGCGCCCGGTCGCGATCGTTTGGCGATCGCGCTCGCGAAGTGCGAGGGCGTGCTTCAATTCGCTATTTTCGAGCATGATGCCCTTGGCTTCGACCATCCGTCGCAGCATCGCGCCGCGCTGCCGCTTGAGTTCATGATTCTGCCGCGCCGCGTTCCAATAATCCCCTGCGCCGCTGGCCAAGCCGGTTGCAGTCGTGACGACTTCGCTCATGGAGTTGGTGGCTGGGGAGGCGAGATCGAGCGCGATCCCACGCACGGCAGCATAGCTTTGCGGCGCGGCAAGCGACAGGATCAGCATCAGCAGCCCGACGACGATTGTCCCGACCGTCGCCACGAAGCCGAAGAAAAGCCCATATTGAGCGCGCCGAGACCAGCCCGGGCGTGATCCCGCCGCGGCTACCACGCCTGAGGCTACGCCGTCTGAAGCACGCCGCGGAACTGCTCTTCCTCGAGCGCGCGGCCGGTGCCGAGCGCGACGCAGGTCAGCGGATCCTCGGCGACCGTTACGGGCAATCCGGTTTCATCGCGTAGCACCTCGTCAAGCCCCTGGAGCAGCGCGCCGCCCCCGGTCAGCACGATGCCCTGATCGCAGATGTCGGCGGCGAGTTCGGGCGCGGTGTTCTCGAGCGCGATGCGCACGCCTTCGACGATCGTCCCGACAGGCTCGGACAGCGCTTCGGCGATCTGGCCCTGGTTGATCGAAATTTCCTTGGGCACGCCGTTGACCAGATCGCGGCCCTTGATGTGGACGGTCTTGCCGATCCCGTCGACGGGGGGCTTGGCGATCCCCACTTCCTGCTTGATCCGCTCGGCGGTGGCTTCGCCGATCAGCAGATTATGGTTGCGGCGGACGTAGGACGAAATCGCCTCGTCCATCTTGTCGCCGCCGACCCGCACCGAGGTGGTGTAGGCAAGACCGCGCAGGCTCAGCACCGCGACCTCGGTCGTCCCGCCGCCGATGTCGACCACCATCGACCCGATTGGTTGCGTGACCGGCATTCCGGCGCCGATCGCGGCCGCCATCGGCTCCTCGATCAGATACACCGCCGACGCGCCGGCGTTCGAGGCCGCGTCGCGGATCGCACGGCGCTCGACGCTGGTCGACCCCGAGGGGACGCAAATCACGATCTCGGGAAAGCGCCAGGCGCGCATCTTGCCGCCGTGGACCTTGTGGATGAAGTGCTTGATCATCTGCTCAGCGACGTCGATGTCGGCGATGACCCCGTCGCGCAGCGGGCGGATCGCCTCGATCTGGTCGGGGGTCTTGCCCATCATCAGCTTGGCGTCATTGCCGACCGCTTTGACCTTCTTGACCCCGTTGATGGTCTCGATCGCGACAACCGATGGCTCGTTGAGGACGATCCCGCGCCCGCGCACATAGACCAGCGTGTTCGCCGTACCGAGATCGATCGCCATGTCGTGCGACATCCATTTGAACCAGCGTGCCCAGAACATGCTATCCCCAACCCTGACGTTAAAATGATCCCTGGCCGGTGCCTGCACCGCCCGCTTTAAAAACCCTTATCCAAACGACTGTGAAAGCAGGATGAATTAGTCCCAGAAATCAGCGCTTCGCGGGCGCCATCAGATTGGGCTAGGAGCGTTAACATGTCAATAAGAAGGCTCCCCTCCGACCTCATCAATCGCATCGCCGCAGGCGAGGTTGTCGAGCGCCCGGCGAGTGCCCTGAAGGAGCTGATCGAAAACAGCCTCGACGCCGGCGCCCGCCACGTCGCGATCCGCCTCGCCGCGGGTGGGCTGGACTTGGTCGAGGTCAATGACGACGGATCGGGGATGGAGCCGGCCGAGATGCACCTCGCACTCGAGCGTCACGCCACGTCGAAATTGCCCGACGACCACCTTGAGGATGTCGCAAGCTTCGGCTTTCGCGGCGAGGCCTTGCCCTCGATCGCCAGCGTCGCTCGGCTCACGCTCGAAAGTCGAGTGGCGGGGGGCGACGGGTGGCGCATCGTCGTCGATCATGGCGCCTCGGCGGGGGAGGGGCCCGCCGCGCTGCCGCCGGGAACGCGGATCCGGGTCGAAGGCCTGTTCGACAAGGTCCCCGCACGGCGCAAGTTCCTGCGCAGTCCTCGCGCCGAATATGGCGCCTGCCTCGACGCCGTGCGGCGGCTGGCGATGGCGCGGCCCGATGTCGGCTTCAACCTCGATCATGATGGGCGCCGCGGGCTGTCGGTCCAGCCGTCGGATGCGCCGACCCGGGTTGCCGCCTTGCTCGACCGCGACCTTGCGCGCCACGGCCTAGGCATCGATTGCGTTCGAGATGGATTGCGGCTGACGGGCGTGGTCAGCCTGCCGACCTTCAATCGCGGGATGGCCGATCATCAATTCCTGTTCGTCAACGATCGCCCGGTCAAGGATCGGCTGCTGGTCGGGTCGCTTCGTGCCGCCTATCGCGATCTGCTAGCGCGCGACCGCCATCCGGTGGCGGCATTATTCGTCGCGGTCCCGTCGGGTGAGGTCGACATCAACGTCCACCCGGCCAAGACCGAAGTACGCTTTCGCGATCCTGCGGCGGTGCGCGGGCTGATCGTGGGGGGATTGCGTGCCGCGCTCGACGACGCCGGGCACCGCAGCGTAGCGCGGGAGCAATATGCCGCACCGGTGGCGTGGCACAGCGCGCCGACCGATCGACCAGCGAGTTTGAGCATCGCGCGTGAACAGCCTGGATATCAAGGGGTTAGCGAGGTTATTTCAGCCTTCGCGCCCGCTGCCCGCGCCGAGCAGGCGAGCCCGCAGGCAGGACAATATCCGCTCGGCGTGGCGCGCGGCCAGGTCGCGGCGACCTATATCGTCGCCGAAGCCAGCGATGGACTGGTGATTGTCGACCAGCACGCGGCCCACGAACGGCTCGTTCTCGAACGAATGCGCGCTGCCTCGACGAAGGGCAGCGTGGCGCGCCAGGCGTTGCTGCTCCCTGACGTGGTCGAGCTCGACGAACCCGATTGCGACCGGCTCGAGGAGGCCGCGACCGAACTCGCCGACCTTGGCCTTGAGATCGAGCGGTTCGGGCCATGCGCGATGCTGGTCCGCGCCACCCCGGCACCGCTCGGGACCACCGATGTGCCGGGATTGCTTCGGGATCTTGCCGCGGAATTGGCCGAAATCGGCACGTCGCTGGTGCTGCGCGACAAGCTCGACCATGTCGCCGCGACGATCGCCTGTCATGGTTCCGTCCGCGCCGGTCGAATTTTGTCGGTCGCCGAGATGAATGCGTTGCTGCGCGAGATGGAAATCACTCCGCGCTCCGGCCAGTGCAACCACGGCCGTCCGACTTGGGTCAAGCTCGCGCATGGCGACATCGAGCGGTTGTTCGGACGACGCTGACAGTCTGCGCGGATGACGCCAGCTGTTGCCCGCACAACACAATATTGCCCTAAAAGCATCTCGAATAGACCGTTTCAGGACCTAAAAGGCTGCTTTGCCTTGGCGGCGACCCGGGGACGGGTTAGACGCTCCAACCACTTTCGAATTAACGATGAAGGGGACTATTTCGTGAAAAAGATTCTTGCAGGCACTGCGCTTGCCGTTGTGGCGTTCGCCGCGACCCCCGCTGCCGCCCAGGTCGTCCAGGGCCCCCGCGTCGAAATCCACGGCGGTGCCGACATCCTGCGCCAGAAGATCGGCGGATTGAACTCGTCGTCCGTTCGTCTCGACGACACCGGGATCCTTTACGGTGTCGGCCTCGGATACGACTTCGCGGTCAGCAACGGCGTCTCGGTCGGGATCGAAGCCGACCTCGATCGCTCGACCGCCAAGCTCAACAAGACCTTCCTCGGCGGCATCACCGCATCAGGAGCCGATGCGTTCTATCGCCTGAAGCCCCGCTACGATGCTTTCCTTGGAGCGCGCGTGTCATTTCCGGTGTCGGACGTGTCGAACTTCTACGTCAAGGGCGGCTATGCCCGCGCCAGCTTCCGCGGGAACTCGCCGCTGGTGGACGCGACCGGCGTCGTGACGCAGGGATCGCGTTTTAGCGACCATGTCGGCGGAATCCGCGGTGGTCTCGGCGCCCAGGTATCGTTCGCTCGCGCTGCCTATTTCGGCGCCGAAGTGCAGTACACCAAGTATAAGTCGGACATCAGCCGCTTCGGCGCCCTGCTCGCCGTCGGACTCCGCTTCGGACCGCATCCGGTCGAAGAAGTGATCGTTGCTCCGGCCCCGGTCGTTGAAGCGCCCGAGCCCGCCCCGGCGACGCAGACCTGCGCCGACGGTTCGGTGATCCTCGCGACCGACGCCTGCCCGGCGGTTGCGCCTCTTCCGGCCCCGGCCCCCGAGCGCGGCTGACGCCGCATCGGCTTGAAGGCGAGCGGGGCACAGGCTCCGTCCGTCTTCAGCAGCTACAAATCAGGGCGCTTCGCATCATGCGAGGCGCCCTTCTTTGTGCCGTTTCCGGCCCACTCCTGACAGTCGCTGGCAATCGTGCTATACCGACCCAAGCGAAGGGAGATCGTCATGGCGACCGAAGACAAGGGCTATTACGCGCGCCGCGCCGCCGAGGAGGCCGAACTGGCCGACCTGGCGCGCGATCCCACCGCCGTCGCCGCGCATCGCAAGCTGCAGCGCGGCTATATCGAGCGCGCCTCGATCGGCGAGCGCCAGCAGGACGTCGCGGATACGGTCGGCTAATCGCCGAACATCGTGCGCAGGCGCGAGCGGGCACGCTCGATCGGAAGCCGCGCCGCGCGCGCGCGCGAAGCGCGCAGCACGGGATAATCGGCCGCGGCCTCGTCGGACAAGGTCGCGGCGAAGGTGCCGCTGCGGATATCGGCGAGGATCCGGCGCATCTCGCGCTTGACGCGCTCGTCGACGATGCGCGGCCCGCCGGTCACCGCACCGAGTTCGGCGGTGTTGCTGATCGCGCTGCGCATCGCCGCGATCCCGCGCGCCTCGATCAGGTCGGCGAGAAGCTTGAGCTCGCCGACGCACTCCATATAGGCCACCGCTTCGCTGATCCCGGCTTCGACCAGCACGTCGTAACCGGCGATCAGCATGTCGGGCACCGCGCCCCACACCACCGCGGCTTCGTTGAACAAATCCGCTTCGCATTCCTCGGCGAAACTGGTCGCCATCAAGCCGGCGCGACCACAGCCGATCGCGCGACCATAAGCCAGCGCCAGCGCGGTCGCGTGCCCGGTCGCATCCTGCGCCACGGCATAAAGCGCCGGCATTCCGTGCCCGGCGACATAAAGCGAACGCAGCGCCGTCCCGGGACCCTTGGGCGCGACCATGATGACATCGAGGTCGGCGCGGGGGGCTATCTGGCCAAAGCGGATCGCCAGTCCGTGGCTGAACCCGAGCGCGGCGCCGTGGCCAAGCGCGGGCTCGATCGCGTCGTAGAGCGCGGCGAGGCTTTCGTCGGGCGCGAGCAGCATCACCAGTGCAGCGCCGTCGACTGCATCGTCGAGCGAGGCGGTGACGATACCGTCGGCGGCGGCGCGGGCAATGCTCGGCGAGCGTGCGCGAAGTCCGACCACGAGGTCGATCCCGCCATCCGAGAGGTTCAAGGCCTGGGCGCGGCCCTGATTTCCATAGCCGAGGATCGCGACGCGTTGCCCGGCGAGCGGGGCAGGATCGATGTCGGCGTCGCGGATCAGCTCCATCGCCCTTCGCTAGCGCGGCGCATCGAGCAGCGCCAGCGCTGCCGCGGGATCGTCGAGCTCTTTGGTCCACCGCGGCCAATCGGGCGGAGGCTGATTGGCGAACCAGGTATATTGGCGCTTGGCATAGCGCCGGGTCGCCAGCTGCCCGGCGATCAACGCCTGCTCGCGCGAGATGTCGCCGCGCATCAGCGCGCCAAGCTCGCGCACCCCGATCGCGCGCATTACCGGCAAGGCGGGATCGAGCCGGCGCGCCGACAGCGCCGCGACTTCGTCGATTGCGCCATCGTCGACCATCGCCGCGAAGCGCCGGTCGCAGCGCTCGACCAGCCAGTCGCGCGGGGGAAGCAGCAGCAGCGGACGAAGCGCGATGCGCGCGCCGATGCCGCCTGCGGTTTCCGCTTGCCACGCGGCCAACGACCGCCCGGTCGACCAGATCACTTCGAGCGCGCGCGCGATCCGCGTCGTGTCGCCCGGATCGAGCCGGTGCGCCGCGCGCGGATCGAGCGGGGTCAGCGCAGCCAGATTCTCGGCGACGCCGGCGGCGCGCACCGCGGCGCGGATGGCGGGGTCGATCGGCGGCACGGGCGCGATTCCGTCGAGCAGGGTGCGCAGATAAAGCCCCGTCCCGCCGACCAGGATTGGCAAGCGCCCGGCGGCATGGGCGCGCTCGATCTCGGCCCGCGCCAGGCTTGCCCATTCCGCCGCCGAACAGGGCTCGCCTCCGTCGCGCACGCCGTACAGGCGATGTTCGGCGCGCACTTGCTCGGCGGGGGAGGGGGCGGCGGACAGTATCGGCAGGTCGCGGTACAATTGAGCGCTATCGGCGTTGACGATCACGCCGCCGGTGCGTTGGGCGAGCAGCATCGCGAGCGCCGACTTGCCGCTGGCGGTCGGACCGGCGATGAGGGCGACCCGAGGGAGTGACGGCGTGACCATAGCGACGCTGATAGCAGCCGACCGGCTCGACGAAAGCCTGCTTGCGGCGGCGCTTGAGCGGATCGCCGGGGCACGCCTTTCAGCATGGGTCGATGACGGCAGCGCAGCCGACCTGTGCAGCGATATGTCCGCAGCCGAATTTCGAGCGGCTTTCGCCGGCTGGGAAGGCGTGGACCTTATTCCCGTGGGCGGAGGCAGCCGCGAAAAGCGTCTGATCGTCGCCGACATGGATTCGACGATGATCGGCCAGGAATGCATCGACGAGCTTGCGGATTATGCCGGGATCAAGCCGCAGATCGCCGCCATTACCGAGCGGACGATGGCCGGCGAACTCGACTTCACCGCCGCGTTGCGCGAACGGGTCGCCTTGCTCGAAGGGCTCCAAAGCAGTGCGATCAAACGCTGTCTCGACGAGCGTATCCGGATCAGTCCCGGCGCGATGACCCTGGTTCGGACGATGCGGGCGCGTGGGGCGCATAGTTTGCTCATCTCGGGTGGATTCACCGCCTTCGCCGCCCCGGTTGGCGACATGATCGGTTTTGAAAAGGTCGAGGCCAACGAACTCGATGTATTGGACGGGCATCTTGCCGGAACGGTGTCGGGGCGGATCGTCGATCCCGATTACAAGGCCACCGCGCTGATCCGCGAGCGCGACGCATCCGGGTTGGGCAACGGCGATACGCTGGCGGTGGGCGACGGCGCCAATGACATCGAGATGATCGAGGCAGCAGGGCTGGGCATCGCTTATCGCGCCAAGCCTGCGCTGGTGGCCGTTGCCGACGCGGCGCTCGACCACCACCCGCTCGACGCCTTGTTGTGGGCCCAGGGAATCCCTCGCTCCGCCTGGGTGACGCGTTAGCGCGGGGCGACCGTCAGACAAGGCTGCCCACGGAGCGCCGCACACGCCGCGCTCGCTGCCGCGCGATCGGTATAGGGTCCGATCTGGAGCCTGATCACCTTGCCTGCGGGAGTGTAAAAGGGCTGCACGGCGCCGAGTTGTCCGCGAACTCTGGCGAACAATGCTTCGGCGGCCGCGCGCTTGCCGAAGGCGCCGAGCTGAATTTTCCAGTCGCCGGCGCCGCTCGGAGGGGGGAGGCCAAGCATTGGCTTCGGCGCGATCGGTGCCTTCCTTGCCAATGGCGAGTGCGCCGTGACGCTGGCTGGGACGCGGTTGTTCGCCATCGCCTGCGCCAGCGCAATTCCTCGTTGTCGTTGATCGATCGGCATTGCCTGATCGAGGTCCAACAGGCTGGCACGCGCGGGTGCATACCCCTGGGCTGCCGAGCGGCTGACAAAGGCATAGGCGCGGACCGGGTCGGGCAGGGTTCCGTCGCCATTGTAAAGCGCGGTGCCAAACAGGAGCATGGCGCGCGGCTCACCCGCCGAGGCGGCTTGACTGAGCCAGCGCATCGCCCCGCGGGGGTCGCCATTCTGGAACAGCAACAGCCCGAGTGTCGTGGCGGCATCGACATGGCCCTTGCGCGCGGCTTGCATGAACAATGCCTGCGCGCGGGTCAGGTCGATCGGCACGCCTTTGCCAAGGCGGTAAGCCTGCGCCAGGTTGAAGGCCGCGTCGGCGTCTCCCTGCGCTGCGAGCGACGTCCAGGTCGCGACCGCGGCGGCGTGGTCGCCCTTCTGCCATTGCATGATCCCGTCGCGGACACTTTGCGCCGAGGCCGCGGGGGCGGCTCCCAGAACGATCATCGCCGCGATCACAATCTTATACCCGTCGGTCATGCCTCACCCCACGAACGCCACCGCCTGCCAGAGCTTCTGCCAAGGAGGTGGCGGCGCAACAAGGTCGGGTAGACATTAACCAATAATTAGAGGCTTGGGCGTCACATGCTCCCCATAGACCGTCATTTTGGGCGAGGGGAATAGAATGCGCGTTCTGGCAATGGCATCGCAGAAGGGCGGGTCGGGAAAGACGACCTTGTCCGGCCACCTTGCGGTGCAGGCGCAGCTGGCCGGAGCCGGCCCCGTCTGCCTCATCGATATCGATCCGCAAGGCTCGCTGGCCGACTGGTGGAACGAGCGCACCGACGATATGCCGGCGTTCGCGCAGACCACCGTCGCGCGGCTGTCGTCGGACCTCGAAGTGCTTCGCCAGCAGGGCTTTCGCCTCGCCGTCATCGACACCCCGCCCGCCATCACCATGGCGATCCAGTCGGTCATCGCCGTAGCCGAACTGATCGTCATCCCGACCCGCCCGAGCCCGCACGATCTGCGCGCGGTCGGCGCCACGGTCGATCTGTGCGACCGCGCCGGCAAGCCCTTGCTGTTCGTCGTCAATGGCGCGACGCCCAAGGCGAAAATCACCTATGAAGCCGCGGTCGCGCTGTCGCAGCACGGCACGGTGGCCCCGGTCACGCTCCACCACCGCACCGATTTCGCGGCCTCGATGATCGACGGCCGGACGGTGATGGAGGTTGATCCCAACGGCCGCTCGGCGCGCGAAGTGACCGAATTGTGGGACTATATCTCCGACCGGCTGGAAAAGAATTTCCGCCGCACCGTGTTTGCGGCGCCGGGGGCGGCTGCCCCCATCACGCCGCGTCCCGTCGGGGGCTTCGGCCGCCGCGTGGCGGGCCAGTAAAGGTGTCCGCGATGGGAGAACCCAAGGCATTTGCGTCGCTGTCGTCGGGCTTGCTCGCCCGCAAGGGTGCGGCACGCCCCGCCATGCGACCCCAGGGTTTCGGCCAGGTCGGCGCGGGGCTCGAGGATCTGGGCTGGAACGACATGGGCTTCGAAGCGCCCAAGCCGGCGCTGGCGCCGGTGCTCGACGACCAGCATGACGGCTTCGGCGCGCAATTGTCCGAGCCGGCGTTGCGCAATCCGCTTTCGGCTTTGACCCCGATCGCGTCGCCGGTCCACGACCAGCAGGCCGAGATCGCCGATCGCTTCGCCGATTATACCGAAGGATCGAGCGACGACGAATATATCGATGAAACCGCCGAACTCTATGACCCCGAGGCCGAAGCCGCCGGTGGCCATGAGAGCGAGGAGGATCATGACGGTCCGGTGCTCGCGACAAAGCCCAATCGCATCCCGGTCCTGCTGCCGATCGACTTCGTCGAGGCCGAGGTTTCGGCCACGCTCGAACCAGCGACCACATTCGAGGCGCCGGCAGCAGTCGAAGTGCCCATCACCGTCGAAGCACGGGCACCGATCGATCAGCCGCCGGTCGCGATCACGCCCCGGCGGTCGCAGCCTCGCGCTGCACCGGGGAGCAAGGCCAAGGCCGCGTTCACGCTGCGGCTCGATGCCGCGCGCCACCTCAGGCTTCGCCTGGCGTGTGCGGTGACCGGCCGATCGGCTCAGCAATTGGTGACCGAAGCACTCGACGAATTGCTCGCGGCAATGCCCGAGATCGACACAATGGCCGACCGCGCGCCGTCCAAGCGCGTCAACCGCTGAGGCAGGAAAGAGGAATGGCGATCATGGCACAGCGCACTCATTTGGGGCATGCCCTTACCGCGATCGGCCTGGTTGGCGCGCTCGCGGCTTGTTCGAGCTCGATGGGCAAGCCGCACAGTGCCTCGTCGGTCAAGGTCGATCCGTCGAAGGTCGGGATTGCCACCCGCGCCCAGGCCGCGCTCGCCGCCAACGACCTCACCAGCGCGCTGTCGCTGGGCGAAGCCGCGGTCGCGTATCGCCCGACCGACGCCAGCTTCCGCGCTTTGCTCGGCAACATCTACCTCGCCTCGGGACGCTACGCCTCGGCCGAGCGATCGTATCACGACGCGCTGACCCTCGCCGCGCCCGACCCCCAGGTCCTGCTCAAATATGTTCTGGTCCAGATCGCGCGCGGCAAGACCAATGACGCAGTCGCCATGCTCGGCGAAGCGCAGTCGCTGCTCGACCCGTCCGATGTCGGCCTGGCGCTGGCGCTGGCCGGACGCGCCAGCGATGCCGTGGCGGTGCTCGAACCGGCGGCCCGGGCGCGCGGCGCCGATGCCCGCACACGGCAGAATCTGGCGCTGGCCTATGCGCTCGGCGGGGATTGGCAACAGGCGCGGATCGTCGCCAGCCAGGATCTCGCCGCCGATCAAATCGATGCCCGGCTCAACGAATGGATGGCGATGGCCAAGCCGGGGCAGGCCAGCGCGCAAGTCGCGGCCTTCATCGGCGTCCAACCGGTCGCGAGCGATCCCGGCCAGCCGGTCCGCCTTGCGCTCGCCGCAGCCCCGGGCGGCGTTCGCCAGGCTTCCGCCGAAGCCCCCGCTTATGCGCCGATCGAGCCCGCTCCCGAACTCGCCCAGCAGTCTGCGCCCGACGCGGCGCCAGCGCAAGATTATGCCGCCGTTGCGCCGCCCCCGCCCGTGGATGTGATCGAGGCGGCGCCGCGCCGTCTTGCGCCGCGCCTGGCGGCATCGCGCGCGGCGCGTCCGGCGTTGAGCCCGGCGGCGGTGCGGCTGACCCAGTCGCTACCCGAGCTTCGCCGCAACGCCGCTTTGTCGGCGTCGCGGACCCGCGCCGTGGTCCAGCTCGGCGCGTTCAATTCGCGCGCCTATATCGCCGGAGCCTGGGCGCGCGCCGCCCGCCGTCACGGCGCGCTGCGCAACTACACCCCGGTCACGGCACGCTTCGACAGCGCAAGCGGCACCTTTTACCGCTTGTCGGTCAAGGGGTTCGCCACCAACCGCGAAGCAATTGCCTTGTGCACCTCGCTCAAGCGGAACGGGTCGAGCTGCTTCGTCCGCGCTGCCTTCAACGACGCACCGGTCCAGCTCGCCTCGCGCTGATCGCGGATCGCTCGCCGATCACTAATCGCGGCGGGCGGCGGTCAGCCGGTCGAGGCACGCCATGCGCACCGCGACCCCCATTTCGACTTGCCGCACGATCAGCGAGCGGGTCGGGTGGTCGGCCAGCGCACCGTCGATCTCGACCCCGCGGTTGATCGGGCCGGGATGCATGATCACCGCATCCGCGCTCGCCTGGGCAAAGCGCTCCTGGGTCAGCCCGTAGCGGGTGAGATACTCGCCTGGAGCATCGCCCAATTGTTCGCCCATCCGCTCGCGCTGAACGCGCAGCATCATCACGACGTCGGCGCCGCGCACGGCGTCGTCGATCTCGCTCGACCACGCCAGCCGGTCGGGCACCAACGAAAGCGGGCCGGCAAAGCGAAGCTCGGCGCCGAGGCGCGCGAGCAAGGCAGCGTTTGAGCGCGCGACGCGGCTGTGGCGGATGTCCCCGCATATCGCGACCCTAAGCCCCTCGATCCGCCCGAAATGCTGCTTGATCGTTGCCGCGTCGAGCAAGGCCTGGGTCGGATGCTCGCCCGTGCCGTCGCCGGCGTTGATCACGGGGCAGTCCATGATCGCCGCGACATCAGCCGGCGCACCGCTGGTTCCATGCCGCAGCACAAGGGCGTCGGGGCGCATCGCGTTGAGGGTGCGCGCGGTGTCGGCCAGCGTCTCGCCTTTCTTGATCGAACTGCGCTCGACCTGCATCGTCACCACTTGCGCGCCGAGTCGGTTGGCGGCGATCTCGAAGCTCAGCAAGGTGCGCGTCGAATCTTCGAAAAAGGCATTGACGATGGTCAGCCCGTCGAGCCGGCGGTCGTTGCGTCGGGACAATCGGTTATAGGCGAACCAGCGCTCGCCCTCGGCAAGGATCGCGGCGATGTCGTCATCGCTCAGGCGGTCGATCGAAAGCAAATCCATCGGCGTGAGACCTAGACGTTGTCGGCCAGAAGATAAACCGGGCCAACGCCGTCCGACTCGAAGGCGGCGGGCATCAGCGGGGAAGATGCGACAATGCGTCGATCGCGGCCTGGAGGATGTGCGCCGCCGCGTGGGCGTCGACTTTTTCGGCACGCTTGGCGCGGCTCATGTCGGCCTCGATCATCGTCCGCTCGACCGCCACCGTCGACCAGCGCTCGTCCCACAGCAAGATCGGCAGCGCGACGATGGCCAGATTGCGGGCGAAGGCGCGCACCGACTGGGTGCGCGGCGAATCGCTGCCGTCGAGATTGAGCGGCAGCCCGACCACCAGTCCCGTCAGCCGGTGGCGCTCGACGAAGAGGCGCAACGCCGCCACATCGGTGGCGAATTTGGTGCGGCGGACGGTTTCGGCGGGGGTGGCGAAGCTCCACGTCGCGTCGCAAGTGGCGAGGCCGATCGTCTTCGTCCCGACATCGAGCCCGCCGAGGCGTCCGCCGACCACCGCCGCGAAGCCTGGCGCATCGAGATGGATCACCCGCGCAACGCCTTCAGCCGCCGCTCGGCATCGGCGCGGATCGAGCCCCAGAACAAGGCATAATCGTAGACGTGATAATTGTTGCCCGGCAAGACGTAGGGCCCGAGCGGGGGGATGGCGCCGTCGATGAGCAGGAACCCTTGGTCGCAGCGCGCTCCGACCTGGCCGACGGCGAGCGTCGCGCTGCTCAGATCCGCCGTCGGCACGAGCGTGCCAAGGTTGGCGGCAGGCGCCGCCGCGCCGTCGCGCGTCCCGGTCAGCGGGTTGGTGCACAGCAGGTCGCTGCGCTGGCGCTCGACCCCGCTGGCGCCCTTCGAGCCAACCCAATTGTCGAGGATCAGCGACGCATTGGCGGGCTCGGCGAAGCTCTGCCACGCCATCACGCACCCCGCTTGCGCCGCCGCGGTGCAGGCCGGCAGTCCCATCGCCGGCAAATCGGCGCTGACCGACAGCGGCCAGCCGACGACATAGGCCGCGACCAGTCGCCCCTTGAGCTTGGCCCGTCGCTCGACCAGCAGCCGCGAGACATGGAGCGCGCCCTGGCTATGCCCGGCGATGATGATCGGGGTCCCCGCCGGTTGCGCGGCGAGGAAGACATCGAACGCGGACAGTACATCGCCATAGGCCAGGTCGAGCGCCTTGGTCGCGTCGGCGTTCCTCAGCAGGAACGCCCCGAACGCCGCCTGGCGATAGCGCGGCGCCCACACCGCCGACACGCCGTTGAAGGCGCTCGCCTGGCTCTGGACGAACAGCCGCGCGCGGAACCCGGCGTCGCCCGCGGCGTCGAGCGGGGCATTCCAGCGGTCGCGCTCGAGGTAGGTCGTCGGGTGGACATAGAAGGTCGCCGTCGGCTTGTTCTCGAGCGTCTCGACCGGCCATCCAGTGGGGCGCCAGCGCGACGGATCGTCGGCGCCGGCCATTCCC
>CAXSCF010000027.1:0-25789 GCA_964235815.1 uncultured Sphingomicrobium sp.
GGTGGACGACTTCGGCCGCGGTGAAGCGCGCGCGGCGGACGTTCGAGCTCTTGCGATTGATGCAATAATGGCAATCGAAGATGCAGCTGTTGGTCAGCAGGATCTTCAGCAGCGAGATGCAGCGCCCGTCGGGGGCATAAGCGTGGCAAATGCCCATGCCCTCGGTCGAGCCGACCCCCTTGCCCCCGCGGCTGTCGCGCTTGACCGTTCCCGACGACGCGCACGAGGCATCGTATTTTGCCGCATCGGCAAGGATCGCGAGCTTTTCACGAGTGTCGAGCTGGGCCATAAGTTCATCTTATGTTCCCGCTCGAAAAAGTCCAGTTCTTATTGAACTCGAGGCGTTTAGGAACGCTCGACGGCCCTATTTGGTGGGCGCATTGTTGCTTGACGATTCGTCGCGCAATTCGCGAAAGGCTTGGCGAGTCAGCTGGCGGCTGCATCCGGTATAGCCGGCGGGACCGACCGGCGAACAGCTATTGACTCCCGTCGCGCCAACCGTCTCGAATACCCGCGCGCGCTCTGCCCAGCTCTGGCGCGACTGGAGCGACCCGCCGGCGCGCAGCGCCTCGGGGATGCGGAACCGCTCGCTCTCATTCTTGCGCGCGCAGACGTACACCGTGTCGTCGGTCGAGCGCGGGCAGGGGTCGGTGCCGTAAACGATGATCTCGCTGACCTTGGTGCGCTGGGCCACGGCAGGGGACGCGGGCAGCACCAGCGCCGAGAAGAGAGTCGCGCTCGCGGCGGCGGTCAGCATCAGCTTCGACATGAATAGTCCTTTCAGGTGGGAACAGCGCCTTGCCGCCCCAATGGGTTCCGCTCAAATTCGTTTCGACAGCCCGATCGCGACCCGGCAGCCGGCGCGGATCACCGCGCTGAGAACCGGGAATCCCACGGCATCGGCGGCGCCATGCGCGCGCGCGGTCGCCTGATGCTCGAGCTCCTCGCTTCGAAACTCCGCAATGTCGGCGGCGAAAGCAGGATCGTCCTCGCCGAGGGCCGCGAGCTGCTCGGCATAATGGCGATCGATCTCGGTCTCGACCGCGTCGGTGCAGGCCATGGCGGCTTTTTCGCCGATCAGGGCGGTCGCGGCGCCGAGTGCGAAGCCGGCAATATTCCAGATTGGCTGAAGCAGGGTCGGGCGCACGCGCCGCTCGGCCATCAGCGCATTGAAGCGCGCCAGATGGCGTTCCTCGCCGCGCGCCATTCCGGCGATGGCGTGTGCCGCCGGGCTGTCCTTGCGCAGCACGGCAAGCTGGCCGGCGTAGATCCGGGTCGCGCCATATTCCCCCGCCTGGTTGACGCGCAGCATCGACTCGGGGTCGGGGCGGGGCTCATTGGGGCGAGTCATCGGCGCTTCGCCTGCGCCAGGAGCAGGGTCAGCGCTGCTCCGCCAAGCGAGAAAATCGCATTGAAGCCGGCGAGCGAAATGCCCCGGAGCGACCATTGCACCTGATCGCAGCGGATCAGCGGCACTTTCATGATGTCCTCAAGGCTGGTCGCGCTCGAGGTGCAGATCGTCTGCCCCTCCCACCAACCATATTCGACCCCGGCGTGAAACGCGCCGATCGCCCCGGAATCGGCAATCGCAAGCGCCGCGAGGATCGTCAGCAGTCGGGTCCGCGGCGCACTCAGCGGCAACATCATAGCACCGAGCGCGAGCAGGATCGCGATCCCGTGCGGATAGCGCTGCCACCAGCACATCTCACACGGGTAGAGCTTGCCGACATATTGCGACAGCAAGGCTCCGCCGAGCAGCGCTACAGGAATTGCCAACGCGAGCAGCCGCGCCTGGCCCAGCCGATCGGAATGCGGGCGCGGCGGGGCGAGCATCAGCGCGCGTGGGCCTTGGCCGGCGCCGTCGCCGCCGCCGGGGCAAGCCGCCGCAACGCGCGGATAGCATAATCTAGCTGGAAGTCCTTGACGCCTTTCTTCTCCAGCTCGGCGGCTGTCGCGGTGAAGCGCGGATCGGGCCGGTCATCGCTTTCGAGCAGGTCGTCCTTGACCTGCGCCTGATTGATCAAATGGCGCCTCAGGTCGGCCTCGCGCAGCCGCGGTCGCGCCTTGTAATCGGGATCGCTGAGCTGCGGCACGGCGATATCAGGCTCGATCCCGCCACCCTGGACCGATCGTCCCGACGGGGTGAAATAGCGCGCCGTGGTCAGCCTGAGCGCGGTCGTCGGCCCGGTCTGGAGCACGGTCTGGACCGAGCCCTTGCCGAACGAACGCTCGCCCATGACCAAGGCGCGGCGATGATCCTGGAGCGCCCCGGCGACGATCTCGGCGGCCGAGGCCGAACCGGCGTCGATTAGGACGATCACCGGCAGGCCGTGGGCAAGGTCGCCGGGCTTGGCATAGAAACGGTCGATATCGCCCTTTTCGCGGCCGCGTTCGGACACCACTTCGCCTTCGGACAAGAACGCGTCGCTGACCTCGACCGACTGGTCGAGCAGCCCGCCGGGGTTGGAGCGCAGGTCGATGACATAGCCGAGCGTCTGGTTGCCCGTCGCTTTGTCGATCGACATCAGCGCCTCGCGCGTCATTTCCCCGGTCTGGGCCGAGAAGCTGTTGATGTTGAGCACGCCGACGCGGTCCTTGACCTCCCACTTGACGGGCTTGAGCTCGATCCGCTCGCGCACGATGGTGACGTCGAACGGCTTGTCGCGCCCGGGGCGGACGATGGTCAGTTTGATCGGAGTCCCGGCCTTGCCGCGCATCTTTTCGACCGCTTCGTCGAGGCTGAAGCCGTACAAAAACTCGCCGTTGATGTGGGTGATGTAATCGCCCGCCTTGATCCCGGCGCGAAACGCTGGGGTGTCCTCGGTCGGGGTGATGACCTTGACCGCGCCATCCTCGCTCGACACGGTCAGCCCGAGCCCGCCGTAATTGCCGTCGGTGGTGGTCTTCAACTGAGTGAAGTCGGCGCCGTCGGCATAGCTTGAATGCGGGTCGAGCGCGGCCAGCATGCCGTCGATCGCCCCCTTGATCAGCGTGTGATCATCGACTTTGTCGACATAATTGGCGCGCACCCGCTCAAACACGCTCATGAACGTCTCGAGCTCCTTGTAGGTGTCGACATCGGCGGCGGCGAGCGTGCTGGTCGTCATCGGCACCAGCGCCAGCGCGCCGACCAGCGCGAGCGGGGGAAGAAATTTGGCCAAGCGGTTCATCGAGCGTCGTTCCTCACTGCTAGAGCAATATCCTAGCGGGTCTCGGCGCGATTGGACAGCAGTCGAGATGAACCTGCGATGAGAGCCGCCGAGCGCGGTTCGCCGCTCTCGCGCAGCTCAAGCCCGAGGTCGCCGAGCGCACGGCCGAGCGGCGCGCCGAGGCGAATCCGATCGCCCCGCGCGACCGAGGGGGCGAGGTCGATGACTAGGCTGGTCCAGCCGTGGCCGTGGTCGATCACGACGATCCCGTCATGCTCGCGAAAGGCGCCGGCGAACAGCACCGTGCCGTCGGCGGGCGCCGTGACCAGCGACCCGCGCGGAGTGGCGAAGCGCAGCCCGCGCGACCGCACTCCGGCAGGGCTGACGCTGCCCAGCCCGTCGATCACCGCGGCACGCGTCGGCAAAGCGTAAGCAAACGCGTTCGCGGCCCTGCCGCCGTCGGGCGCGAACGGTCGCGGCGGGGCGAGCGGCTGTTCGGCGACGGCGCGAGCGGCGCGGCGCGCGGCGGCGGCGGCGGCGGCCTCCCCTTGCAAGTCGAGCACGGCCTCGCCTCCCGCCAGCACCTGATCCTCGGCGCCCGAGGCATTGGCGCGCAGCGTCGCGGCGCGGGCGGTGGCGCGACGTTCGAGCGCGGCGAATTGAGCCTGCTTTACGATCAGGTCGGCACGCGAGGCGGCGACGGCGCGGCGCGCGCCCGCGGCGCGCGCGGCGAGCGCTCGTCCGGCCTGCAGTTCGGCATGAAGCGCCACGCTGCGGCGCGCGATGACCGGCATGCTGCCATCGATCAGCGCCCGCACGCGGACCAGTTCGGCGATCGAGGTTCCGTCGGCGAGAGTCAGGATCGGCGGCCTGCGCCCCATTGTCACCAGCCCGGCGAGCAAGGCCGCGAGCGGGGCGCGTTGTCGGGCAAGATATGTTTCACGCGCATTCACCGCGGCGCGGGCAGCGACCAGCGCAGTGTCGGCGGCGGCGATTCGCGCCTGGGCCAAGTCGATCTCGGCGGCGGCGCGGATGCGCTCGGTCCGCAAGCGCGCGGCTTCGTCGCTGGCCGCCGCCTCGCGCGCCTCGAGCGTGGCGACCTGCGTTTCGGCCGCCTTCGCCTCCGCCGCGGTGCGGGTCAGGGCCTGGCCAATCGTCTCGCGCGGCGGGTCGATGGGGGCACTCGCCGCGGCCAGCGCGGGAGCGACGATCGCCGCCAGCAGGAGCAAGCGCCGCATCATCCCTCGCGGTGGTAGGGATGCCCGGCGAGGATCGCCGTGGCGCGGAACAATTGCTCGGCCAGCATCGCCCGCGCCAGCATGTGTGGCCACGTCGCCGGGCCGAACGAGAGCAGCAAGTCGGCACTGTCACGCAATGCGGCGTCATGCCCGTCGGCGGCACCGATCACGAACCGCGCCTCGCGCTTGCCGCCGTCGCGCCATCCCTCGAGCTTCTTGGCGAAGGCCAGCGACGACAGCGCGTCGCCGCGCTCGTCGAGGACGATCGTGACGGTGGCGCTGGCGAGGGCGGGGAGGACCCCGCCCCGGTCGGGCAATTCGCTGATCCTGGTCGGCCACGCGATCCGCTTGAGATAACGCTCGACCAGTTCCGCCTCGCTGGTCCGGCCAATCTTGCCGCGCGCGAGGATGTGCAGCAGCACGCGCGAAAAGGCTTAAGCGCCCGGCGCCGCAAAGGGCTGCGGCTTGACATCGTCCTCATCGCCGAACGCCCACATCCGCTCGAGATTGTAGAAACTGCGCACTTCGGGGCGGAACAGGTGAACGATGACGTCGTCGGCATCGATCAGCACCCAGTCGGCGGTGGGCAGGCCCTCGATCCGCACGATGCGCTTGTAATCCTGCTTGATCTTCTGCGCCAGCTTGGTCGCCATCGACGCCACCTGGCGGGTCGAGCGGCCGCTAGCGATCACCATATGGTCGGCGATCGACGATTTGCCGGCGAGCGGAATGGAGACGATATCGACCGCCTGGTCGTCGTCGAGCGACTTCATGACGAGCGCGTGGAGCGCCTCGACTTCGTCGGACGGGGCAGGGACGGGCGCGGAAACAGGATCGGGCAAAATCATTCCTTAGGGGAGCGGGCAGACCCGTCCGCTCGCGCAGCGAAGCGGGTGTGCCAGTCAGGGTCGAGCGCGCGCAAGCGGGTGGCCGAAGTCGGATCAGGGGGCAGGCGAAGAAAAAGGATCGCCGGTGCTCTCCACTCCGTCCATTCCCTGGCCATGGTCGAGGGACGGACGAAATGCCTCAACCAGCCCATCGCGCGCGCCGCGCGGGCATCGTCATCATAGCCCGGACGCGACAGCACCGCAATCGGCACGAGCGAAGCCAGCCGCCGCCATGCTTTCCAGCGGTGGAAATCGGGCAGCGTGTCCTCGCCCATCAGCCAGATGAAATCGTGATTCGGCCAGCGCCGGGTGATCAGGCCGAGCGTATCGACGGTATAGGGCGTCCCTGCGCGAGCCTCGAAATCGCTGACCTCGATTCGGCTGCGGCGGGCCATCGCCTTAGCCGATGCCAGCCGCGCCGCAAAAGGCGCCATCCCCGCCGCCGCTTTCAGCGGATTGCCCGGCGACACCAGCCACCACACCTCGTCGAGCCCAAGTGCCTCGATCGCCGCCAGGCTCATCCGCCGATGCCCGCGATGCGCCGGATTGAAGCTCCCGCCCAGCAGCCCGACGCGGCTCACTCGGTCGGGCGCCAGTTCTGGCGGACGTGCTTGACTCGCAAGATATCGATCGAGGTTGCCTTGATGCGGTAGATGATGACATAGCTCGTCTTGCGGACAAGCATTTTGCGCCGCTTGGCCGTCAGCGCCGGGCCGAGCGCGGCGAAGGCTTCGAATTTTTGCGCTTGTTGCCGGATCCGCTCGAAAGTGCGCAGCGCGCTCGGCTTGCCGGCTTCAGTGACCAATCGGTCGCGAATCCCGGAAAGGTCGACGATGGACAACTTCGTCCAGACAATGACCTTCATCCGGCTTTGAGGTCGGCAATCCAGCCGTCAAGCATCGCCATCACTTGCTCGTGCGGCACCACGTCACCGCGGTCGGCGGCGTCGATGCCAACCTGGATGAACGCCTCATATTCGGCCTCGGCCTCGGCCGCAAGCTTGATCGCCTGCGCCGCGAACCAGCTGCGACTGCGGCCCTGCGCCTTGGCCACTCGATCGACCAGCGCCAGCGTTTCGGGATCGAGTCGGGTGGTGATCACGGAAGAGGCCATGCGACTCACATACCCCTTGTATACAAACGATTCAAGGTGGCGGCGCGGTGCGAAGGTGATAATGGGCGCTGGTGGGGGAACGATAATGAGTGAAGTGGGTGCGATCGGCGACCTCGTCAACGGCGGCTTGCTCGCGCGCAGCGTCGAGCCCGCCACCGGCGCGGTCGCCGGCGACGGCCACACGCACGAGGCGGCGTGCCTCAATTGCGGCACGCTGCTGGTCGGCGAGCATTGCCACGCCTGCGGCCAGCGCGGCCACGTCCACCGCACGCTCGGCGCCTTCTTCCACGACCTGCTCCACGGGGTGTTCCACTTCGAAGGCAAGATCTGGACCACGCTGCCGCTGCTCGCATGGCAACCCGGCCGCCTGACGCGCGACTATATCGAGGGCAAGCGCGCCAGCTTCGTCTCGCCGATCGCGCTGTTCCTGTTCTGCATCTTCCTCATGTTCGCCGTGGTCAGCGCTACGGGCAATCTCAATCCCGAATTCAACAATGTCTCGAAACGCAACCTCGCCACCGCGCAGCAGGAAACCGAAGACAAGCTCGCGGCGATCGGGCGCGAGCGGCAGCTCGCCCTCGCCAGCCACCGTTCGACCCAGATGTTCGATGCGCGGATCAAGGACAAGCAGAACGACCTTGCGGTGATCAAGACGCTGCGCACCCGCGGGCTGACCGAGGCCGCACTGACCTCGGCCCCCGACCTCACGAGCAATCTGCCGTGGATGGAAGACGCCTACCGCAAGGCCAAGCAGAACCCCCAGTTGCTGCTCTACATGCTCAAGAACAATGCCTATAAATGGAGCTGGGCGCTGATTCCCTTGTCGGTGCCGTTCGTGTGGCTGCTGTTCCCGTTCAGCCGCCGCTTCCGGCTCTACGACCACATCGTGTTCGTCACTTACTCATTGTGCTTCATGTCGCTGCTGGTCATTCTCGGCAGCGGGCTGGCGTTTGTCGGGGCGGCGGCGGTCGGCGGGCTGCTGGTGTTCTTCCCCCCGTTCCACCGCCACCTCCAACTGCGCGGCGCTTATGCACTGGGGCGGTGGTCAGCGCTGTGGCGCACCGCGGCGCTGATGTTCGCCGCGCTCTTGGTCCTGACGATCTACGTCGTGCTGATGGTCGCGTTGGGGCTATTGGACTGACGCGGAACGCTCAGCGGCAGGGGTATTTGCGCTCGAGCACGGTCCGCAGCACGTCCT
This sequence comes from uncultured Sphingomicrobium sp., assembly GCA_964235815.1. Lineage (GTDB taxonomy): Bacteria > Pseudomonadota > Alphaproteobacteria > Sphingomonadales > Sphingomonadaceae > Sphingomicrobium. The sequence goes on from CAXSCF010000027.1 coordinate 7,586, forward strand.
TGGTATCGGTCGTCGTCCGCTTCCCCACCGGCACCGCGCGCAGGGCGGCGAGATATTCGTTCTTCGACACCCGCGGCTTGCCTTTGGCGGGGGGGCAGAAGGTGAGTTTCTCGCCATGCGCCTTGGCGCGCGCATAATCGCGCTTGAGCGCGTCACCGTCGGCCTCGATCTCGCGCTTGAGGCGGTAGAAATCGGGGGACAGCAAGGCGAACGGACCCCGCGCCAGCAGGCGATCGACCCGCACCAGGAAATGCGCGACATCCTGCGCCTGCGCCGTCCCGACCGGCAAGGCGATCAGCAGCGCGGCGATTACCAGGCGCCTCAGCGCGGGCAAGGGAAGCGCGCCGCGTTGATCCGCGTCAATGCTTCGGTCATGTCGATCTTCGCGCGCTCGGCGGCGGGAATCGCGCCGAGCCGTTGCATGAACTCGGTCGTGCTCATGCTCTGCGGCCCCGCCGGGGGACACGATCGTTTCGGCTTGCCCGCGGCGAGGTCGGCCAGTCGCCGCGCGCGCGACGCCTTGGCGGCATTTTCACCCTCGGTCATCAGCGTCTTGATCTCGCCGCGTGAAAAAAGGGCCAACGGCCCCTTGGCCATCAGCGCGCTCGAGCGCTTGTAGAAGGTCTGGGCATTCATCGTCTGCGCGGACGCTAGCGACGGAACGGCGACCAGCGCCAGTGCAACATGGGGAACGATACGCATGAAAAAGGTCCTCCAGATGCCGTGCATAAGGAGAGCCGGCGCTGAACGCCAGTTTAACCGTCGCTAGGCCCCGGCCGGGGCCGCCCCGCCAAGCCCGGCACTCGGCTTGCGGCTCTTGGGGATCGAGGTTCCCACGGCCGGGAGCGCAGGCCCCGATGGGCCGTTGCGATCGATTGTCCCGCCGTCGAGGATGACCTTGATCTCGTCCCCGGTCAGCGTCTCGAATTCGAGCAGCGCCTTGGCCAGCGCATGCAATTTATCGACATGGGTCGACAGCAATTCGGTCGCCCGGGCATGGCCGCCATCGACCAGCTTGCGAATTTCGGCGTCGATCAGCAGCGCGGTCTCGTTCGACATATTGTGCCGCTGGGTCTGCGAATAGCCGAGGAAGGTCTCGCCCTGGGCTTCCTCATATTGAAGCGGCCCCAGTTTGTCCGACATGCCCCATTGCATGACCATCGCGCGCGCCAGCTTGGTCGCCTGCTGGATATCGCTCGACGCCCCCGACGACACCTTGTCGTGGCCGAAGATCACTTCCTCGGCAACGCGTCCGCCCATCACCGAAGCCAAATCGGCGTACATCTTGTCGCGGTGATAGGAATAATTATCGCGCTCGGGGATCGACACGACCATCCCCAAAGCCCCACCGCGGGGAATGATCGTCGCCTTGTGGATCGGGTCCGATGCGGGCTCGAAAACGCGCACGAGAGCATGCCCGGCCTCATGATAAGCGGTCATCTTCTTCTCTTCAGGGGTCATGACGAGCGATTTCCACTCGGTGCCCATGATGACCCGGTCCTTGGCGAGCTCGAACTGCGCCATCGCCACCAGCCTTTTGCCGAGCCGCGCCGCCATCAGCGCGGCTTCGTTGACGAGGTTGGCGAGGTCGGCGCCCGACATGCCGGGAGTGCCGCGCGCCAGCGTGCGCGCATCGACGTCGGGGGCGAGTGGCACCTTTTTCATGTGCACGCCGAGAATCTTCACGCGGCCCTCGATGTCGGGCAGCGGCACCGTCACGCGGCGATCGAACCGGCCCGGACGCAACAGCGCGGGGTCGAGCACGTCGGGGCGGTTGGTCGCGGCGATGATGATGATGCCCTCATTGGCGTCGAACCCGTCCATCTCGACCAGCAACTGGTTGAGCGTCTGTTCGCGTTCGTCATTGCCATTGCCAAGGCCCGCGCCGCGGTGGCGGCCGACGGCGTCGATTTCGTCGATGAAGACGATGCACGGCGCCGATTTCTTGGCTTCGACGAACATGTCGCGCACACGGCTCGCGCCGACGCCCACGAACATCTCGACGAAGTCCGACCCCGAAATGGTAAAGAACGGCACCCCCGCCTCGCCGGCGATGGCCCGCGCCAGCAGCGTCTTGCCGGTGCCGGGAGATCCGACCAGCAGCGCGCCCTTGGGGATCTTGCCTCCAAGCCGCGCGAACTTGCCCGGATCCTTCAGAAATTCGACGATTTCCTGCAATTCCTCGCGCGCCTCGTCGATCCCGGCGACATCGGCGAAGGTCACGCGGCCTTCCTTCTGGGTCAGCATCTTGGCGCGACTCTTGCCAAAGCCCATCGCCCCGCCGCCGGCATTCTTCTGCATATGGCGCATAAGGAAGAAGCTGATCCCAAGGATGATGATGAACGGCAGCGAATTGTACAGCATGTACAGCCACATGCTGGTCTGTTCCTCGGCCTTGACCTGGACTGCGACACCCTTGGCGATCAACTTGTCCGACACGTTGGCGTCGCCCGGCGCAGTGGTGGCGAAGGTCTTGCCGTCGTCATATTTTCCAGCGACCGCCATGTTGCCGCCCTGCGCCTGCGCGATCGTGACCGAGCGGACATTGCCTTCGTTCACGTCGGCGACGAATTGCGAATAAGGGATCGACCCTGGCACCGCGGCGCGGGTGCCGCCAAACATCTGCGACAGCAGAACGAGTCCGAACAGCACCGCTATCCAGATCATCAGCGACTTGGCCCACGGGTTGCCCGGCTTCTTGACGTTCATCGATTTTCCATCCCTTGCGCGATCCTGCGCTCTCAAGGCTTAAGATAGGATGAGCAAGCCCGCGCAACAATCCCATGCGTGACGAAGCCGGCGCGGCGGCGGTTCGCTCGGGCGCACGCTAGCGGCGCGCCGGCGCGGGCGCGAAGTGCCACTCCTCCACTCCCGCGACGCTGCGTCCGCGCGCGGCGACCCCGCGAAGCGTGACGGCCCGCTGCCGCTCCAGCGCGTCGAGCAGTATGTCGATCTCGCGCCCGCGCAGTTCGGTACAGTCGCCTTCGCGCCCCAGCGCGGCGACGAACCGTGAAAGCAGGCGGCGGCGCAGTTCGGCGGGGGCCGCGCCGGGGCGATAGACCAGCGCGTCCCCGACCGTGCGTACCGCGCTCCATTCGCGCTCGGCTGCAAAGGCGATCGCCTCGTCGGCCGCAGCAAGATGCCGCGCACTGCGCGCGATCGCCAGCGAATCGAACGCGGGCTGTTCGGCGATCAGCCGCCGCACGCGCACGCGTTCGTGCCGCTCGTCATGGTTGGACGGGTCGTCCACAGGCTGCACCCCGGCCGCCGCGACCAGTGCCGCGAGCGTGCTCCGCCGCCACGACAGCAACGGCCGCAGCAGCGTCACCTGTGCAGCCCCCGGCAGCGCCGCGCTCGGCCGCATCGCGGCGAGCCCGCGCACCCCCGCGCCGCGCATCAGCCGCATCAGCACCGTTTCGGCCTGATCGTCGGCATGATGGCCAGTCGCGACCGCATCGAGCCCGTGCGCGCCCGCCCAGCCGCCCAGCGCCGTGTATCGCGCGGCGCGCGCTCGTTCCTGCAGCGCGCTGGCCGGCTGCGTTGGCCACGCGATCGTCAGCAGGTCGTGTCCGACGCCAAGTTCGCGACACAGATCGGCCACCGTCTCGGCTTCGGCGCGGCTGCCCACGCGCAGCGCATGGTCGATGCTCGCCGCGCGCACCAGCCCGGGACGCGCCGCGGCCGCAAGGAGCAGCAAGGCGAGGCTGTCGGGTCCCCCGGACACCGCCACACCCAGCGGCTCGCCCGGCGCCAGCAGCGCATCCAGATCGGCGGCGAAGCGCGCAACCAGCGCCGGATCGACCGTCACCGACCGGTCAGCGATCGAGCCGTGCGACGCTCAGCGAGCGCTTAGCCGCACTTGGCCGCGGCCTTGGCACCGGCCAGATCCTTGCGCAACGGCGCGCGCAGGCTCGCGCCATAAACATCCTCGAGTTCGCCATAGGCCTTGCACGCTTGTCCCGGCTGGCCGAGCTTGACCAACGCCTGGCCTAGATAGAACAGGCTGTCCTGCGCCCGCTCTCCCTTGGCATCGCGGCGGTAATTGGCGAGCAGGCGCTCGGCGGCGGCGCGCGGCTGGCCCTTGTCGAGCATGGCGCGCCCGGCAAGATTATTGGCCCAACTCACCCGACGATGGTTGGGATAAGTCTTGACCATCTCGTCGAGCGCCTTGATCGCGGCATCATATTGACGCGCGGTCCATAGGCGGAATCCCCGATCATAGGCCTGCTCGGCGCCCGCCTCGGGTCCGCTTTCGGCGATCAGCACCGGGTCGCCCGCAGGATCGGGGCGCGAGCTTTCGGTCACGGGTCCGGTCGCCGCACTCGTCGTCCCATCGTCGCTCGCCTGATTGTCGGCCGGGACCGCGGCACTCCCCCCGGTGGGCGCGGTCTCGAGCGTGCGCAAGCGACGGTCCTGCTCGGCCCGCAGCCGCGCCAGATCAGCCTCCATCACCGCGATGCGATTGCCATTCTCCTCGCTCAACCGAGTCATTTCGGCCAATTGCCGTTCTACCGCGTCGAGCCGAGTGATCAGCGTCGTGACGCTGGCCTGGGTCGCGGCGGGATCGTCGATGAAGCCCGCAGTATCGGCCGGCTGGCCCTTGGTGAAAATCCGCCCCTGCACTTGGCGGACCTGCTTTTCGAGCCGCTCGATGCGTTGCTCGGGGGTTGCTTCACGGCGCTGTGCGGCCGCCGGGGTCACGGTCGTGGCGATCATCAGGACGGCCATCAATGGGAAACGCATTGCACTCTTCCTTGGGTCTGGTGGCACCACGCTGCTCCGATCGGGCATGCGCGGCGCTGAACATCATGGCGTGTTGGTGGTTGCCTCGGGGGTCGCGGCAGGGGCGGGGGTGGCGGCCGGCGCCGAAGGCCGCGTCCGCGGGCTCGCCGCAGGGCGGGGCTCGGAGGTCGCGCGCCGCGGCGCGGTCGACGGGGAAGAGGCCAGCACCGAATCCGTTGCCCGCGTCGCCGCGGCGCTCGGTCCGCGCAGCAAGTCGGGGCCAAGCAGGCTGACATTGGCGACCCGTTCCCCGGCCGGGCCGATCGACGGCGCATCGCCGGTGCCGACCGAGATGCGCAGCGCCTCGGGCTTGGCGGTGGTCAGCGTCGGCGCCGTCGCGGTGGCAGGAACCTCGAAGCTCTGCCCAGGCGCAAGCTCGCCCTGCTTAAGGACCGTCGCGCCGTCGCGGACATCGATCCACGCCGCGTCATTGGCGGTAATGACCACCCGCCCTTGCGTCGTCGCCATGCTCTCGGGCGATGGAGCGGCGACGTCGATCGGCGTCTCGGCGACCGCATCATTGCCTTGCAGATCGCGATTGCTCAGCCAGGTCAGCAACACCACGATCGCGGCAAGCGCGATCAGGGCGCCGATCACGATCCCCTTGGGCATCGATCGATTGCCATCGACCGGCTCGAAATTGTCGCCCGTCGTGGCCGTGGTGTAATGCGCGGGCAGTTCGCTGCCCATCTCGGTGCGCAACTGGTCGGCGATTTCGCTGCGGTCGAGTCCCACCGCGGTTGCATAATTCTTGGCAAATCCGACCGAATAGGTCGCCGCGGGAAGTTTGTCCCACTCGCTGTCTTCGAGGCTTTGCAGATGTCGGGTCGGGATCCGGGTCGAGGAAGCGACATCCTCGATCGTCAGGCCCTTGGCCTCGCGCGCCGCGCGCAGTCGTTGCCCGACGCTGTCGAGGCCCGAGATTGGTTCGTCATCGACCATCTTCACTCCCCCAGCCGCGCTTCCGGCGTGTCGGCCCCGGCGTGTCGGCGCCTTGTCGGGTTCGCTCACCGGCCTGTCAACCGCGCAACGCGCCCATTCAGCCAAGCTTGACCGCTTTGCGCTTGGCCCAATCGGTCAGGATCCGGCGCGTATCGCGGGTCGGCTTGGCCAGCAAAACCGCCATCTTGGCCTCGATCGCGCTCAGATCGAGCGAGCGGATCATCGCCTTGATCGGGCCGATCGCCGCGGGCGTGATTGAAAAATGGTGGATTCCGATCCCGATCAGCGCCATCGTCTCCAACGGGCGGCCCCCCATCTCTCCGCACAGCCGGACCGGCACTCCCGCGGCATCGGCAGCGACCACGATCCGCCGCAGGAAGCGCAGGATCGCCGGGCTCAGCCAGTCGTAGCGTTCGGCGAGCCGCGGATCGGCGCGGTCGGCGGCGAACAGGAATTGAGTCAGATCGTTGGTCCCGATCGACAGGAAATCGATCCGCGGCAACAATATGTCGAGCATCTCGGCCAGCGCCGGAACCTCCAGCATCGCGCCATATTCAACCCGCGACGGGGTCGGGCGGCGGTTGGCGGTCGCCCACTCGAGCTGCTCTTCGAACAAAGCCCGCGCTTCCTCATACTCCCACGGTTCGCTGACCATCGGGAACATCACCCGCAGCACGCGCCCGTCCGACGCTTCGATCAAGGCCCGCGCCTGCGCCTTCATCAGCGCCGATCGCGACAGCGACAGCCTGAGCGCACGCCACCCCATCGCCGGGTTCTCGGCCTCGTCCTTTTCGTCGCTGAGATACGGCAGCGCCTTGTCGCCGCCAATATCGACGGTGCGGAACACCACCGGCTTGCCATTCGCCGCGTCGAGCACCGATCGGTAGAGCCGCTGCTGGCTCTCGCGCCCGGGCAGGGTCGCCGAGATGAGGAACTGGAATTCGGTGCGGAACAGCCCGATCCCCTCGGCCCCGCTCGCCTCCAGCCCGACGGCGTCCTCGGCCAGCCCGGCGTTGACCATCAGCGCGATCGGCTTACCGTCGATCGTCTCCGACGGCAGGGTGCGCAACGCGGCGAATTCCGCCCGGCGGCGCAGGCTGGTGGCCATGCGCTGCTCGAAGCTGACGATCATCGCGCGGGTCGGGCGCACCGCCACCGCTCCCATGTCGCCGTCGATCAGGATGACGTCGCCCTCGTTGGCGATGTGGCGGATGTCGGCGACGCGGCCGACCACAGGCACCCCCATCGCCCGCGCCACGATCGTCATGTGCGCGGTCAGCGATCCTTCCTCGAGGACCACCCCCTTCAGGCGGCGCTTGTCATATTCAAGCAGTTCGGCCGGCCCCAGATTGCGCGCGATCAGGATCGCGTCCTTGGTCAGCCCGGTCTGCGCCGCGGTTCCCATCCGTCCCGACACAATCCGCATCAGCCGGTTGGCTAAGTCCTCAAGGTCGTGCATCCGCTCCTTGAGCAAGGGATCGTCGATTTCCCTCATTCGCGCGCGGGTACGCTGCTGGACGCGCTCGATCGCCGCTTCCGCGGTCAGCCCGCTGTCGATCGCCTCGTTGATCCGCCGCGACCAGCCCTCGTCATAGGCAAACATCTTGTAGGTCTCGAGGATTTCGTTGTGCTCGCCCGCCGTGCCGAATTCGGCCTCGCGCGTCATATTGTCGATCTGCTCTCGCATCCGCCGAAACGCGGCATAGACCCTCGTGCGCTCGGCCTCTGTATCCTCGGCGACGGTTTGCTCGACCAGCACCCGCGGCTGGTGGAAGACCGCGATACCCTTGGCCATTCCCGCCACCAGCTTCAGCCCGGCGAGCCGCTGCGTGCCCTTGTCGCGCACCGCCCCGCGCGCACCATCGGCGAGTCGCGCGCTGCCGATCATCTCCGACAGCACCATCGCCACCGTCTGCAGCGCCTCGATCTCGACCTCGTCGTAGCGGCGCGGTTCGGCATGCTGGACGCACAGCACCCCGATGGCGCTTTCGCGGCGCACGATCGGCACCCCGGCAAAGCTGTGGAAGCGCTCCTCGCCGGTCTCGGGCCGATAGACGAACTCGGGGTGGCCCGCGGCCTCGGCGAGGTTGAGGATGCGCCCTTCCTCGGCGATCGTCCCGACCAGCCCCTCGCCGATCTGCAGCCGGGTGACGTGGACCGCCTCCTTGCGCAAGCCGTGGGTCGCGAACAGCTCGAGGTAGCTGTCGCGCAGCAGATAGATCGAGCACACCTCGCTCGCCATCGCCGCCGCGATCAGGTCGACGACGCGGTCGAGCTTGGCCTGGGGCGAGCCGCGCCGCGCCATCACGTCGTGAAGGCCGGTCAGGATCTCGCGGGCGGAGGCGGCGGCGGTCATGGGCATAAGCGACGGGCTAACAGATGCAGGCGTGCCCTGTCACGACATTGCGCGGCGGAAGGACTGCTATGGGTGGGAAGCGGACATTGTCCTAATCGTTAGAATCCCTTTGCCTTCCAGTAATCAGCTTCCGCCTTGTCAGTCATTTGTTGGAAGGCAATGTGGTGCACCCTCGTCACCCGAAGGCCATAACCGGTGTCACGCCCAACAATTCTACCCGACACCTCAACGCGCAACAGCCCAGCCTGAAGGCCGCGTTTGGTGAGCGCCTTGTCGAGTTCAGCCGAGGACCATGCTTTGAGTTTGATGCCCCTCCTTTGACAATCCTCCGCCACCATCGCGAAACCATGATTGAATGAGCCGACGACTACGCCTTTCCAGCGGACGTCAGTTCCCGCCCAACTGGCGAGATTGGGTGGCAATGCACAGATGCTTCTTGGCATTTCATGGGCGGCCTTGCAGCCCGCCATCAGAACAAAACTTGAGACAAGGACGGTCCGCACATTGCTACATTACGGGCTGTTTCAACGTTCGCAATGGGTCGAAAGCGGTCTCTCCGCTCTATCCCCGACTACCCAGCGCCGCCGCTGCTTCCTCGACCAGTTCGGCGATGATGTCGGCCACCGGTTCCTCGCGCTTGACCATGCCAACCGACTGGCCGGCCATGACCGATCCGCTTTCGACGTCGCCGTCGATCACCGCGCGGCGCAGCGCGCCGGCCCAATAATGCTCGATCTGCAATTGGGCCTCCATCATCTCAATCTCTTTGCTGTCGAGCTTCCCCGCCACCTCGACCTGCTTGGCCGAGAAATTCTCCATCTCGCGGTTCTTGAGCGCGCGCACCGGGATGACCGGCAGCCGCGGGTCGATCTGGACCGAGGGGATGGCATCGCGCGCCGATGCCCTGATGAACGCCTTCTTGAAATTGGCATGGGCGATGCTCTCGCTCGCGCACACGAAGCGCGTCCCCAGCTGGACCCCGACCGCGCCCATCTCGAGATACGCCGCGATCGCCTCGCCGCGCCCGATCCCCCCCGCCACGAACACCGGGATGTCGGCCGCGACATAAGGCAGAATCTCCTGGCACAGCACGCTGGTCGAGACCGGGCCGATATGCCCGCCCGCCTCCATCCCCTCGATCACCAGCGCGTCGGCGCCCGAGCGAATGAGCTTCTTGGCCAGCGCCAGCGCCGGCGCAAAGGCGATCAATTTGGCGCCATTGCCCTTGATCCGCTCGATCGCCCCGCCCGGCGGCAATCCCCCCGCCAGCACGACATGAGTCACGCCATGGCCCGCGCAGACGTCGATCAGCTCGCTGAGCTGCGGATGCATGGTGATCAGATTGACCCCGAACGGCCGCGCCGTCAGCGCCTTGGTCGCAGCGATCTCGCCCTCAAGCAGCGCCGGGGTCATCGCCCCGCACGCGATCACGCCAAACCCCCCGGCATTGGAAATCGCCGAGACCAGGTTGCGTTCCGAAACCCAGCTCATCGCCCCGCCGAGGATGGCGTGCTCGCAGCCGAGGAATTCGGTGCCGCGATGCATTAATTGGCGCAATCGCCCCGCGCCGGACTCGCCTCGCACGGCACGCACTTCCGAAATCATGCCTTCACCGCTCATGCGGTTGCTCCTGTTTGCTGGTCGAGCCCAAATGCCGCGTGGAGCACACGCACGGCAAGCTCCATTTCGTCCTCGGCGACGAGCACGCTCACCTTGATTTCGCTCGCGCTGACCGCGAGTAGATTGATGCGTCGCTCGGCCAGCGTCGCAAACATGGTCGCGGCAAGCGCTGGGTTGGAGCGGATCCCGACCCCGACGATCGACACCTTGGCGACCGCGCTGTTGGTCAGCAGTTTCTGGTAGTCGAGCGCCGCCTTCAAGGACTCGATCACCGCCACCGCCTGCGCCACGCTGGCGCGCGGCAAGGTAAAGGTCAGATCGCTTTCGCCGACCCCCTCGGTGGCCGAATGGACGATCATGTCGACCTGCAATCCCGCCGCGGCAAGCGGTCCGATCACCGCCGAGACCATGCCTGGCCGGTCGAGGATACCGGTCAGCGTGATCCGCGCTTCGTTGCGGTCGGCGGCAATCCCGGCAATGGCACCTCGTTCCATGTCTTCCCCCAGCTCGGAGACGATTTCGGTCCCCATTTTGTCCTCAAAAGCGGTCAGCACGCGCAAGGGCATGCCCTCGCGCATCGCCAGCCCGACCGATCGCACCTGCAACACCTTTGCCCCGCTGCCCGCCAGCTCGAGCATTTCCTCGAACGTTACCTGGGCCAGCTTGCGCGCATTGGGCACGATTCGCGGGTCGGTCGTATAAACTCCGTCGACGTCGGTGTAGATGTCACAGCGGTCGGCCCTGACCCCGGCCGCGATCGCCACCGCCGACGTGTCCGATCCGCCGCGCCCGAGCGTCGCCAGCCGGCCGTCTTCATTGACCCCCTGAAATCCCGGAATGACCGCGACGAAACCTTCCTTGAGCGCGGCGTCGAGGGCACCCGCCTCGATCGTGTCGACCCGCGCATTGCCGTGAACCCCGGTGGCGCGAAGCAATTGCCAGCCCATGAAGCTGCGTGCCTTGACCCCCATGTTCTGAAGCGTCATCGCCAGCAATCCCGCGGTGACCTGCTCCCCCGATGCGACGACGACGTCATATTCCTGATCGTCGTTTCGCGCGGCGGCTTCGTTGCACAATTGGATCAGGCGGTCGGTCTCCCCGGCCATCGCCGACACGACCACCAGCACTTCATGACCCGCCTCGGCCTCGCGCCTGACGCGCGCTGCGACCGACCGGATGCGCTCGATCCCGGCCATCGACGTTCCGCCAAATTTCATCACGATGCGGGGCATGCAGCTGAGCGTTTTCCTCGTGGCGGCGGGTGCGCCGCCCTGTTAGGAAGCTCGCATGGCCGATACAAGCATCGTCGACAAGGAAGCCGCCCACTTCGGCGCCATGGCCGCCGACTGGTGGGACCCCGAGGGCGCATCGAAGATGCTCCATCGGTTGAACCCGGTGCGCCTGGCCTACATCCGCGACATGGTCGATCAGCATTTCCATCTCGACGAATGCACGCTTCGCCCGCTGACCGGCAAGACCGCGCTCGACGTCGGCTGCGGCGCCGGGCTCCTCGCCGAGCCGTTGGCGCGCCTGGGCGCCGCGGTCACCGCGCTCGACGCCGCCCCCGAACTGATCGCCGCCGCCCGGGTCCACGCCGCCGGACAAGGCCTCGCGATTGATTATCGTGCGATCGGCGTCGAAGCGCTCGACGGCCATTTTGACCTCGTCACCGCACTCGAAGTGATCGAACATGTTGCGGACCCACAGGCCTTTATCGATGGCCTCGCCGCGCGCCTCGCGCCGGGCGGGCTGCTGATTCTATCGACGCCCAACCGCACCCGCTGGTCGAAATTGCTGACCATCACGCTCGCCGAAGGCTTCGGCCGCATCCCGCGCGGCACCCACGACTTTGCCAAGTTCATCGACCCCGATGCCATGCGTGGGCTCCACGCCAAGGCGGGGATGGAAGTGATCGATGTCGAGGGAATTGCTTTTTCCCCCGCGCGCGGTCTCCACTTGAGCGAAGACGTCCGACTCAACTACCTTCTCGCCGCCAAGCGCCCCTGACCAAGGCCGTCATTCCTCGGCCGGCATCCGCCCCCCGACGCAACCCTTTCCATTTCCTGGCGAAAGTCGGCGCCCAGTTCGGCGCCAGCCGGAACGTCGCTCGCGCCAGCCCGCTTTTCATCCATGTCGGGCCAGCTCTTCGTCATCATCCGCGCGGTGCCTGACACGCTCGAGTGCGCGCTGGCTTCCGGGCTTGCGTAACGATGCTTGCGCTGGGACAGCGTGTCGCGCCACTTGCCGTCCGTTCAAGCGCATCGTCGCCTTTCGAGAGTTATATTCATGACGTTCACCGACAACTTCATTGCCACTGCTGTTCAGCTCGGGCCGCAGGGGATCCATGCGATTAACGAGGGGTTGACCTATACCCATGCGGAACGGGTCATCAGGCCGGGGGACACGGTGTTCGATCTGGGGGGCAATCGGGGCGATTTGGCCGCGCCGTTCGCGTCGTGGGTCGGCAATAGCGGGATCGTTCATGTGTTCGAACCCAATCCGGACCATTGGCCCGGGCTTCTCGCGATCGCTAATGTACGCCTATGGCCATTCGCGGCCGGGGACGCGCTCGCCCTGCAATGTCTTTCCGTGCCCGAAGGATTGGACGGCTGGGCATCGTTGAATGATTTGTCCACCGCGCTGCCGGACACCACGCTGGTCCGGCGTTCGACGTTGACCGTGCCGATCTCCAGTCTCGAGGAGGTCTGCCGGTCCCTCCCGACGTTCGTCAAGATCGATGTCGAAGGGTTCGAATTTCAGGCGCTCAAGGGCTTGAAAGCCATTATTTGCAAGGCACGTCCGGTCATCCTGTTCGAAACTTGGACGGGTGACATCAAGGCGCTGTTCGACACCATCGACTATGAAGTTTACGATCTGTTTGGCCGGCCGTCCGATGGGAATATCACGGGCATTCCCAATCAGGTCGCTCTTCCCCGGGAACGATCCGTGACCGACGTCGTCGCTTGCGGAGCGGCGGAGATGGGACTGCTTGCGCGGGCTCGCGTCCTCGATTGATCGAGAAGGCGACCTAGAAATCGACCTTGTCGTAGTGCGCCGGGGGCACGATCACCTCCATCCGCTCGCCGAGCAGGGGGCGGAAGCAGGGCCGGCTTTTCATCACCGCATACCAATCCTTGGTCTGCTTGTGTCCCCGCCAGTCGAGCGCACCGAGATAATCGATCACGCTCAAATGCGCCGCAGCGGTAAAGTCGGCCAGGCTCAGGCTTGCCCCCGCCAGCCAGCGCCGGTGATCGAGCAGATAGTCCATATAATCGAGGTGCCCGTTGGCGATCCGCATCGCCTCGCGCAGCACCCTGGTGTCGGGCGATTCGCGGCTGACGAGGCGCTTCCTCATCCGCTCGTGCATCAACGGCTCGACCACTTCGCGGTACAATTTCTCGTCATACCATTCGGTCAGCCGGCGGATCTCGGCCCGCGCCACTGAATTGCCGTGGATCATCGGCATCTTGTCGATGGTTTCGTCGAAATATTCGACGATCGGCTGGCTTCCGATCAGCGTGATCGAGGCCGCACTATCGACCAGCACAGGGGTCTCGCCCGCCGGGTTGAGATCGATGAACTCGTCGCGCCGTTCCCACGGATTTTCGCGCACCAGTTCATGGGCCACGCTTTTCTCTCCAAGTACCAGGCGGACCTTGCGCGAGAAGGGACAAAGCGGGAATTGAAACAGCTGCCACATGGTGGCCAGCTTTAGCGCCGCCCCCGCATCAGTCCATGCCGCCGGTGCGAAATATTAGCGGCGCGGATAATTGGGGTTGGGAAGGTTGCCCAGAGCGCGCTCGACGTCCGCCTGAGCTCCCGCAATGGCCTGCATGATCGCCGGCAGCGAGCGGGCAAGCGCCTTGCCGGCGGTCTGCATCGTTCGGCCCGATGCTGCCGCTTGGTCGGCGATGCGTTGGTCGGCATAGCGATCGCTCATGGAATCGCCGATTGTCCGCTGACGGTCGGCGCGCGTTACCGGGCGGCCTTCGATCGCGGCTTCGACTTCGCCCACGGGCACATTCATCAATGACCGCGTCAGCGCCCCGGCGACCCGGCCTAGTTGATCAGGCAAGGCCGGATCGGCAAGGACTTGCCCGATCTGCGGCTCCGCCCGATAATATTGGGGCGGGTAGGAAGGCTGGTTCGGCGCCGCCATCGCCGGCGCGGCGGCGGCGACCAACGAAAGGATGAGCATCAACGGGCGCACATGATCACTCCATGGTTTGCGATTCGGGGTTCGGGGTTCGGAAGGAAAGATATCAGGCGAAGCTTGCGCGAGCATGAACCGCGCCGCCGGCTTACTTTAGCGCGTGGCGAGCCATGCCAGTGCCGCCGCCCCGGCGACAATGCGGTAATAACCGAACGGAGTGAAGCCGTGCCGCTTGATGAAGGCCAGAAACGCCTTGACCACGACCAATGCGACGACGAGCGATACCGCCGCGCCAATGAGGATATGACCGATCATCCCCGGCTGGATTTCATGATGGTGCTTGGCGAGTTGAAGCACGGTCGCCCCTGCCAGGGTCGGGACGGCGAGAAAGAAGCTGAAGTCGGCCGCGGTCTTGCGGTCGATCCCGAGCGCCACCGCGCCCATGATCGTCGCTCCCGAACGGCTCACCCCGGGGATGATCGCGAGGCATTGGGCCAGGCCGATTAGGATCGATTGCTTGAGGGTCACGGCGGCGACCATGGCTTCGGGGCGCTCGGTGCCGGGAGCAGGCCTGGGATGGCTGACTTTCTCGATCAGGATGATCGCAAGACCTCCAACGATCAGCGCGATCGCGACCACCCGCGCATTGCCAAGCAAGTCGTCGATGACGTGACCGAGCGCGAGACTCAGCACCACCGCCGGAACGAACGCGACCAGCAAATTGCGCACGAACCGCCACGCCATCGCGTCGCGTTGAATCAACCCGAACAGCACGTCGCGGAAAGTGCGCCAGTAAATGACGACGATCGCCAGGATCGCCCCGGGCTGGATTGCGACATTGAACAAGGCCCATTTGTCGGCATCGAAGCCGAACAATTCGGTTGCGAGGATCAAGTGACCGGTCGACGAAACCGGCAAATATTCGGTCAGTCCCTCGACCATCCCGAGAAGTACGACCAGTAGCAGGATCGGCATGAATAAACGTTCTTTACTGGAGAAAGCAGGATTCAGACGGCCGCGCGTTGCGCGAACCGCCCACCCTTGACGAAGCGGCCGAGCCATTCGGGGGCGACCGCATCGAGCGCGGTCGGGACGATCCCGAACGCATCGAGCCCGTCACGGTCATCGGCGGCGACATTGTCGCGCTGAAGCATGGCCCATTGATCGCGCGACAAAGGCGCGCCGGGCAGGAAGCCGAACCTCGCGAGCAGCGACGCGGCGGCATTGGGCAGATCGACGAAGTCAGGCCGTTGTCCGGCAAGCGCCGCGATCTGCTGATTAAGCATGCGCATGGTGAGCACTTCGGGGCCGCCAAGCTCGTAGCGCTGGCCGCCGAAGCGCTTTGAATCGAGCGCTGCCATCGCGATCGCACGACCCAGATCGCGCACGAAGATCGGCTGGAAACGTGTGCCCGGCGCGATCACCGGTACCAGCGGCAGGCGCGCCAGAGAAGCGAAACGGTTGGTGAAATCATCCTCCGCCCCAAATACCACGCTTGGGCAGATGATCGTCGCGGTGGGGAAGGCGTCGCGCACCGCCTGCTCGCCGAGGCCCTTGGTGCGGGCATAGAGCGAAGCGGCGTCGCGGTCGGCGCCGATCGCGCTGACCTGAACGAACGCCGCGGCGCCGGCGTCGCGCGCCGCCTCCGCGGCGTGGCCCGCGCCTTCGACATGAATGACACGGAGGTTGCCCTTGAAGATCCCGACGAGGTTGATCACCGCGCTCGCCCCATCGACCGCACGGCGCACCGTTTCGGGCCGCGCAAGGTCGGCGCTGGTCAAGGCAACCTGTCCGACGCCGCCGAGCGGCTGGAGGAAGAACGCCTTGCGCGGATCGCGCTCGGCGACGCGCAGTCGCGCCCCGGTCTTGAGCAGGGCTTCGCACACGTAGCGACCGATGAAGCCGCCGCCGCCGAAAATGGTGACGAGGGGAGGGGAGCCGGTGGGCATGGGGCGTCCTTGCGCGATCGATCCTGAAATCGGTTCGTCATTGGGGCAAGCGCCGGACGCGCGCAAGAGGAGAGCGGCGGCGTCGACAGCGGTTGACAGCCCCGCCCGCCGCCCTCTAAGCGCCGCCGCCTACCGCACGACGACGATCCTGTGCCCAGGTGGCGGAATTGGTAGACGCACCAGCTTCAGGTGCTGGCGCTCGCAAGGGCGTGGAGGTTCGAGTCCTCTCCTGGGCACCAATACTTAGTTCGCGATCGGCCGTCTCGCGTACGTGCGATGGTTGTGCTCGTATCCAGCGAGCGCCGCGCGGGCTCGTCACTCGTTGCCGGAGGCCAGATCGCCGAGGTGCGTTTCCTGAGCGTCCACGATCGCACGCTCCCGATGCTCCAGGGCAAAGTAACGACAATCTCCGCAGACCGTTTGAAGGACGAAAAGGCGGGGACCGCTTATTATGTCGCCGAGATCGAAGTTGCACCGGTCGAGCTGAACAAAGTGCGCGCGGTGCTTGGCCGCGGTCAGTTGCGGCCGGGTTTGCCGGTCGAGGCGGTGCTTTCCGCGCGCAAGCGGACCGCGCTGCAATATATCCTCGAGCCGCTGACCGCCAACTTCTGGCGTTCACTTCGCGAGCAATAGGCCGCTTAGTCGGCCAGTAGATGGCCTTGGAGCGCATAGAGCACCACTCCAAAACTGTTCTGCTCATGCACTCGAAGGTGGAAACGATAGTCCAGGTTCCAGTCGTCGATCAGCTCGGCAATCTCGTGCAGATGCCCAGCGGCATGATAGGCTGATACCAACAGGTTCGGTCGCTGATCGTGGATGAGGTGGCGCATACCTTTGAGCGTCTCGATCTCGGCCCCTTCGACATCGAGCTTCACAAGGTTGATCGGTTGCCCATTCAGGACGTCATCGATTGCAACGCACTGAATGGTGACATCGCCGGTATCGCTGAGATGGCTGGCCATCGACGTGCCGCTGGAGAATTTCATCTGCGAGGTGGACGACCACGTACCGAGCGGGAGGCACAGCGACTGGGCGATCGGGAAGTCGCGACCCGCCAGGATTGCGAAGTTCGCCGGGTCGGGTTCGAAGGCGACAAGGCTGTCGATCGCATAGCCGGCGGTCAGAAATTTATGGACCGCGACGCCGGTGAAGGCTCCGCAGTCGATCAGGCGCAGCGGCTCTGCGAAGCGCGGCAAGTCGGCAGGCGCATATTCATCGGCCAGGCTTGGCACCGGGCAGTCCCCGAGTATGCCGCTTTGTCGATACGCGAGCAGGCCATCGAACAGCGTGCGACTGCGCTCATCGGCCAGGAGAGAGCGGACGCGGTCGAAATTGGCTCGCCTGGAAGCGTAGGAGAATGACGGATCGAGCCAATAGCCGGGACTGGATTGCGGATCCTCGATCAGTTCGCCAAGCCGGATCGGCGTCAGTATGTCGCCAGCGCCAGCAGCCTTTAGATCGGCATGCAGTTGGTGCAGGTCGACATAGTGATTATGCAACGCGATGAGAACTTTGGCGCCGGACAGTGGGGAGTCGCCCAGGGCTTTGATCGGTATGTTGCGATAGGATTGCCCTGCCTTGCCACGGTCGAGGATCAGGTCGATCGCCACTCCCCGGTCGAGCAATTCGTCGACGATCGACTGGCCGGTCGAGCCGAGACCATAAACGATCAGGTTCATGCCCTCAGCTCCCGATCGCCTTGCGACGGGAACCGCTCGGAGCGCCCGCCGAGCGGCGGCCGGTGCAGAGGCGCGCTAATGAGCACGGGCGGTAAATACCCAGTGCTTGAGCATGAAATAATTGATCAGCGACACGATCGCGACTGCGATCAAGCCCGAAGCGTAGGGCGACGCAACAAGTCGCGATACGCCCCACAAGGCGGCGAGCCCGAGCAGATAGTGGACTGCGTAGGAAGCCACGAACCTCGACCCCGACACATTCGCATCGGGGAAGGCATGACGGCTGTAGGTGAAATAATTGAACGCCATGCCGGTGAGATGGGCGACAATCTGCGCGACATACATGTGGAGTCCAAGCGCGACGAACGAAGCGTACATTCCATAGCCAAACGCGGTGTTGACGATCCCCGCCTGATAATATCGCCACAAGCGAGGCAATGACTGCAGGCGCTTGGCCATGGTCATGATCGCGGCGTCGTCGAAAAGTTTATCCGTTCGCGCTCGATCACCAACGGCGTGCCGCGCGTGCGGTCGGAAATCATCCGCACCTGAACCCCAAGCAATCCAAGAAACAGGAACAGCAATCCAAACTGAAACTCAAGCAAGGTCGCAAACAGCCACATGCGCGGGTTGGCACCGACCGCAATCGAGTAGAGCGAGCCGATCATGGTGACGAAGGTGGCGCAAAACACGAAGAAACTGACGTAGAGGGGAACGCGAAGC
>CAXSCF010000027.1:25799-27101 GCA_964235815.1 uncultured Sphingomicrobium sp.
AGTCGGCGAGCTCGTGCGGTTTGATCTGAGCGCCTTCGACGATCCGGCCAGCGCCGACAGTGCGAAATCGAGCAAGGCGAGAAAGCCGTTCTTCGATTTGCCGGCAACGCGCGCGGGACGCTTGAACGGAATCGTCTCAATCCGATAACCCGTCTCGACCAGCAGTCCGCGAAAAAATGGATCCGGCTCGTTCAGCGCAGCGATCGCGCGCACCACCTTGGCGTCATAGAGGCCGAAGCCGGTCGCATTGGGGACGATTGGGTAATCGCCGAACTTACGCTGGAGGCCATAGGAAGAACGGCGGATGGCTGCTAAAAACGGCGACAGTTTCTTGGTCTCGCTGGTGGCAAGAACGATTTCCGCTCCGTTGCGCCAGCGCTCGACAAATTGCGGGATCAATTCCGGCGGGTCCTGAAAATCGGCGACGATGCCGATTACCGCTCGTCCCTTGGCTTCAAGCACGGCATGGGTCGGTGATCGCAACTGGCCGAAATTGCGCGTGTTGGCGATCAGCTTGATGCGCGGGTTTTGCGAGCACATTTCACGAATGATCGGCACCGTCCGGTCGGTCGAGCCATTGTCGATGAAAATGACCTCATAATCGCCCGACACGCGGTCCATCTGCTCAACCACCGCGGCTCCGATCGCGGCCGCATTATCCTCCTCGTTGAAACAGGGGATGACGACCGACAGTTCGGGCGCGGTGCTGTCGAGCCGTCGAGCTAACATGAGTGAGCCTCCATCGCTATCCGACCGGCGCCCGTTCCAGTTACTGGTCCGGCTAGAGCGACAAACGCCACGGTCTCGGCCACCTGCCGAGCGAATGACGTCGGCTCGATCGAATGCTCGGCAAGAAGGTCACGGTACGCCGCCGTATCGCCAACGTAGCGATCGACAGTCGCGGGGTCGACCGGCGGTCGGACGATCGGAACTGGCCCAAGCTGGTCGGCGACAGCCCGCGCAACGTCTTGCATCTCCAGTGGCTCGCCACCGCTGTCGAAGCGAGCGACGCCACTCGGCGCGGCAAGCAGCAGGGAGATTGCCAACGACATCAGTTCGGACGTCGCGACATAGCTGCGGACGACAAGGTGGGGCGCCTTGATCGCAATCGGTCGCTTGGCCAGCGCATGCTGGATGAAGGACGCCAATGCATATTCCTTGGCAAGGCTGATATGCGGGCCCGCAAGGTTGAAAATCCTGGCGATTACGGCGCGCTTGTCCCGTTGCTGAGCCCAGTTCGCAAGACGTGTTTCCTGGTCGCGCTTGAGGCCGCCGTAAAGCTGCATCGCCCAAGTCGCCGCC
>CAXSCF010000027.1:27111-27981 GCA_964235815.1 uncultured Sphingomicrobium sp.
TAGGCGGCACCGGACGAAGAGACGAACACCGCAACGGCACCAATCGGGTCAAGGGCGTCAAGCAGGAGGCGATCGATCGTCGCATTGGCCGAGCGATAGTCAGCTTCGTCCATCGTCTCGGCACGATCCTTGGTCAGAAAGGCGAGATGCAAGACAATCGTCGGCATCGCCCCGAGATCGCTCAGATCGGCCAGTGGACGCTGCTCGATCGCCGTGCCGTCGATCAAGGTGAGAGTGCGATGCATCGATCCAAAACATTTGACGCGCGTTTCGAAATTATCGCCCAAAGCCGGGCGCAAGAGTTCGAGAGTCGCCATTCCGAGCCATCCCCCGGCGCCAGTGACGACGATGCGCAAGTCGCCGGCCGCAAGGGTTCTGAGGACATGCGCGTTCATTGCAGGATATGGTCCACGACTTGCGGGAAGCTGTCGAAGCTTGGCGCGCCCACCACGAAATTTGCTTCTCGATATCCATAAGTGACGAATATGAAGGGAATGTTCGACATCGCCGCGGTCGACTGATCGACCTGACTGTCACCGACATAAAGCGCGGCGGAAAGGCTTATGGTGCACGGTTTGCACGCACTTCCGATCACTGTCTCGAAGTGATCGAGCGCCAAATCAGTGACGATTTTTTCGCACAATCGCTGCGGCTTGTTGGAACAAATCGCCAGCGTTCGATCGTCGTCGCGCAGGCGATCCAGGCCATCGCGCACGCCCGGGTAAAGGCAATCAGGCGTAGGCTGCGCAAGGTACAGGTCACGAAAGCGACTGAGATTCTGCCCGAGGTCGGCCTCGCCAAGCAAGGCAGCCACCAGTTGCTCGCCGCCCTGCGTCAAATAAGGCCTGGTGTCGGACGCCAGTATCTCCC
>CAXSCF010000028.1:0-20368 GCA_964235815.1 uncultured Sphingomicrobium sp.
GGCAGCCAGGTCGACATCCGCCCGGTGCGCGACGTCGGTCCGCTGATGGACCTGCTCCAGCCGTTCCAGATCCTCAAGATGGATCGCCGCCGCGGCAATATCGTCGTATCGCGCCGCGCCATCCTCGAAGAAACCCGCGCCGAACAGCGCTCGGGCCTGATCCTCAGCCTCGAGGAAAATCAGGTCATCGAGGGTGTGGTCAAGAACATCACCGATTATGGCGCGTTCGTCGACCTCGGCGGGATCGACGGCCTGCTGCATGTCACCGACATCAGCTACAAGCGCGTCGGGCATCCTTCGGAAGTCATCAACATCGGCGACACGGTCAAGGTGCAGATCATCCGCATCAACCGCGAGACCCAGCGCATCAGCCTCGGCATGAAGCAGCTCGAGAGCGATCCGTGGGAAGGCGCCGCGGCCAAGTATCCGATCGAGGGCACCTTCACCGGACGCGTGACGAACATCACCGAATATGGTGCGTTCGTCGAACTCGAGCCGGGGATCGAAGGCCTGGTCCACGTCAGCGAGATGAGCTGGACCAAGAAGAACGTCCATCCGGGCAAGATCGTCAGCACTAGCCAGGAGGTCGAGGTCAAGATCCTCGAGGTCGACGGCGAGAAGCGTCGCATCTCGCTCGGCCTCAAGCAGGCCCAGTCGAACCCGTGGCACGACTTTGCCGACAAGCATCCGATCGGCACGCAGGTCGAGGGCGAAGTCAAGAATTCGACCGAATTCGGGCTGTTCATCGGCCTCGACGGCGACGTCGACGGCATGGTCCACATGTCGGACATCGCCTGGGGCGTGTCGGGCGAGGAAGCCCTGGCGCTGCATCACAAGGGCGAGACCGTCACCGCGGTCGTGCTCGACGTCGATGTCGAAAAGGAGCGCATCTCGCTCGGCATGAAGCAGCTCGAGCGTGGCGGGGTCGCGGTTGGCGGCGCTGCGGCGGCGGGCGGTGCCGGCGGCGCGAACAAGGGCGAAACGGTCACCGTGACCGTGCTCGAGGTTCGCGACGGCGGGCTCGAAGTGCAGATCGGCGACGATGGCGCGACGGGCTTTATCAAGCGCACCGACCTCGGCCGTGATCGCGACGAACAGCGTCCCGAGCGCTTCCAAGTGGGGCAGAAGTTCGATGCCCAGGTCACCGGGCTCGATCGTTCGAAGAAGCCGACCTTCTCGATCAAGGCGCTGCAGATCAGTGAAGAGAAGCAGGCCGTGGCGCAATATGGGTCGTCGGACGCAGGCGCCAGCCTGGGCGACATCCTGGGCGCCGCGCTCAAGGAAAAAGCGACCAAGAAGTAGCAGCGCAGGCCATGCCGCGGGCATGGTCGAGCAGCTATTCAACAAGAGGGCGCGGATGCAACACACGCATCTGCGCCCTTTTCCTTTGACGAGCAGACTGATAGGCAGGGTGCGCGCGCCGGGGGGCTGCGTGGACTTATTGACGCGGGGACCATCATGATCCGTTCCGAGCTGGTGCAGAAGTTGTGCAGCGATTTTCCCGACCTCACCAGCCGCGAGGTCGAAAACGTGGTGGCCGCAATCTTCGATTCGATTACCGATCAACTGGCGCAGGGCGGGCGGGTCGAATTGCGCGGGTTCGGCGCTTTTTCGTCGCGTCAGCGCGACGCCCGCATCGGGCGCAACCCGCGCACCGGCGAAGCGGTTGACGTCAACGCCAAGCGCGTACCTTATTTCAAGCCGGGCAAGGAAATGCGCGAGCGGTTGAACTTGAGCGAAGTGACGGCGGAGTAATAGCAGCCGACATTCTAGCAAAGCACGCGGACGTGGCGGAATGGTAGACGCACCCGACTTAAAATCGGTTTCCCCGAAACGGGAGTGCGGGTTCAAGTCCCGCCGTCCGCACCAGCCGCAAGTCGCTCCATAACGGAATTTGTTAACGACTGATCTGTACGTCGCTGGGCGTGGGGAAAATTCTTCTGTCTTTGCCTGTGCGTTCGTCGCGCGCCTCATTGGTCGGAGCACGCCGCGATCTGGTCATCGTCACCGTGCTCGTGGGGGCGATGGCGCTGCTGATCTGGAACGGCAACAGCTTCGTTCAGCGGCTTATCTTCGCCGAGGGCGAGTTCAGCTCCACGCTCAAGATCGCAGCGGTCGCCTTGTGCCTCAATGTCGCATTGATCCTGTTCGGGTGGCGCCGCTACGCCGACCTTCAGCATGAGACCGAGAAACGGATCGAAGGCGAGGAACGCGCGCACGTCATCGCCTCGACCGATGGCATGACCGGACTGCTCAACCGCAAGGGGTTCGGCGACCGCGGCGTCGGGCTCGCGGCGCGCGCGGCGGCGCGAGGGCAGCAGCTTGCGGTGCTCTCGATCCAGCTCAATCGTTTCAAGACGATCAACGATCGCTTCGGCTATGACGTCGGCGATGCCGTGCTGCGGCGGTTGTCGGCGGGACTCGAACAGGACCTTCCGGTCGGCGCCGCTCTGGCCCGGCTGAGTGGCGGTGAATTTGCCATCCTCATGGCGTTCAAGGAGCAGGACGAGGCCCTTGCACTGGCCGAACAATGCCTGCGGCGATTGACCACCCCGCTCGAGGAACAAGGTAAATATATCCAGGTCGGGGCGTTCCTCGGCCTGTCGGCGGCCGCGCCGAACGGGACGAGCATTTCCGACCTTCTGCGCCGCGCCGACATTGCAATGGATCACGCCCGCAGCGCCCGCTCCGCGCGTCCGATGTGGTTCGACAGCGGAATGGAGCGCGAGCTGATTGCGCAAAGCGAAATCGAGCAGGGAATACGCTCCGGGCTCGACCATGACCGGTTCCTGCCGTTCTCCGAGCCGCAAGTTGACCTGCGGACGGGGGAGATTATCGGGTTCGCAGTGCTTGCGCGATGGGATCATCCGCTGACCGGAATCGTCGCTCCGGACCGCTTCATCGCGATCGCAGAAGAGCATAATCTGATCGGCCGACTGTCCGACCAGGTGGTGCGCAAGGCGCTCGTCGCGGCGGCCAAGTGGGACCCGTCCATTACCGTGTCGATCAATATCTCGCCGCACCAGTTTACCGACAGCTGGCTCGCGCAAAAGATCGTGCGCTTGCTCGCGGAGACGGGTTTTCCCGCCGAACGGCTGGTAGTCGAGGTCACCGAAAGCTGCCTGTTTGCCGACATAGACCTGGCGCGGACGATCGTGAAAAGTCTGAAGAATCAGGGAATTGCGCTGGCGCTTGATGACTTCGGAAGTGGCTTCTCATCGTTGTCGCACTTGAGCGCGTTGCCGTTCGACAAGATCAAGATCGATCGCACGTTCGTCGCCTCGATCGGCAAGAATCGCCAAAGCGCGGCGATCGTTCGCGCGGTGACAACGATGGCGCAGGCGCTCGACGTGCCCGTCGTCGCCGAAGGGATCGAGGATGCCGCAGCACATGAAACGCTGTTGCAGATGGGCTGCGCGTCGGGCCAGGGATGGTATTTTGGCAAGCCCATGCCGGCCGAAGCTGCCGAGCAGATGCTGCGTCATCGCGACGCTCCCCAGCACGATGACGCTGTCCCGGAGCCGCTTTTTTCCGTCAAGCGCTGAGCATGCGTCCCGTCGCGGGACGGTCGCTATCTGGCTTGCGGCGAGCCGTTGCCAGGATAGTAAATGACACCTTAAGTAAGACGATGAGCTTGCATCGACGGGCCGTTGCCCACTCCGAAATCTGTTTTGGCCGGCGTCTTCGGGGCGGCGACAGGCGCGATCGTCTCAACGATGGGCACGACGGCTGGAGCGACGACCTGCGCCTGTTCGCGCTGACCTTTACGGGCGGGTTCCTGTTCGTGTTGGTTTATCTGCTTTAGCGCCTTCAATCGCAGGCAAGATGGAGCTTCCACCCGAGCCAGGCGGCGACGAGGCTGGCAATTGCCACGATCAGCAGGCTGTCCCCGACCGTGACGCCGAACTTGATCGCCACCGCGAGCACCAAGGTCGCCGCGACCATGAAGCCCGAATTGACGATATTGTTGGCTGCGATGGTGCGCGCGGTCTCGGCCTTGGGCACGGTGGTCGTCAGAAAAGCGTAGAGCGGGACGACGAACATGCCCCCGGCAATTGCGACGCCGAGCAGGTCGAGCACGACCATCCAGCTGCCGGGCATGGCAAGAAAAGCATGGAGATCACGCAGGGCGGCGAGTGGGGCGGGCCACCCGTGTACGCGGCGAAACAGGTCGAGCACGAACAATCCCATGAACAACGCCGACGCGGGCGAATAGCGGGCCGAAACATGCCCGGCGAGCAAGCGGTTGACCGCCACCGAACCGAGCGCGACACCGACCGAGAACGTAGCCAGGAACAGCGTCGCGACGGTCTGATCAGCGCCGAGCGCGTTCTTGACCAGGGGCGGAAATTGCGCGGCGAGCACCGCGCCCATCGCCCAGAAAACGCTGATCGCGAGGATGGCGAGGAATAGCCGCGGGATATGCAGCGTGGCGTTGACCAGCCGTATTGAGGCGCGAACGATGTGCCAGTCCATGGTCAGCGGCGGGGCATCGGCATCGGGCGGTGCCGCGGGTACGCATTGACCCGCGATGCGCCCGACGAGTGCAACCACCACAACCCCGACCGCGGCCCATTCGCCGTGAAAACTGCCGTCCGGATTCTGGACGACCAGCACACCGCCAAGCAAGGTTCCGCCTAGGATCCCGATATAGGTCCCCGCCTCGACCAGCCCGGTCCCGCCGAGAACTTCGTCATCGTCGAGGTGCTGAGGGAGGATCGCGTATTTGATCGGACCGAAAAACGTCGAGTGAACCCCCATCGCGGTCAAGGCGATCAGCAGGAACGCGATATTGTGAAGGAGCAGTCCCGCCGCGCCGAACAACATGATGAGGATTTCGGCGGTCTTGACGATTCGCACGATGCGCGCCTTGTCGGTTGAATCGGCCAGTTGCCCGGCCAGCGCCGACAGCAGGAAAAAGGGCAGGATGAACAGCGCCCCGGCAATCGCGCTGAATGCCGCCTCCTGCTCGGCATCGCGATAGATACCGTAGATTACCAAAAGGACCATCGCGGTGCGAAACAGATTATCATTGAAGGCACCGAGGAATTGCGTGACGAAAATCGGCACGAAACGGCGCGAACGCAGCAGATGGGCGCTGTTTTGCATCGTTCAGGCGCGGGTCGCGCGAAACGGCGGATGGCAGCGAACTTGCATCAGGTCGTTGATAGGTGCCGTGCCAATTTTGGCAATCACCCTGTTCGATCTGGGATTTGGCGCCGCCTTCGCTTTGGGGTAGCAGGCGTCGCCATGCTGACCTTGCCCAATCTGTTGACCCTGTCGCGTATCTTTGCGGTGCCGATCCTTGTGTTTCTGTTATGGCGGCCAAGCCCGGTCGATTATGCGATCACGTTCGTGCTCTACTGCATCGTCGGGCTTACCGATTATTTCGACGGTTATGTTGCGCGCACGCAGGGGCAGATCTCCCGCCTTGGACAATTTCTCGACCCGATCGCCGACAAGATCATGGTCGCCGCGGTGCTGGTCATGCTTATTTCAAGTCGCAAGGCCAATCCATTTCCCGAAATAGAGGGAATTCACATCGTCGCCGCGCTGATCATTCTGCTGCGCGAGATCTTCGTGTCGGGCCTGCGCGAATTCCTGGCGCCACTCGACGTGTCGATGCCGGTCAGCAAGCTCGCCAAATGGAAAACGGCATTTCAGCTGATCGCGCTGGGCGCGTTGATCTTGGGTGGTGCCTTGCCGGCCCAATATTGGGTCCACATCGTCGGGCTTGCCAGCCTGTGGATCGCCGCCGGACTGACACTGATCACCGGCTACGATTATCTGCGGATCGGCCTCAAACATTTTGACTGATCGCTTTTTTCAATAAGTCTGACCGGATTAAGTTGCTTCCATGCGGCTCGCGAGGAGCGTAGCATGGCATCAATCTTTCATCAATTGGAGACGATCATGGACGCGATCACTGGCGAAGGCGGCTGCCCGATGAAGGGCACCAAGGCGCGCTCCCTGCTTGGCCGGACCAACAATAATTGGTGGCCCGAAGCACTGCCCGTTGACATGCTCCACCAGCACGGCGTGTCGCCCGACCCGATGGGTTCGGAATATAATTATGCGGAGGCGTTCAACGCGCTCGATTATGCCGCGCTGAAAGCCGAGCTGACCGCGCTGATGACCGACAGCAAGGCGTGGTGGCCGGCCGATTACGGACATTATGGCCCGTTCATGATCCGCATGGCGTGGCATGCCGCGGGGACCTATCGCGTGACCGATGGCCGCGGCGGGTCGAATAGCGGACAACAACGGTTCGAGCCGCTCAACAGCTGGCCCGACAACGGCAACCTCGACAAGGCGCGGCGCCTGCTGTGGCCGATCAAGCAAAAGTACGGCAAGCACATTAGTTGGGCCGACCTGTTCATCCTCGCCGGCAATGTCGCGATCGAAAGCATGGGCGGCCCGGTGTTCGGCTTCGGCGGCGGGCGCAAGGATGTCTATCAGTCGGAGGGCGATACGTTTTGGGGCGCCGAGGAATTGTGGGTCAGCGACGGCGCGCCGACGCGGATCACCGACGATTTGCCCGAGCTTGAAGGACCGCTCGCCGCGATCCAGATGGGACTGATTTACGTCAATCCCGAAGGCCCAGGCGGCAACCCCGATCCGCTGCAGTCGGCGCGCGACATGAAGGCGACCTTCAGCCGCATGGCGATGAATAGCGAGGAGACCGTCGCGCTCACCGCGGGCGGTCACGCGTTCGGCAAGGCGCATGGCGCCAAGCCCGCCGAAAGCTTCCGCAACAACCCGGCGGCGGAGGAAATCCATCTACAGGGGATGGGCTGGCTGACCGACGAGGAGGAGATCGGCAAGGGCCATATCACCACCTCTGGCATCGAGGGCGCGTGGTCGAACAATCCGACCAAGTGGACCGGCGACTATTTCCGCTTGCTGTTCAAATATGACTATGAACTGGTTCAAAGTCCGGCCGGCGCCAAGCAGTGGCAGCCGGTCGATCCCGCGCCCGAGGACATGGCCCCCGACGCGCGCGACCCGGGCAAGCGCGTGCCGACGATGATGACCACGGCCGACATGGCGCTCAAGATGGACCCCGAGTTCCGCGCCATCTCCGAACGCTTCCGCGACGATCAAGCGGCGCTCGACGACGCCTTCGCGCGCGCATGGTTCAAGCTGACCCACCGAGACATGGGGCCGAAGTCGCTCTACCTGGGGCCCGAAGTGCCCGAGGAAACGCTGATCTGGCAGGATCCGGTTCCGGCGGGGACGGCGCCCTCGGACGCGGCTGTCGCGGCGTTCAAGGACAAGATTTTGTCGAGCGGGCTGAGCGTGTCGCAGCTGGTCAAGACGGCATGGGCCTCGGCGTCGACCTATCGCAAGTCGGACCGCCGCGGCGGTGCCAATGGCGCGCGCATCGCGCTTGCTCCGCAAAAGGATTGGGACGTCAACGAACCCGCCGAGCTGGCCAAGGTCCTTGCCAAGCTCAACGAGCTGAGGGGATCGATGAGCCTGGCCGATGCGATCGTGCTTGCCGGGACGGCAGCCGTGGAAAAGGCAGCGAAGGACGCCGGTTTCAGCGTCGCCGTGCCGTTCGCGGGCGGCCGGGGCGATGCGATGCAGGAATGGACCGATGTCGAAAGCTTCATCTGGATGGAGCCGCAGGCCGATGGCTTCCGCAATTATCTAAAGACTCGCCAGTCGGTGAAGACCGAGGAATTGCTGCTCGACCGCGCGTCGCTGCTCGGCCTGTCGGCGCCCGAGGTAACCGTCCTGCTTGGGGGCCTGCGCGTGCTCGGCGCCAATCATGGCGACAAGCCGGAGGGTGTGCTGACCAACCGCAAGGGCCAGTTGACCAACGACTTCTTCGTCAATCTGCTCGACAACGAAACCTTCTGGGACCTGGTCGATACGTCGAGCGACGAGGAGTTCATCGGTTACGACCGCGGCGGGAAGCAGCAGAAGTGGCGCGCGACGCGCACCGACCTGATCTTCGGGTCGAACAGCCAGCTTCGCGCCACCGCCGAAGTCTATGCCGAACATGGCCATGAGGAGAAGTTCGTGCGCGACTTCGTCAAGGCGTGGGTCAAGGTCATGAACGCCGACCGCTTCGACCTGATCGCGGGCGATACCGCGCAATTGGTCGCGAGCGACGCTCGCGCGGGCTAAAGCGGTCGAGGCGCGCGCCTAAACCGCGCGCGCCTCGATCAACGCCTCGCCGAACGTGCGGAATTCCTGCGCGCGCGGGCTGTTCTTGCGCCATGCCAGGGCGATGCGGCGCGAGGTGATTTTGGCGTCGAGGCGACGAGTGACGATCCCGGTGCCGTCGAGAATGCCTGCGGATACGGCCATTTGCGGGACCAGCGTCAGCCCAAGGCCATTGTCGACCATCTGAACGAGGGTGTGGAGCGAGGTGCCGAGCATTCGCGCTTCGGCGCGCAACTGCGGACGGTTGCACGCTGCCAGCGCATGATCCTTGAGGCAATGCCCGTCCTCGAGCAGCAGCAACCGATGCTCGTCGATGGCGTCGGCGGAAATGCTTGGCGGAGGGTTCTCGTGCGGCGGGAAAGCGAGCAGCAATTCGTCCTCGAACAGGTCGATCATCTCGACCTCGCCACACGCGTAAGGCGCGGCAAGGAGGATGCAGTCAAGCTGGCCGCGGTGGAGCGCGTCGCACGCCGCCTGGCTCGTCTCCTCGCGCAGGAACAGCTTCAGATCGGGCCAGCGGCTGCGCAGGCGGGGGAGGATGGCGGGGAGCAGGAACGGCGCAATGGTCGGAATTACCCCCATGCGCAGCTCGCCGGTCAGCGGCAGGCCCTCAGCGCGCGCCAAGTCGGCCAGCTCATCGGCCTCGCGCAGGACGCTCCGCGCCTTTTCGGCGATCCGCATGCCAAGCGGGGTGAAGCGGACCACGCGCCGCGTGCGTTCGACCAGGGTCACGCCGACCAATGACTCGAACTCGCGCAGGCTCGCGGACAAGGTCGACTGCGTGACGAAGCAGCTCTCTGCGGCTCTGCCGAAATGTCCGTGGTCGCGCAAGGCGACCAGATATTGCAGCTGCTTGATGGTGGGCAGATGAACGATCATGAGGGGCTCCGGACCGTGATCCTAGCCTATTAAGCGATCCCGGCCAGCATCTGGACATGACGCCCGCTCGACATCCGGGTATCGCCGGCGAGGTCGATCGCGTTTGAGAAGGGCAAGGAGCGATTAGCCGAGCAATTTCCACAACCCGAAGCCGCTCGTCGCCATCAGCACGATTCCGACGAGGACGAGGATGCGATCGGCCTCCATCCGCTTGGCGACGAACGCGCCGATCGGCGCCGCCAACACCCCCCCGATGAGCAGGCCGAACGTCGCGCGGGTGATCGCTTCCCACCCGAGCGAATAGATGAAGGTCGCCGAAATCGTCACCGTGAGGAAGAATTCGGCGGTGTTGACGGTGCCGATCGTGTGCCGCGGCGGGGCGCCCTGGACGATCAGGTTGGACGTGACGACGGGACCCCAGCCGCCCCCGCCGGCAGCATCGAGGAAGCCCCCGATCAATCCCAGCGGCTCGACGATGCGCGGCTTCTTCTCGACATGGCGGTGAGTCCATCCGCGCCACAGCAAATAGACCCCGATCAGCAATAGATAGAAAAGAACGATCGGACGTGCCTTGTCGGCCGGGATCTGGGTCAGGACATAAGCGCCAAGGACGCCGCCAATAACTCCGGGAATGACCAAGCGGAAGAATAATTTCCAATCGACGTTGCGGTGCGCGACATGGCTGATCGCCGACACTCCCGTGGTGACGGTCTCGACCGCGTGCACCCCGGCCGAGGCGGTCGCGGGGGGAACGCCGATGCTGATCAGCAAGGTCGAGCTGATCGTGCCGAACGCCATACCCAGCGCGCCATCAACCAATTGCGCGGCAAAGCCGATCAGAACAAACGGCAGCAGGACCATCGGATCGGCGAGCAATTGCGTGACCATGCCTCGACTCCCGCTCGCTTCGCGCGCCCGGTCATGACGAACATTCGCGGTTGCAGCAAGCCTGTCCGACACAGGCAAACGGCCGTCGCCTTTTCATTGGACGCACGAACCCCTAGATATTGCGCACCAACCACAGGAGCCAATTGTTTGGCATCGACCCTTCTTGCCTATCTCGACTCGATCAAGGCACGTGATCCGGCGGCGCGCTCGCGGTGGGAAATCCTGCTTTATCCGGGGGTATTGGCGATTGCGCTGCACCGAGTCGCCCACTGGCTCTACGGCGGGCGGCTGTTTTTCCTGGCGCGGTTCGTCAATCATCTGGCGCGGCTGCTGACCGCGATCGACATCCATCCCGGTGCCAAGATCGGGGCACGCTTTTTCATCGACCACGGCTTTACCGTGATCGGCGAGACCGCCGAAATCGAGGATGACGTGACGATTTATCAGAACGTCACGCTGGGTGGGACCAATCCGTCGACCGGGATCGGCGGCAAGCGCCACCCGACCTTGCACAGCGGCGTGGTGATTGGTTCGGGCGCGCAGGTGCTGGGTCCGATCGAGGTCGGTGAAGGCGCGCGAATTGGGGCGAATTCGGTGGTCACCAAGGAAGTATTGCCATCGACCACGGTGGTCGGCATCCCGGCGCGCCCGGTGCCGGTCGATGTGATTCACTACAGCCCGGGATTTATCGCTTATGGCACACCGTGCGGCGAGAATAGCGACCCGGGCATGGTGCGGCAGTGCGAGCTCGAGGAAGCGGTCGAGGCGCTGCGCAAGGAAGTCGCCGAATTGAAGGTGCTGCGCCAGACGCAGCCCACGGCCAAAAGCGCGTGAGCGTGGTGACGCCGTTTCCGCGCCCGCGCGATCGGCAGGCAGTCGCGGCGTTCGATCGAAGCGAGCTCCAGCGCATTCTCGATCTCTATGGGCGGATGGTTGCGGCGGGGCATTGGCGCGATTATGGCCTCTCGTTTCATCCCGATGTCGCGATCTTCGCCGCCTTTCGCCGCGCCACCGAGCGGCCCGAGGCGCGGATCGAAAAACGCCCCTCGCTTCGGTTGAAGCAAGGAGCGTTCACGTTGGTCGGCGAGCATGGCGCGGTGCTCAAGCGCGGGCACGAGCTGGCCGGGGTGCTGGCCCCGCTCGAGCGCCGCCTTATGCGGTTGGTTGGAGAATGAGCGCGCGGTCGAGATAGGGCAGCTTGGTGACCAGCTCGCCCGGCAAGCGATCGACCACCAGTCGCCGAGCTTGGTGCCAGTAGGCCGACAACAATAGCAATGCCGAGCCGATCACCAGCGCGGTGAGCGCGACGCTCAGTTCGACCGCGCCGATCTGCTTGAACACTTCGGTCAGCGCATAGAGCACGTACGCTAGCGCCGACACAAGCAAGGCGCGGCGGTCGATCGCGAGCGCGGCGATGGCCAAAATGACATAGAGCGCGATCACGACCAGCCCCTCGCCGATCGTGGCATGGCCGTCGTTGAGCCCGAGCAGCGTGAAGACCGGATGAACGATCATCGGCGCGGCGAGCAGGTGCAGCCAGAAAGCGACATCGGCGCGGCGTGTCGTGCGCGCTTGGTCGGACGCGTCCCAGCGCATCGCGAACAGGAACACGCCGAGCCCGAGCAGCAGGACGGCGACGAGCAGGATGTTGCGGATCGCGGGGCCCTGGTCGGCAATCGCTGAGCCAAGCAAGGAGAGCACCAGCCCGACGATCGCGGCGGTGCCGGCGGCGACGGTGATTGGCACGCGGAACCGGCGCCAGTGGACATAAGCCGCGCCGGCAGCGACGAAGGCGCTGGCGGCGAGCGCGAGACCGCCATTCGTCGGATTATTGTTGAACGAGGGTGCGCCGCCGACGGTCCCGATGGCCAGCCCGGCGGTGGCGAACACGCCGCCAACGAAGGCGAGCAGCAAGATGATCGAAGGCAGCGCCATGCGCCGCCGCCCGGTGAAGAACAACGCCAGACCCCAAGCGGTCGCGGCAATCCCGGCGGGGGCGAGCAGGCTGGGGCCCTGCCCACCGTCGACCGCCATGACGAGGCCGGCGGCCTGGCCGATCGCCTGGCCGATCCAGCCGACCGCGAACAGCAGGATGATGCTGGCGATCGAGACGAAGATGTCGTTGAAGCTGGTGACGAGACGGAATTGTTCCTCGTCGACCGCCGGTGCGTGACGGTCGGCGTCGAAGAAAGCGCGTAACGACGCAGCAGCGACGGCGTCGATCGCGCCCGCCGCGACGGCTTCGTCAAGGTCTTGCTGTGTGTACATGGGTCGGCCCTCCTGTCGGCGCACCGTGCGCCGGGTGTGTTATCTTGTCAATACAGTATAAGTTCAGCGCCGGACCCGACGGCGCGAACCGGAGTTTAAGGATCATGTGCAACCTCTACACCATGACCGCGCCGGTCGACGAAGTGCGGCGGACCTTTGGCGGGTTTGAGGGCGATCGCGACAATCTGCCGGCCTATGACGAGATTTATCCCGGGCGGTCCGCCCCGGTGCTGCGACGCGAGGCCGGTATGCTCAAACTTGAGACGATGACCTGGGGCTTTCCCGGGCCGGCGGCGGCGAAGGGGCGACCGGTGACCAATATTCGCAACCTCGAAAGCCCGTTCTGGCGCTCGGCGCTAAGCAATCTCGAGCGGCGCTGCATCGTGCCGGTGACACGCTTCTGCGAATGGACCGCAGAGCCCGACCCCGCGACAAAGCGCAAGCGCAAGGTGTGGTTCGGGATGCACGAGGACGCGCCGCCATTGTTTGCGTTCGCCGGTCTGTGGCGGCCGGGGAACAAGGATAAGGACGCCGGGCCCTACATGGCGTTCCTGACCTGCGATGCTAATGCTGTGGTCGGCGCGGTTCATCCCAAGGCGATGCCGGTGATGCTGCGGCCCAGCGACGCGTTGGCGTGGCTCCACCATGACCGCGAATCGGCGTGCGCCCTTGTGTTGCCGTTCGCGGATGACGACATGCGGATCATCGAGCCCGCGTGACGCGGCAACAGGGAGCAAGGACATGGCCAAGAGCGCGACCGCCAAGACGGGCAGGAGTGACAAGAAAAAATCGAAAAAGGCGAGCAGCGGGGCGACGGTCAAGATCAAGATCAAGAAAGAGGGCAAGGGCCCCAAGGACGACAAGTCGGGCAAGAAGACACACCGGAGCGAAGGTCTCGAGGGATTGTCGAAGCTGGTCGATCACCCGTTGGTCGCCGACCTGCTTGCCGCGGGGGCGATCGCGGCGGTGGCGGCAATCGCCGAGCATCAGATGGGCAACGGCGAAAGTAGCACGAAAATGGTCAAGTCAGTGGGCAAGGCCGCGGCAACGGCGATGGGTCGGCGGCTGATGGGCGACCTTGGCGCGATCGGCGGGGCGGCGGCCAAGGCGGCCAAGGACGCGTAAGGCCAAGGCACTTCCTTGGACACCTCGGGGGTCCGGATTGCTCCCTCCCTACTCCGAATAGTGGATTAGCGGTGGGCTGCTAAAACCGCAGCAGGGTCAGTCGCGCGCGGCCGACGTCGCGCCTTGCCTCGATCGTCAGGCCGGGGGGGGGGTCGACGCTTTCGCCCTTGGCGGTTTCAATCGCCAGCCAGGCGCCGGGCTTGAGCCACTCGGCGTCGGCGACGGCCCTGGCAACCGCGCCGCCGAGCCCGGCGGCGTAGGGGGGATCGGCGAAGATGAGGTCGAACGGCGCCTGGCGCGGAAGGCGTGTGGCGGACATCGCGCGGACCTCGATCACCGACGCAGCGCCCAATTTGGCGGCGTTGGCGGCGATGGCGTCGAGAGCGGCGCGGTCATTTTCGATCAGCACGGCGCTCGTGGCGCCACGCGACAAAGCCTCGAACGCCAAGGCTCCGCTGCCGGCGTAGAGATCGGCGATGCGCAGGCCTTCGAAGCTCCCGAGCCGGCTGACCAGCATCGAGAATAAGGTTTCGCGAGTCCGATCGGCCGTCGGGCGGGTGAGCTCGCCTCTCGGCGCAACGAGCGGCCGCCCGCGCCACTGGCCCGAGACGATGCGCATCGGTTACAGGCTCTTGCGAAAGTGATTGATGATGTGCGGCGCAACTTCGCCAAGGTCACCGGTCTCCATTCCTTCGACCGTGAACGGACCGTAGCTGACCCGAATCAGGCGCGACACCTGGAGCCCAAGGAATGCGAGGACATTGCGCACCTCGCGATTCTTGCCCTCGGCGAGCGACATTTCAATCCAGCAATTGCGCCCGGTGCGGCGTTCGAGATTGGCGTTGATCGAGCCATAGCGCATGCCCTCGATCGTGATCCCTTCGGACAGGCTTTCAAGTTGAGCCTGGGTGATGTCGCCGAAGGCGCGCGCGCGGTAGGTTCGAACGACGCCGGTGCTGGGCAGCTCAAGTTGACGCTTAAACTCGCCGTCGTTGGTCATCAGCAGCAAGCCTTCGGTTTGATAGTCGAGACGGCCGACCGGCATGAGCCGCGGCAGATTGGGTGGCAATTTGTCATAAATCGTCGGGCGACCCTTGGGATCGCGCGCCGCGGTCAGCGTGCCCGGCGGCTTGTAGAACAGGAACAGGCGCGCAGCCTCGGGCGCGGCGACAGGCTTGCCATCGACCGTCACCCCGGCAAGATCGGTAAGCAGAGTGGCGGGGGTTTCGAGAGTCTTGCCATCAAGCGCGATGCGGCCTTCCTCGATCATCCGTTCGATGTCGCGGCGCGAGGCGATCCCAGCGCGGGCGAGCAGCTTGGCGATGCGCTGCGGCCCTTCTTCGCGGGGCGCGCCGGGGCGCGGTCCACGCGGCTTTTGCGGCGCTCCATCGCCTTGGCGCTGGCGGCGCGGCACTGGCGCGCGCTTCGTTCGTTGCGGGTCCATGTTGTTCGTCCTACGGGGGTATCATGCTGTTCGGGAAGCCCAAGCGGATCGTCAAGCGCATCCTCATCGTCGAGGATGAAGCCTTGATGGCGTTTGACAATGAAACGATGATCGAAGAGGCGGGCTATACGGTCGTGGCAACGCATGATCGGGTCGCCGATGCGATCGCCACGCTAGACCGCGAAAAGGTCGATCTGATCCTGTCCGACGTGCGTCTGGCCGGGGCCCGCAGCGGGATCGACCTGGCGCGACTCGCCAAGGCGAGGACCATTCCGACACTGTTCGCGACCGGGATGGCACCGCCCGAAGCCGCCGAGGTCGCGATCGGGTGCCTGATGAAACCCTACAGCCAGCGCACGCTCAAGGCCGCGCTGGAAGCGGTCGACAAGCATTTGCAGGGCGAAAAGTCGCGTCCGCCCAAGGGTTTGACACTGTACGGGTAACGCCCGCAGGTTGACGGTGCCGCGCTGCCCGGCAATCGTTCGAAACCATGACACACGGGATTTCGGCCAAAGCTTTGGCGGAAAAGCAATCGGTCAAGTCATCAAAGCAAGTTCGAGCTTTCGGTGGAAATCGGCGATGCCATGTTCGAGCGTACCCAGAACGACCTTGTCGATCGCCTCCGATGACAATCCTTGATAGGCCAGTGCGGCGGCCCGAAAATCCTCGCCGACGAAGGTGCCGCCATCGAGCAGGTCCCAGCTGCGCTGCCAGTGCGTTGCGGCCTCGTTGGTCGCGGGCTCTTCAGAAATCAGCATGACGTCTTCGACCAGGGTACGACCAACCGATTGCGGCATCGCGATCAACAGGTTGATGTAGTCGGGGCTGACGATGATCACCGATGCGGGGAAAATCTGATAGGTGTAGGTCACGGCATGGCGCAACGCGACCCAATCGTCGCGATCGACCTTGGCCAGATAGTCGGCGCGCCCGACCGCGGCGCGCTGATGTCGGCCGATGCTGTCGGCGACGGTGATCCCGTCGGCGAAGAAGCTGGCGATGGTCGCGGCATGGAGCCGTTGGACATGATAGCTTTCAAGAAAGGCGTCGATCACCAGCTTCCAGTTGGCGGCGACATCATGAGTCTGTCGACGATAGACGAACTGGTCGGCCATCGCGAAGGCATCGAGATCGGGCGCGAGCGCCAGCGCATCGGTGAAATCGGCCTCGTCTTGCTTGGCGAACCAGATCAGTCCGCCGGCCTCGGCGCACGGATAGCTGACGAGCCCGTGCGTGCTCGTGTCGAAGCCGGGGAAGCATTCGGCCCGCGGCATTCCGGTGAGTTCGCCGTCGGGCTTATAGGCCCATGCATGATAGGGACAGATGATGCGCTTGGCGGGGACCACGCCCTCGGCCTCGATCAACCGCGTGCCGCGATGCCGGCAGACGTTGGCGAAAACATGGGCATGGCCGCTGGCGTCGCGTGCGAGGATCAACGGGGTGCCGTAATGGTCGTGGGCAACCGCCATGTTGGGCTCGGGCAGCAAGGCCGAGGGCGCGAGGAGGTGGGGAACGCGGTCGAAGATCATCCGCTGTTCGGCCTTGAACCGCGCGGGGTCGGTGTAGAGCGACGCGGGGAGGGTCTCGATTCCCTCGCCCAGCGAAGATACGCCCCGCGCCAAGGCATCGGCAAGTGCTCGCTGCCCCGGGGTCGGTCGAGCAGCGGTGGTGAACTGATCCATGTTAAATTTGTGCGCCGGTCCGACGCGATGCGCAAGCCGCTTGGCGATCGGCGGGGGTAGTCAAGCGCGGCGCGGTGGCTAGACTGGGGCAAAGCCGGGATGGGGAGAGTGACGACGTGGCTCGACGACCGAAGGGATTGCGCCTGCTGAGGGCGGCGCTGGCGACGCGCAAGTCGGCGACGATGCTGGCGTTCGGCTTCTCGTCGGGGCTGCCCTACGCGCTGCTGATCGGCACGCTCAACGCGTGGCTCGGCGAGTCGGGGATCAACCTGGCGACGATCGGGGTACTGTCCTGGATCGGCTTAAGCTATTCGTTCAAGTTCCTGTGGTCGCCGCTGGTCGACCGCTTCCATCTGCCCGCGCTTGACCGGCTGGGGCGGCGCAAGAGCTGGATCGTGCTGTGCCAGGCGGTAATGATCCTCGCCTTCATCGGGCTTGCCGCGACCAACCCGGCGACCAACATCGGCACCTTCGCGATCTATGCGGTGATCGCCGCGCTGGCCTCAGCGACGCAGGACGTGGCGGTCGATGCGTGGCGGATCGACGTCGCCGACGAGCGCTCGCCGGTCGAATTGCTGTCGGCGATCTATCAGTTCGGCTATCGCACGGCGTCGATCGTCGGGGGCGCGCTGGCGCTGGTGCTGGCGGCGCGGATGTCGTGGGGGCTGGTCTATCTGCTGATGGCCGGGCTGATTGGTCTGATGCTGCTCATCGCATTGCGCGCGCCCGATACCGAGCGACCGCCGGCGGGGGCGCTACATGCCCCGCTGGCCGAGCCGGGGGCGCTGGTGCCGCGCGCGCGGCTGGTCGCGCTGGGGATCGTCGGGGTGAGCTGGGTGTGGGCGATCTCGACGATCGTGCGGTTCATGATCTCGATGCTCGGCGAGGCGCCGCCGGGGACGGCGCGGCCATCGGTTGGCGACTTCACCAAGGCCTATGCGCCGTGGATCATCTTCGCGACGGTGGTCGTGCCGCTGATCGTCGCGGCGGTAACCAACCGGCTGCGGGCGCGGGGGCAATATGTGCTGAGGGAGGCTGACCCGACGCATTCGCCCGGGCGGACCGCCGCTAACCATCTGTATGTCGCGCTGGTGGCGCCGCTGGCCGAGCTTGCCGGGCGGCTCGGATGGGGGGTGCTGATCGTCATCGGGCTGATCCTCAGCTACACCCTGTGCTACAATATCTGGTCGTCGTTCGCCTTCCCGTTCTACCTCGATTACCTGCACTATGCGAAAGACGAGGTGGCGTTCGCGTCGAAGGTGTTCGGCATTTTCATGACGATGATCGGGATCGGGCTGGGGGGTTATCTGTTCGTCCGGCTGGGGCGGATCCCGACGATCCTGATCGGCGCCATCCTGCCGGTGTTCGGCAACTTTCTCTACGCCGACCTCGCCGAGGGGGGCGCGCACATCGATATGGTGGCGCATGCGCTGTGGCTCGATCGCCTGGCCGGCAGCCTTGGCTTCGACGAACGGATGGTGCGGCTGCTGCTGGCGATTTCGGTCGAGAACATCTCGACCGGGATCGCCGGGGCGGCGTTCGTCGCCTATCTGTCGGGGATCGTCAGCCGCAATTACACCGCCGTGCAATATGCGCTGCTGTCGTCACTGACTTTCCTCATCGGCTCGCTCGGGCGCGGGATCGCGGGGGAGGCGTTCGATCTCTACGGCTATGCGCCGGTGTTCCGCTGGACCGCGCTCGCGGGGCTGGTCGCGGTGCTGTTCGTGCTGCTCGAGGGGGTGCGGGTGCGCGCCCAGTCGCGGCGCGCGACGGCGGCCGAAGCGGTGTCGGTCGATCAGTCGGGCAAGGAGCCATTGGCCGAGAGCACGACGCCGGCGAGGTAGAGCGAGCCGAAGACGAGCACGCGCGCCGGTCGGGTGATGGTGGCGAGGGCTGCATCGAGGTCGGTCGCCGGCTTGGCGGCGAAGCCGAGGTTGTTCGCCATCGCTGCAAGCTCGGCCGAGTCACGGCTGTCATGGCCGGGGATGGGGAGGGTCACGACTTGCGCTGCGACCCCGGCGAACGGGGCGAGGGTCGCGGCGGCGTCTTTGGACTTGAGGCTGGCGAAGAACAGGGTCAGCGGCGCGCCGCCTGACCATTGCTCGCGCGCATAAGCCGCGACGAGGCGCGCGGCGTCGGGGTTGTGACCGCCGTCGATCCACAATTCGCTGCCTGCAGGGAGGCGATCGACCAGCGGGCCGACGTCGAGCCGCTGGAGGCGCGCGGGCCAGGTGGTGCGGCGCATCGCCTCGGCCAGCGCAAACGGAGGGACCGCGAGCAGCGACTGGTGGCGGAGGATGGCGATGGCGAGCCCGGCGTTAAGCAATTGGTGATCGCCGGGGAGCGTAGGGAGGGGGAGAATGAGGTCGCCCTGCGCGTCGCGATAGTGGAGCTGGCCCTGGTCGGGGAGCACCGCCCAGCGCTGGCCGCGGGGGATGAGGAGGGCGCCGGCGCGCGCCGCGGCGCCGGCGATAACGGCGGCGATGGCGGGCGGATAGGCCTGCGTCACTAGGGGCACGTCGCGCTTGGCGATGCCGGCTTTCTCGGCGGCGATCGCTTCGAGGGTGTCGCCGAGATAGGCCTGGTGGTCGAGCGCGAGGCTGGCGATGGCGGTGACGAGCGGGACGTCGACGACATTGGTGGCGTCGAGGCGGCCGCCGAGCCCGACTTCGAGGATGACGACGTCGGCCGGGGTGCGGGCGAATGCGAGCAAGGCGGCAGCGGCGGTGATCTCGAAGAAGCTTGCCTTCATGCCGTGCGCGGCGTCGATCACTTCGGCCAGCAAGGGGGCGAGCTCGGCATCGTCGATCAGCACGCCGGCGAGGCGGATGCGCTCGTTGAAGCGCACCAGGTGCGGGCTGGTGAAGACGTGGACGAGGTGCCCGGCGGCTTCGAGCGCGGCGCGGAGGAAGGCGCAGGTCGAGCCCTTGCCGTTAGTGCCGGCGACGTGGATCACGGGGGGCAAAGCGTGGTGCGGATTGCCGAGCCGGTCGAGCAAGGCAAGGATGCGGTCGAGCCCGAGGATGTCGGGGGCGTAGATCGACGAGCCCAAGCGATCGAGCTGGGCTTGGACCGCGGGGTCGGTCGAGGTGGCGAAGTCCATCACCCTCTCCCCTTCAGGGGAGAGGGAAGAGCCGCGTCAGCGGCGAAGGGAGAGGGGGACAGCGGATGGCGGGACGGACTCCCCCTCTCCTTCCGCCACTTCGTGGCTCCCCCCTCTCCCCTGAAGGGGAGAGGGGAGGTTACGCCGCTTTCCTTGCTTTTTCGGGGGCAAGGTAGGCGATCAGGCGGGCGAGGCGGTCCTTCAAGGCGTGGCGGTGGACGACCATGTCGATCATCCCGTGCTCGAGGAGGTATTCGGCGCGCTGGAAGCCGTCGGGAAGCTTTTCGCGGATCGTCTGCTCGATCACGCGCTGCCCGGCGAACCCGATCAGCGCTCCGGGCTCGGCCAGCTGGACGTCGCCGAGCATGGCGTAGCTGGCGGTCACCCCGCCCGTCGTCGGGTCGGTGAGGACGACGATGTAGGGCAGGCCCGCCTCTCGCAATTGGGCCAGCGCGACGGTCGCGCGCGGCATCTGCATCAGTGACAAAATACCTTCCTGCATCCGCGCCCCGCCAGCGGCGGTAAACAGGATATAGGGGCATTTGGCCTTGATCGCGGCCCGTACCCCGGCAACGAACGCGGCACCGACCGCAACCCCCATCGATCCGCCCATGAAGGCGAAGTCCTGAACCCCGACGATCGCGGTGTGACGCTCTATCTTGCCGCGCGCGTTGATCAGCGCATCGCGTTCGCCGGTCTTGGTCCGCGCGGCCTTGATGCGCTCGCTATAGCGCTTGGTATCGCGGAACTTGAGCGGATCCTCGCGCACTTCGGGGCTGTCGAGGAGATCGTATTGGGCGCGGT
>CAXSCF010000028.1:20378-27274 GCA_964235815.1 uncultured Sphingomicrobium sp.
CAACATCGTCGGCGCTTCCCAGGTCGCCACGAAGCCATTGTCTTCCCACTCCTTGGTGAACACCATCGTGTCGCACTTGACGCACTTGTGCCACAGATTGTCGGCATGCTGACGCTTGGTCAGCCCCTGGATGCCATTGCGAACGCGGCTTAGCCAGCTCATCGAAACCCTTTCTGTGCGTCGTGACGCGGTCTTGATCCGCGTTGGTGCGCAAGTAAACTAAAGCGTCGCCGCGATCGCCGCCAGTGCCGCGGCGGGATCATCGGCGAGCGTGATCGGGCGGCCGATGACGAGCATCGACGCACCCGCGTCGAGCGCGTCGCGTGGGGTCATGATCCGCTTCTGGTCATCCACTTCGGCGGCGGCGAGACGAATGCCGGGGACAATGAGATAGCCGTCGTTCCACCGGGCGTGAACGGCACCAAGCTCATTGCCCGAACAGACGATCCCGTCGAGACCCGCGGCGCGTGTCAGGTCCGTCAGGCGACCGACCTGTCCGGACGGATCGCGCTCGACGCCGATCGAGGCCAGATCGGCATGATCGAGACTGGTCAGCACGGTGACTGCGACGACCTTAGTTGCGGGTGACGCGGCGGCGCGCGCGGCTTCCATCATGGCGCGCCCGCCGGCGGCGTGAACGGTGAGCACCGCGAGGTCGAGGTCGCCAAGCGCCGCGATCGCGCCCGCAACGGTGTTGGGGATGTCGTGAAACTTGAGATCGAGGAAGATCGGCACACCGAGGTCGGCGAGCGCGGCCACGCCGTCGCGACCATTGCGCGAAAAATATTCGAGGCCGAGCTTGATCCCTCCAGCAAGCGGAGCGACCGCCAGCGCCAGTGCGCGGGCGCGGACGAGGTCGGCTGTGTCGATCGCGACGAAGATCGGTGTCACGATGCGAATGGGTCCGGGGGCGTGGAGATGGACGCGGCCGGGGCGTAAGCGACAGGGGCCAGCGGCGCATCGATCGGTCGGTCGATCGGGCGCTCGAGCGTCATGAGCTTGCGCTTCGCCTGCCACAACCGACTGCGCAGGATAAGCCACGGCGGCAGAAAACCGATCAACACCATTGCCGCCATCAGCAGCGGCAGCTTGATGTCGGCGGCGAACGGCCCCCACAAATCGACCGTGACGTCCCGCCAATTGCGCGTGGCGAAGATCGCGATGGACACCGCGACCACCATCCAGAACAGAGTCTTGAGGAATTGCATCTTGCATCCTTAGGCGCGGTTGGTTCGCGATGCCAGCGCGGCGCCGTTCATCGCCGCAAGCCATCGCTTCGCCGCAGCGGGTGCCGATCGGCAGTTGAGGCCGGAGGGCTCCCTCGCCACAGGGCGGTTTGGGGAGAGTGGATTGACGCAAGATTTCAAGCTGGGGCTCGGCCTGGCCGCGTTCATCGCCGCCGGGCTGGCGTGGTCGGCGACGCATAAACCGGCACCAGCGAAATCGGCGCAGCAGCAGATCGCGGCGGCGCAGGCGCAAACCCGCGCGCAGCTGATCCAGCTTGCCCCGGCGAAGCGCCGCGACATCGATTATGCCGCGCTCGATGCACGGTTCGCGCGGATGGCGACCAAGCCGTCGATGGTCGGGCTGGCGGTCGGGATCGTCGAACAGGGTCGCATCACCTTTCTGTCCGGCTATGGCGAAACGCTTGCCGGATCCAGCGAGCGCGTCACCCCGGAGACAGTGTTCCGCTGGGCATCGCTGTCGAAGGGGGTCGCCGCGACGATGGTCGCCAAGCTCGCCGAGCAAGGCAAGTTCTCGCTCGACCAGCCGGTTGCGACCCTCGCCCCATCGCTTCAACTGCCCAATGGCGCGCAGACCCGAGCGACCATCGCCGATCTCCTGAGCCATCGACTCGGCCTTTATCGCAACGCGTTCGACAACAAGCTTGAGGAGGGTGTCAGCGCGCCCCTGTTGCGGCGGCAATTGTTCACACTCAACGCGGTGTGCGCGCCGGGGACGTGCTGGAACTATCAGAATGTCGCTTATGATGCGGCGAGCGAAATCGTCGAGAAAGCGAGTGGCCGCCGCTATGGCGACGA
Source organism: uncultured Sphingomicrobium sp. (assembly GCA_964235815.1). Taxonomy (GTDB): domain Bacteria; phylum Pseudomonadota; class Alphaproteobacteria; order Sphingomonadales; family Sphingomonadaceae; genus Sphingomicrobium. The sequence goes on from CAXSCF010000028.1 coordinate 22,421, forward strand.
GGTCAAGCGCGAATTGTTCGACCCGATCGGAATGACCTCGGCGAGCGTGTCGCGGGCGGGGCTCCAATCCGCCCCGAGCTGGGCCCGAGCGCATAGCGTCGGGCGGCGTCCGATCGAGGTCAATGATATTTATTATGGCGTTCCGGCGGCGGGCGGAATCAACAGCAATGTCAAGGATCTGTCATTGTGGATGCTGGCGCAGATGGGCGAAATGCCCGCGGTGCTGAGCCCGCGGCTGCTCGAACGGGTCCATGCGCCGCTGGTCGCGACCCCGCTCGAGCGACAGCATTTGCGCAAGTTTCTCGAACGGCTGCATGATCCGATGTACGGCCTCGGCTGGCGAAGCTACGATTATGCCGGTCATCACCTTGTCGGCCATCGCGGCGGGGTCAATGGCTATCGTTCGCTAATCCTGTTCGACCCGGTCCTGAAGAGCGGGGTGGTGGCGCTGTGGAACAGCAATACCAGCCAGGCGGGCGCGCTCGAGTTCGAGGTGATGGACATGGTCTATCATTTGCCGTTCCGCGACTGGATGGAACTCGACACGCCGACCCGGCGCGGCGGAGAGGGGAACTCGGTCGATAATAGCGCTGCGCTCGACGATAGTGCGGGCGACCGCCGTTAGGCGACCGCCCGCATTTTTTCCGGGCATGTAAAGGCGAGGCTACTGACCGGCGCCGCTGCTTCCCGAGCCGCCGCCAGTGCCGACGTTGCCGCTGCCACCGGAGCCGGCACTGCCACCGCTCATGCCGCTGCTGCTCGACCCGCCGCTGGCACCATCGTCGGTCATTTCAGTGTCATCGTCGTCGGAGCCGCTCGCGCCGCTTGAGCTTCCGCCCATTCCGCCGCCAGTCGAACCGGCACCGCCCGAGCTTCCGCCGCCGCCCGAGCCGCCGCCCATTCCGCCGCCAGTCGAACCGGCGCCACCCGAGCCGCCGCCCATGCCGCTGCCGCCGTCGGAGCCACTCGCGCCGCCCATGCCGCCGCTGCCGCCCGAGCTTCCGCCCATACCGCTGCCGCCGTCCGAACCGCTCGCGCCGCCCATGCTGCCGGCACCCGACGAGGTTCCGTCCTTGCGCATGTCGTCGCTGCTTGCGCCGCTGCCTCCAGCCGACTGGCCGCCTGCGCCGCTGCCTTGATCATTGTCTGCCATGTGTCTCTCCTCGTTGTTTTTTATTGCTGTGTTCAGCGTCGGGACAACGAACAATTTGGCACTTGTCTCCGTATCGATCGGGCATTTAGTCATAATTTTGAGTGGCCGAGACGAGGCCTCAGGCGGGATGGTCGGCAAGCCAGGTTTCGAGGTCGTTGCTTCCGCCAATCGTTTCGCCGTCGATCTCGATCAGCGGCGTGGTGGCGATTTGATGTTCGGCCTTGAACGCTTCGACCGCGTCGCGGCTCTCGAGCAACCGCTCGTCGATGGCGAACTGAGCCTGTTCGAGCATCGCCTTGGCGCGAACCCCGAACGGGCATTCGTGATCGGGCAGGACCATTCGGGTCAGGGTGGCGGTGCGAGCTTCGGCCATGAGTGTCTCCGGACAATAAGGATGGATGTCTTTCCAGCGGATCAGCGGCGTGCTTGTTCCGCTTGCGACATTAGGGGTTCGTTAGGCACCGCGCGACCAAGGATGGGGCGCTGAAGTGGGAGCGAAGATGGCCGAGGCCCCGTCCGTCACGACCTTTGTCATGGCCGAGCGATTGCCGTGGCCCAATGACGCGCCCCCGGCCGATGCGCTGGGCGTGCTCGACCCCGTGGCCTATTTCGTTGCGGGGCAGCGGCTGGCCTGTACGATCCGCAACATCTCGCCGCTAGGGACGACGCTCCGCGGATCGATCAAGGAAGGGGCGGGGGACGCGGTCGCGATCGAGCTCGCCACCGGACACCGCGCCGCGGGAACGATCGAATGGGTAGGCGGGGGCGAGGCGGGGGTGCGTTTCCACCAGCCGATCGACATGCTCGCTTTGCTCAACCGCACCTTGATCAGCCAGCCCGGCGAGCGCCGCACGATGCCGCGGGTCGAATTGCGCTGCGCGGTCGGGATCAAATGGGGGGGCAACGTGGCGGCGGCGACGCTGCGCAACATTTCCGCGCGCGGGTTGCAAGTCGAGGGGGAAGGGTTGCCGGCCAAGGACACCTTCGTATCGCTGTACATCGACGGGCTAGTCGTGCCGGCGGGCGAAGTGGTGTGGCGCAAGGGCGATCTGGCGGGGATCGAGTTGATGGAGGAATTGAAGTGGTCGTCGCTGATGCCGTGGGTGCGGGAGGTTGGGCGGAAGGGTACGGGGTAAGCGCGCGCACCGAGCGTAAGGCGTCACTTGACAGTTGACAGTCGTCCGCCAAACTTACTTCTTGGCCAAATTTTCAATGTGCTTGCCGATTCTTCCACTCGCTCGGATGCTGTTTTTTCAATGTGCATCTGGAAGAAGGTTTCTAAGTCTATCGAGCTATTCTTCAAATGAAAGGCATCGATTGCGGTAATGATAACTAGCGCTGCCGTAAGGGTTCCGATGTCATCATTAGACCAAGGGCGCCCTTCATCACTCTTTGAACAACTCGGCATGCGTGCCGGTTCGCACGAACACAATACTCCCGCCAGTTCCGGCTTTCTCGCTCACTTCGTAAATCAAGAGGAAGTCGCCGCCGATGTGGCATTCGCGGGCGCCTGACCACTCGCCCTTGGGCGGATGGTCGAGCCATTCGGGGCCGAGTGGGGCGTCGTTGGCGATCAGAAGTAGCATCGCTTCCTTGCGGCGGTGCATGTCGTAGCGGCCGGAGCGCGACAACCGATCAAGTTCGGGATGACAACTCAGGGGATGCTGACGAAACTATCCAGCACGCGTTTTCGCCCGGCGTGCTCGAACTCGATCTCCAACTTATTGCCTTCGATCGCTTCGATCGTGCCGTAGCCGAATTTGCCGTGGAAAACGCGTTGGCCCAGCATCAGGTCGTCGCGGCCTTTGTTGCCGATAGAGATTGCGCTGGCGCGGGATTCGGTTGGGGTGCGCTGGGTGTAGAGGCTGGTGCGCAGCGTTTCGCTCGACGCGGTGGTGGCGCGCTTGAAGCCCGGGCCTCTCGTGCTGCTGCGCATCGCTTGCGCCGGGCCCAAGTGGGCGAAGGGGTCGTCATGTTCGCTCCACTGCGCGCGCCACAGGCTGGCGCCGCCGCTCATCGTGGTTTCGCGGTCGACGTGGTCGTCGGGAAGTTCGGCGACGAAGCGGCTGGGGATGGACGAGGTCCACTGGCCGTAGATGCGGCGGTTGGCGGCATGGAGAATGGTGGCGCGGGTCCGGGCGCGGGTGATCGCGACATAGGCCAAGCGGCGTTCCTCCTCGAGGGCAGCGAGACCGCCTTCGTCGAGCGCGCGCTGCGAGGGGAAGACGCCTTCTTCCCACCCGGCGAGGAAGACGAGCGGAAATTCGAGGCCCTTGGCGGCGTGGATCGTCATGATCGTCACCTTGGGCTCGCCGCGCGCCGCGTCATTGTCCATCACCAGGCTGACATGTTCGAGGAAGGCGCCGAGCGTGTCATATTCCTCCATCGCCCGCGTCAGTTCGGTGAGGTTTTCAAGGCGCCCGGCGGCGTCGGCGCTGCGTTCGGCCTGGAGCACGGCGGTATAACCCGATTCGTCGAGAATGATTCGCGCGAGTTCGGCATGGTGAAGGTTGCTGGCGGGTTGGGCTCGAAGGGCTGTTTCCCCATTTTCCTCCGCGCCAAAGGCGGGAGAAGATGACATGTACATCGTCCGCCAGCGCATGACATCGGCGACGAAGCGGCCGAGCGACTTGCGCGCCTGCGGGGTCATTTCGTCGCTGTCGAGCATCTGCGCGGCGGCGAGGAGCAAAGGCTGGCCGGTAGCTCTGGCGAAGGCGTGGATGCGTTGGACGGCCTTGTCGCCGAGGCCGCGTTTCGGAGTGTTGACGATGCGTTCGAAAGCGAGGTCGTCGGCAGGCTGGGCGACGAGTCGGAGATAGGCCAAGGCGTCACGGATTTCGGCGCGTTCGTAGAAGCGAAAGCCGCCGACGATCTGGTAAGCGAGCCCGATGGCGATGAAGCGTTCCTCGAACTCGCGGGTCTGGAACTGGGCGCGAACGAGGATCGCGGCATCGTCGAGGGTCCCGCCGTCGCGGTCGTGACGCTCGATCTCCTCGCCGACGCGGCGCGCTTCCTCGGGGCCGTCCCACACCCCGATGACCTTGACCCGGTCGCCGTCGGCACGCTCGGTCCACAAGGTCTTGCCGAGGCGGCCGCTATTGTTGGCGATGAGTCCGGCGGCGGCGCCGAGGATGTGCGGGGTCGAGCGGTAATTCTGCTCGAGGCGGATGATCGCGGCGCCGGGGAAGTCCTTTTCGAAGCGCAGGATGTTGGCGACCTCGGCTCCGCGCCACGAATAGATCGACTGGTCGTCGTCGCCGACGCAGCACAGGTTGCGGCGCGGCTCGGCGAGGAGGGTCAGCCAGTCGTATTGTGAGGCGTTGGTGTCCTGATATTCGTCGACGAGGATGTAGAGGAAGCGATCGCGATAGGCGCCAAGGACGTCGGGGTGGGCCTTGAAGATGGTCAGCATGTGAAGCAGCAGATCGCCGAAGTCGCAGGCGTTCAAGGTGCGCAGGCGGGCCTGGTAAGCGGCGTAGAATTCCTTGCCGCGGCCTTGGGCGAAGGCTTCGCTCTCGGCGGCGTCGAGCTGTGGCGGGGTGAGGCCGCGGTTCTTCCACCGGTCGATCAGGCCGGCGAGCTGCCGCGCGGGCCAGCGTTTTTCGTCGAGGTTGGCGGCGAGGATGAGTTGCTTGAGCAGGCGGAGCTGGTCGTCGGTATCGAGGATGGTGAAGTTCGATTGCAAGCCGACGAGCTCGGCG